>JAQTQO010000014.1 GCA_028712155.1 Patescibacteria group bacterium | reverse complement strand
GAGGGTGAAAGTTGCGGGGCAGGGGTAGGGGATGAGGAGTTCGTATTAAGGGGGATGATTTTTACACTTGTAGGTGTCGGAGAATTTACATTGGTCGCAATATGGAAACTCGGCGGCGATGAGGAAAAACTGGATGCCAGGATGAAAAACCCCAAAGAAAGCCCCAGCAAGGCCACGGAGGTGACTAGTTGGAGCTTAAACGACGTCACGGTTTTGGTTTTCACCATAGTGATAGTTTAAGTATAGCATAACAATACGTAAGGTAATTTACTCACTCCACGGCCCTGCATTAATCTGACACCGTACCATCTTCCTAATAGGTGAATTACTGATTACGCAACCATTGATTTCAGTTTAACGCGCGCCTTTGTTCCTGAGTAGCAGGAGGACTCCGGTAAATTATTTAACCGCAACAAAATAAAAAACTCGGCCACGCCGAGCTGCACGCTCTTTTTTCATCAGCGGAAAAACGCTATGAGTTCATCGAATCTCATCCAAAAACTGTTGGGCGAGTTGGCCGGTTTCACCCGACGCGGCGTAAAATGATTTCCAGACTACGACGATGTCGGCGTCGTTGAAAATCGCGCGCTGGACTTCGCGGATGGTGTCGCCTCCGGCGACCGCGATCATCATGGTATAGTTAGCCTTGATGCGCTGAATTTCGTGGAAGGGGAGCATCTTCTCTTTGTTGAATTCCGTTTCATCCACGCCGCGGTGCAGCACCACCACATCCGGCTGAAGTTTTAATGTCCGCAACACGGCGATCGGGTACGGCACGTTCATCATGTCCACCATTGCATCCACGCCCATCGCCCGGCATTCGGCAATGAACGAATCCAGCGTTTCCGTCGGCGCCAGCCCCAACGCCACGGCGGCATTCGCGCCGGCCTGCTTAGCCATCATCACCTCGGTCCCGCCGCGGTCCATGGTTTTTAAATCGGCCACCACGTACGGTTCAAAGGGAAGCGGCAAAGTCTGCCCTTTCCGTTGCGCCGCCTGGTACTGGCTTTGCAACAAACCAACCAGCACCTGGCCGAATCTGCTTTTCGCAGTGATGGCCGGCAGCGCGGCCACCTGCCCGGCAACCCGCGCGCCATACCACGATTTGACCTGGGCGATGCCATTGGCGCCATACCGTTTGATGAATGGCGTACCAGCCTCCACGATAATGCGGTCGGACACCGGTAAACTCGCAATGATGCGCTGGGCATCGGCCAGTGTCCCATTGAGCGCCACCTGCAGATATTTTTTCTTGTGGCTGAGTAGCATATCACTAACTCCTATATCATACCGCAAGTTTAGGTAAAAAGGTACAAACCCCAGCACCGAAGCTTGCGAATTCCAAACTGCCATAGCCCTGTTGATCTGGCGCAATCTACCGCCTGCGGCTCATAAATCAAAATCCAGCGACTCGTTAAGGAGCTTGGTGCGGGGTTAATTTCCCGCTCGCCTCGCAGCAGTCGCTCCGCTCCTTTGCTGCGGCGGCGGGAAATTAAAAAACCGTCGCCGGAGCGACGGTTAAGAGGATTACGCCGTACGGCGACGGGAGGTGCGCCGGACTTGCGCGGGCGGTTCGGGCTTGGCCTCGGCGCGTCGGGCAACCCGGATGGGTTGGGACTCAAGGGACGCGCGCAGCGTGCGGTTGATGATGGCGCGAAAACTTTCCGCCACTTCTTTTGCCCCCTCGACCACTTTGGTATTGGTGGCATCCACATGCCGCAATACTCCGCCCAAGGCCGTGAGCACCGCTTGGTATAGCCTGGCCACCGGCGGCCGAACCGGCTCGTTTTTCCAACCAGGATCGGTTGAAAAATGGTCGTTCAAGCCCTCCTCGATAGCCCACAACAACGCCTCGGTTTGGTCCCCGGGACCAACCTCGATCCGCACTTGGTCAAAGAGCTCCACAAAGGTCATGCGACTGCCTCCTTTTCCCGTTACGTTTCAACCCACCGTAATTCTCCACCCAATTCCGGGCGCCGTCAACCATCTCGATATCAAAAAAAGCCCCGCGCGGGAAGCGCCGGGCTTTTTGCTACCGCCACGATACGATTGAATCCACAGCACGGTCAGTTACAGTTTCCCGCGGTAAAACTTCCGCAGTCAATTTTCTCGGTATCCAAGCTTTCGGTATTCAAATCGAAAATCGCCAAATCAATTTCGCAGGTCTTACTGAGATTAACGTCCGCTGGCTTTTCCGACATAAACAGATTTTGCAACAAAGCCACCCCGTCGGTCAGGTTTAACTCTTCGTCATTATTAACGTCGGCCGAGTCGAGACAGTTGATCGGCGCCGTACCTTGATAGAGATTTTCCAAAATGGTCACGGAGTCGCTCACATCGATTCGCCCATCTTGATTGACATCCCCGCGGACAAACCTTGGTGATTGAACGACGTCAAAAATTATAATGGCAAAATAGGAGTGACCGCTATTCACGCCGTCAATAACAATCTCGTGCCGGCCCGGAGTTAGCATTCGGCGTAATGTATAAGAAAAATTTTTAAAACTGCGCAGAGGGTCTCTAGACGCATAATTATAAAGATCATCCTTAAAAAATTCGGATATATATACCGAAGACAAGCTATCGTCTGTAATATTAAAATTTATAATGGCCGGGTTAGTGATTACTTCTTTTATGACAACTTCATTGGCAGTATCATAATTTGGCTCAAAGACATAATCATTAGTAAAAAGTGGCGAGGAAACAGTAATTATTGGTTTAATGTCGCAATTGTTAAATGGAGTATTAAAATTCATTTTTGTTACATTATTTCCAACGCCTCCTTGACTTTCCACGTTATCAAAAACTGTAACGGCAATAGAGGAGTTGAAAAGCGTTGAGGGCACCCGAACAATCGCTTCATCAGAAAAAAATGTTTGGTCCAATGCTTCAATTTTTGAAATGCCGGTTTCAGCGTCCGAGGCGGTAATTTTAAAATTTCCAGAGCAGTCTTCCTCGTTATAACTGAGAAACTCAAAAGAATCTATAACTGGCGGCGTAAAATCGGTCCGCCCGATATCAATCATCACCGGCAGGCCGCGCACCGGATCGGGTTTGCCCACTCCGATTTTCGTGCCGGAATAAGGATCAGTATAATATGAATATTTCCCGCTTTCCGTAGCTGCGTGAATGGTGCTTAAAAATAAATCTTTATAGACTTTGGCCGGCGGCTGGACATCAAGTAAAACAGAGCTACCGATGTATGAAAGATGCAATAACGCGCCGGAGAAAACATCGGTTTGTGCTCCAAATTCAAGGGCCTTACCAAAAATTTTTTCGTCCAAAACATCCGGCTGCCTGTATTCTATATATAAATCTTTATAACCATCGTCAGGGCCTCGGCGAAACCGCACGCCCTGAATTTTACCGTCTTGTTTCTCAATCGGGTCAAGGTATATCGGCTCGCTCGTATCTTTTGTCACGGTGATAATTTTGTGATTTTCGTGATCGGCCGCAAGCCAGCCAAAACTTTCTTTCATTTTGGCGTTAAAGTGGAAAAAATCCCCTAAACCCATAACGTCATACAAATCCCCGTATTCCGACCGACAGTCAACATTGAAGTCAAAAGAATTATCGCAATTAAGGTATCCAGCGTGATTAACTGAGCCAAAACTATGCCCCAGTTCGTGGGCCGTGGTAATTTCATTGCCTTCCAGATAATCACCCAATAATACTGCGGCTATTGATTGGTTAACCTCATCGGTACCAAAGTCGTTAGAGATGGTTGATATTTTTCCCGCGCTGGAAATCCCTTGCCATATATCTAGCGAGGGCATTGAAACAAACGACAAAACACCGCCATATTTACGAAAATCAATGTCCGCATCGGCTGCCCGGATAATTGAGGTATACATTGCTCCAAAATCAATATACGCCTGGCAGCTGCCCTTACCGTCCGGACACGAACCGCTACACGATAAAGATTGGTCTTTTGAACAATAATAACTGTTTACTGTAACGGTAATATGATATGGCCCAAAAACGTCAGCGACATTTCCCGGATTATTCTCCGCCCCCACGACACTCATCTTTTGGTAAGAATTAATTTGGTAAAAATTATTCACATCACCGTAAAGCAAGTTAGCCGCTTCGGCCTTCGTCAGCATAGGTGTATCGTATTCATTTGTTGTGCCCAAAACTTTATCAACCACTGTCGTGTTCACTAAAATTGCCATGACGCTTTGCGGCCCCAAGACCGGCGGGTTGCCCGGCTGGCCGGTGATCATATATTCGTCAACCAACACTTCATTATTCAACTGATATGCTTTTTGGATGCTCAGTTTAGTTCGCGATTCAATGTTTTCTTCGATTCGCGGTAGATGCAAAATATATTTTTTCCTGTCCGCTGCTTTGAGATAATAATCGGTTTTACTCCTCTGATTTTTAAAATCATCGGCATGAAATACTTCCACCGCTCCCTCAAGCGCTTTGAGGGGTTCAGGGAAACAATTTTTCGTAAGCAGATTCAGATCATTGAGCTCTTGTTCGGATGGCAGCAATGCGAGAGCGTCCTGAGGGTTCTTTCTCATCATCGATACGAACTCTTTGGAAAAATCCTGGATGTTTTTGGCAAATTCATTTTTTTCGTTAACGCTCTGGTAATTTCTCCCTGAACCCTCAATATTTTTTTTAACCAGTTGCATCTTCTCCTGCACCTGCTTTTTTAATCGCCTGGCATTTGCCTTTTCGCCAGCATCAATTTTTACGAAATCTTGCCCGCGTAAACCTGCAAACTCCATATGTTGGCAAACAATGGCGCTGCCGTCAGTTTCCTGATGTACGCCCGGCGACAAAACGGCTGCTGCCAATATTCCCCAGGTCAATAATAACGAGACCGTGCTAACCGTAAGCATGCCAGTGGCGGCAATAGTTGTAGCCGATGTTGAAATCTGAGTTTGATTTTTTACTCGAGAAATCTGTGGCATAGCGTACGGAATATATGGTTATCAGGAAAACCAAGACGAGATTATGGCCTACCTGAAGTAACGTAGTTATGATACCACACACGTTGCAATATTTCTGTGCACAAAAAAAGCCCGGCCACGTTCGGGTCGGGCTTTTGGAAACCCACAATCTATTGGTATCTTAGGCTCGAGAGAAAAATCAGCTTTAATCGAAGGGTGTATCATTTCCGTAATCCACTGCATTTTGGAAATAACTTCCTGTGCTTAGATGCACCCGCCAGCAAGGATGTCCATCACCGCACTTGCCGCGATAACCGATATCGGTTTTTCCATCGCCATTAACATCTGACAGCTGCAAGCCCAGCAACGACGAATCCGCTGAAAACCATGCATTGTTGCCGAAATCATTGGCCGAAAAAATAAAGCCCGTTCCCGTTTTCTCACTTTGCTGCACGCGCCAGCAGGCATGCGCATCGTTGCCACAAAGGCCGCGATAAACAAGATCCGCACGGCGGTCGCCATTGAAGTCACCGGCGTTCAATCCGTACGTCAAAGTTTCACTGGAAATCCTCATACCCCCGCCCCATTTCTCGGCAATAAAAGTTTTTGTTTCCGCATCCCAGCGGTGAACCCGGAAGCAGATTTGATTATCATCGCCACATATCCCGACGTAAGCAATTTCAGTGCGGCCATCGCCATTGAAGTCGGCAAGTATTAGTTCATTGAATTCATTATCCGGCCGAAATGCATTGCCTGATTCACCACTCTCAGGCCCGCTCTCAGACATTTCAAGCAATCCATCGGGTGCATCAATCCCTTCACTTACATACCGCCACACTTGCCAGCAGGCACGCGTGTCTGCGCCGCACTTACCGCGAAGTATAATCTCATTATGACTATCACCGTCAAAATCGCCTACACCCCCGCGATAAAGATTCGTTTCTGCAGAAAAATTTGAGACACCATCTCCGCCCATGATACGAACCGTGTGAAACCCAAAGAGGTCGCTAAGGTGAGCGGTCCACAGATTACGGCCCGTGGTATCGGGATGTTTATCAAAATAGATAAAATCCTCAACCCCGTCGCCGTTGAAATCACTCACGAATAAATCAACCGGTTTATTCATCCAAACTTCATCCAGCGTACAGCTAGAATTTTCCGAAATCTCCGAGATCTGAGACTTTTCATGAGAATAAAGTTTGGCTTCAGGATTGTTGGCGATGCAAAAAGCAGAAGGATCCGGCCCCAAGATGCTAATTTGTCCGCCCCGAAGAAAATAATTGTCGGTAAATACCAGACCCTCTTCATGCCACTCGACGGGGTCATTAAGATCGAAATTCCGTTGATAATAGATGCCAAATGCAAAATCTGCGGAATTAATGTCTCGATATCCTTGTGGCGGTGGCCCCTCAAGATTCACGGTATTGGAGTGGACCCAAACGTTTTTGAAAAACTCGGGCAGGGGCTGTTCTGCGTCTCCACGGTCAGTATAATAAAGCATACCCGAGGTTAGCACGTTACCCATCACTCGCGAGAAACTGCCATTGCGAAGTTTTATTCCTCCACCTCCCCCCGTTGTGTCCCATCCGCCAACGCGGTTGTCAATAATATCAACACCATTAAATCCCCAGCCATAAATGCCGTGATCCTGACATATCGGGTTACCGTGGTCATCGGTGGGACATTTGTCCGGAGGCTGCCGTTGAATCACATTGCGAAAAATACGAATCTCATCTGATTGCAGGGGTGGCTCGCCCGGTTTATAACCTTGTATGTTGATAGCAGTTTTAAAATAACCATTGACTGAAGCTGACTCAAGATTGTTTGAGGTACCAAAAAAGCTATCACGCACAACACTATGGTGGGTTCGATACAGGACAATTCCACGCCCCGCGTATGCCTGAGAACTCCGGCGAAAAGTGCAATGTTCTATGGTCACGTCATCTGAATAAACGAGCGACAGGTAATTTGCGTTCCAGTCATCATCTTCCCATCCGTTGGAAAAGTCGCAATTTGTAAAAGTTACGTTTTTAATCGCTTGATAGTAATTGTTACTACCGTTTAAGGACAGCCGTATGTTCTTAAACTGAAGATTGCGAAGGGTGACATTTTTTAAATCGGTTTGCTCAATGCTGACAAAGGTATTAGACCTGCAATTCGTGCATCCACCTTCAAACACTGGCGGTGAATGCGGGTCGCCAAATACATTCACGCCACTAACGAATCGAAAGGCATTTGTCACGGGATAATTACCGGGGGGAATATATAAGGCTGATGCACCGAGCCTTTCTGCATCCAAAAAGGCTCGTGCGAATGCCGCATCATAATAAGTCTCATTTTGGATATGATAACCGCTGAGATTAAGTAATCCCCCAGGACACCCTAAATTGTCCGGAGTCTGATCAGCACCTAAACTGGGGAACGGGGCTGACGGTTGAAGTCCGGCCAAAAATAAATATTTTAACAAATACACCGCATCCGCCACCTCAATTTTTCCACTATCATCGGCGTCAGAGGCATCCAAACAGCCCGGCTGATCATCTGAATAGAGATATGACAAAATTTTATTCGCATCGCTTAAATCAACTTTACCTGAGCCATCGACATCGCCGCGGATAAAAATCGACTCAGGAGCTGATGCGGCCACAAAGGCTATGTGGACGGTCTCACGCTGTATTACGGTATGCCCAGATAAAACTACCAGCATACCCCACGCCAAAAACAGCGCCGTGGCGGACAGCGTGAGCATGGCCGTGGCGGCAACCGTGGTGCCGGTTTTGGTGGTGGTTCGGGTAGCCAGAAAAGGGCGCTGGTTATCCATAATTCAGTGCGATTTCATCATAACACAAAAAGGACCCCCGGTGTTTTCACATCGGGGGTCTGAGAAAGAGCGAGGGTGAAAGAACTACTCCGGCAGGCCCCGTTAGAAAACTTCATGCATAGTTTTATCCCCCGACTTCAGATACCTTCCCACTTGCCGTAGGGGGATCGGCCATGGATTTTCTAACGGGGCAGGTAGGCGGCGACGTCGAGCATGAAGATGCTCCGGGCGCCGGCGCGCTGCAACTGCAAGAGCGTCGCCGGAAATTGCGCGCGCCGGATGAGCACCTGGCCGGCGTTCCACTTCGGATCCTTGGTTTTGCTGATGGTCGGGGAAACGGCAGCCGGCAGCTTGAGGGTTTTGGCCGCACGGTGCGGGATGTTGAAAGTGACCACGACGACCTGGTCGGCAGTGAGCACCGCGCGCATGGCTGCGCCCAACGCTTCGATGTACCGGAAGCGTTCCGGCTTGCGCTTGAGTCCGGGCCGGTAGTAGAGCTGGGGCGACACCGTCAGCAGGCGCGGATAGATGACCGCAAGGTTGTGCGCCTTCAGACTGGAACCGGTTTCGGTCATCACGAACACCGCGTCGCACAGGCCATCGTCAATGGCGGCCTCCTCCTTGCCCGGCAGGGAAACGATGTGATCGTCGGATCGCAGCACGCCGGCGTCCGACAGGCAGCGGCGCGCGAGCCACACGCGTTCGGCGCCGATCCGGCGTTTTTTCCGCGACTCCCAGAGCGCGGGAGTGATACCCGCCGCAGCGGCGAGCACGTAGACGACCGGGCCGTTGGTCGCGCGGCCGTACGGCAGGTCGCACAAGACCGGCACGTCGTCTTGCCCTTCCTCCATCCGGAGATCGGCGCCGGTAATGCCGGCATCAAACACCCCATGTCCGACCAGGCTCGCAATGTTTTCCCGGTCGCGCACGAAGAACTCGATGCCGTCGGACCGGCCGAGCCGATCATCGCGCCCGACCTGGGTTGACAGTTGGTAGCCGGCCTCGCGCAGCACGCGCAGAGTCTGCTCCTGAAGGGAACCGTTGGGAACGGCGAAACGAAGGAGGGGATCAGTCACGGCTGACTCCTTTCTCTTGAACACCGAGATTCACGGGTATATCGACAACGGCCAGCGCGTCTCGCGCGCTCGGAAATGCGGCCCGTGCAACATCGGAAACCGCATCGCGGTAGAAACAGCTCCGTTGCGCGGTGTGGCACGCCGGGCCTTTCGGCTCGACCAGATAGAGCACGGCATCCCCGTCACAGTCCACCAGCACGCGTAAAACTATTTGCACATGGCCGGATTCCTCTCCTTTCTTCCAGAGCCGGTTCCGCGAAGTGGACCAATAGTGGGCGATGCCGGTCTCCAACGTCTTGCGCCACGCCTCTTCGTTGGCTGATGCCACCATCAGCACTTCTTTCGTACAAACATCCTGCGCGACCACGGTCACCAGTCCGCCGCGTTTGGCGAAATTCGGCCGTAAACACTGCATAGCAGTACTCCTTTCTTGTAAAAGAGCCACAAAGAAAGAACAAACGTACTCTCAATTGGACTAAGGTACCAACCCCGCACCAATTTTGCGGATATTCCAACGGCGGAGCGCTGCGCCCATAGCGGGAAGGCCTATTCGGCCCCGCGCTCCGCGGCTGTTATGAACGTAGGCGCAAAAAGGAACATTCACGCGACGACATACGGCAAAATTGGTGCGGGGTTATTTTTCCGCTCACCTCGCTGCGGTCGTAAACTCCCTTGCTATGGCGGCGGAAAAACAAAACTCCTGCCTCCTCACGAGGAGGGGCAGGGGTTGAGTAGCCGAGAGAATGTAATCTAAACAGCCATCAACAACCGCCGTTCCTCATGAGGAACGCCGTGCGAATGGCTGGAATGGCAGCGGTTGATAATGGATTGGTTCATACGCAGGTGGACTTTAACACCGATACGACAACGTGTCAAATACTTGAGTGATCTTTCCGTTGCCGGTTATGACGCCGTATGATTTCCCCTTGACGGGGAAAAATTTATACGCTAACATAAATGCTTCATAATTTTTCCAGTTTGGACTGAACAGGAGGAAGAATGCCTTCGTCCGATCCGCCCTTTCCCAAAGATGGAGAAACGGCCGTTGCGGTCGTTGAAGACCGCGAAGTCCGTCCCGTCGGCTGCGCCGCCCACTCCATCCGCGTCGGGGGTAATGCTCCCCCGCCGCCCCACCCCAGTTGGTCCGACCCCCCGATGTCGGATAACTACTACGGTTAGTCCGGCCCTCGTCCGCTCTTTGTCCGACGCCCTCGCGTAACTTGCGTGGGCGTTTTTTTAATTGTTTCCCCAAATTTCTCAAAAAACATTTGCTGGGAACAATTTACCCCGCACCAATTTCGCATCATTGGCGTTGGCGAAGCGCTTCGCCGTCAACGGAATGGGGCTATTCGCCCCGCGCGCTTCGCGGCCGTACCTAACGGCCAGCAAAAAACACTGGAAACCGGGACAAACACGGCAAAATTGGTACGGGGTTAATTTTCTGCTCACCTCGCTGGCGGTCGCAAAGCGGTGCCTTGTCCGCCCCAGGCGGATCAGACTTGGGCTGACTGTGGTGGCTGAAAATAAAAAATACCCCCGGACGCTGAGCGTACAGGGGCAACGGAAAGGGCAGACGAGCGGGTCGTCATCGGACTGGAGGACGGGCTTCCTCCTCGTCTTTGGTCACCATCGTGCCGGTGCCTTGCTGGGTGAAGAGCTCCAGGAGGAGCGAGTCGGGGTTTTTGCCGTCCAGGATGTGAACGCGCGGAACGCCGCCCTCAACAGCGGCGATGACCGCCTCGAGCTTGGGCACCATACCCCCAGTCACCGCACCGGACCGGATCATTTCGCGGCACTGCGCGGCAGTGACCTGCGAGATGAGCGACGCGCGGTCGGGAGGATGGGCCATCAGGCCCGGAGCATCGGTCAGCATGACCAGCTTGCTCGCCTCCATCGCGATGGCGATCTGTAGCGCCACGGTATCCGCGTTGATGTTGTAAACGTGACCGTCATCGTCGCCGCCCAGCGACGAGACCACCGGTACGAACAGGTGCTCGTTAGAGTCGTTCCCCGACAGCAGGTGGCGCAGCAGGCCGACGTCCACGCGCACGATGTCACCGACAAGGCCGAAATCGACCTCGCGCTCTATTCCCGTCGCCGGGTCCTGCACCGTCCGCGCCGGCCGCTTGACGGCGTGCACGATGGCACCGTCCACCCCGCTCAAGCCGACGGGCTTGAGACCATGGCGCCGGAGCGCGCAGAGGATGTCGATGTTGATCTTGCCCGAGTAGACCATCTTGGCAACCTCAAGGGTTGCTTCATCGGTCACGCGCCGACCGCCCACCTTGACGGGCTCTAGCCCGAGACGCTCGGAGAGCTCATCGGCTTGCGGCCCGCCGCCGTGCACCAGCACGATGTGGATGCCCAGGTGGGCGCACAGCGAAATGTCGCTCCCGAGCAGGTCGAGTGCGCCGGCATCGCGGGCGATCTCTCCGCCGCACTTGATGACGAACGTCGCGTCGCGGAACTTGCGCACGTAGGGAAGCGCATCCCGCAGAGTTCGAACGTCGTTTCCGTTCACGTTATCTCCTTTCAAGGTTCAGCTTGTTCGGTTTCGGTTGTCTATTTCCTTATGAAAAAAATTCCGCCTCCTCACGTTGAGAGGGGCGGGGCTGGTTGAAAAAAATTTTCTAGATACGCGCCAGACACCGCCGCTCTCCACGGAGAACGTTCCGACGAATTGCGCAGTGCGTCGTCACGCGGCGGAATTTGCTTGCACACAACATAGATACGTGGATGAAACGTTAACACCTATGCATACCCCTGTCAAATAAAAAGTGTACACATGGCGCTTGGAAAATTGACGGGAGTAAAGAAATTATTTTTCAAATTACGTTGCAAGCGTTGCCGGGCAGGAAAGGTGTAACCTGGCACCAGAAGTGAAAAAAATTTCCTCTGCGTAACGGGCAGGGGTGAAAATCCGTCTAATTAAGTAGAGCGTCCGGCGTATGGCTGGATGGGTATTGTCTTATTTTGGCTCCACTTAGCCATGAAACAAATTACCCGACAAACTTTTCTCCTGTTCTGGCGGCACTCGCGACGCTACGGGCTGCTGGTTGCCATCCAGCTGATCGTTCCGGTAGCCGCCGTGCTGATTGAAACCACCGCACCGCTCTTCTACAAGCGGTTCTTTGACATTCTCGCCGTTGCCAAACCCGACGCCGCCGGTGCAACCGTCGCCGCCCTCACCCGTCCGATCATCGCCATCTTCATCCTCGGCAGCACCGCCTGGGCGCTCTGGCGGATCGTGCACTTCGTCAACAACCATTTCCAGCCGCGCGTGCTGGCTGATCTCGCCGACTCGTGCTTCGAGTACCTCCACGAACACTCTTACCGGTTTTTCGTCAACCGGTTCGTCGGCGCCCTCGTGCGCAAAGTCAACCGCCTCATCAACGCCTACGAAGGGGTGACCGATAAGATCCAGTGGGACCTGCTGCCGCTCACGATCCGGACCGGCGCGATTCTCGTCGTGCTGTTCTGGGAAAATTACTTGCTCGGCGCGATTCTGCTCGCCTGGACCATCATCTACCTGGGAATCAGCTACGGCCTGGCGATTCTCAAACTGCCGTACGACGAAAAGCGATCGGCCTCCGACACCATCGTCACCGCCCGGCTGGCGGACTCCATCACCAACAACGCCAACATCAAATTGTTCACCGCCGCGGGCGACGAGCACCGCGAGTTCGGCAAGCTGACGGAAAAACAATTCCGCGCCACGCGATTAGCCTGGAACGTCGAAGGCTTTGCCGACGCCATCCAATCCTCCCTGATGGTGGTGTTGGAATTCTCCATCTTCTACGTCGCCATCCGTTTCTGGAGCCGCGGCATGCTCACCGTCGGCGATTTCGTCCTCATCCAAACCTACCTGATGCAGATGCTTTCCCGGCTGTGGGGCTTCGGCCGCATCATCCGTGACCTCTACCGGTACCTCGCCGACGCGGAGGAAATGGTGGAGATCCTCGAAACGCCGCACGAAGTCCAGGACAACCCGAACGCGAAGCCGCTGGCGGTCACCACGGGCGTGATCACCTTCCGCGACATCAGCTTCGACTACGCCCAGACGCGCACGGTGATAAAGAATTTCAGTCTCGACATCGCCGCGGGTGAAAAAGTCGGACTGGTCGGCCCGTCGGGGGCGGGGAAGTCCACGCTCGTCGCGCTGCTGCTTCGCTTCTACGATCTCACCAGCGGCCAGATCATTATCGACGGCCAGGATATCGCCGACGTGACGCAGGAAAGCCTCCGCGCCGCCATCGGCTATGTGCCGCAGGACCCGATCCTTTTCCACCGCACGCTGATGGAGAACATCCGCTACGGCCGCCGCGATGCTACCGACGCCGAAGTGCTCACGGCTTCCCAGGCTGCCCACTGCGACGAGTTCATCAATCAGCTGCCGGACGGCTATCAAACCTACGTCGGCGAACGCGGCATCAAACTGTCCGGCGGGGAACGCCAGCGCGTCGCCATTGCGCGGGCCATCCTGAAAAACGCGCCGATCCTGCTGCTCGACGAAGCCACCTCAAGCCTCGACTCGCACGCGGAAAAACTGATTCAGGAAGCACTTCGCCGCCTGATGGAAGGTAAAACCACTATCGTCATTGCCCACCGGCTCTCAACCATCATGAAGATGGACCGCATCGTCGTGGTCCGCGACGGCCGCATCCATGAAGTTGGCACGCACGAAACGCTTGTACACAAATCCGGCGGGCTCTACAAACAGCTGTGGGAGCTCCAGGCCGGCGGGTTTATCGTGTAAAAAACGCGAATACGAAAAGCGCAAAACTTGTTTTTGCGTTTTTTGCTATTCCCCGATATCATGGAGAAAACTTGACCTTTGCCACATTGCCCTCCGAGGAACAGCCGCCGCGCTCACCAGCCAACCCTTTATACCCTTCCGAACGAATTTCAGTCCGTCAAGAATGCGTGGGGAGGAAGTTCCTCCCAAGGGATATCAGTTTGGATGGGCCGAGAATTGGCTCTGGCGGCTGTTCCTTTTTGAACCTTGCGTTCCATTGCGTCTCGTAGGCGGTGCTGTTTTTGCATCGCCTTTATAATTTCGCGATATACGCATTTGAGATATCCACTTAAACTTTCGCCAGCGAGGAGTACAATAAAGGTATCAATCACGATCCCTTTCACTGAAAAAGAAAAGGGATTCGCCCGTGGCTCCTTAGTCATCACCCACCTGTGTCGGGGGGAACGGAGTACATAACCGCTCCCTCCTCATTATTTTCAGCCCACGTTTTTGGGCGTTTTTTATTTCCCTAATGCTCTTGACGTATCCGGGCGTATCCGCTAGAGTGCTTGTTCGGCAGAATTTTTTTTGAACCTTCCCAATTCGTATAAATTCAATAACCAACCTTCCGGAAAAAGTAACGAAAGGAGGCATCCGGAAGACCACTACGATGTCTGGTCGCAAAACAGGAAACGCAAGCACATAGGAGGTGCGCGATGTCATCACAGCGTGTTCTCAACGTCGGTCTGATCGGCGGCGGCAAGGGCGCCTTCATCGTCCACCCCCACCAGAAGGCCATCCACTTCGACGGCACCCGGCGCGTCACCTGCGCCGCGCTCCACCCGGATCCGAAGGTCGCGATGGAGGAGGCGAGGAACTGGCCGTACCCGATTCGCGGGTACAAGAGCTACGACGAGATGATCGCTGCCGAGGCGGAGAAGCCCATCGGCGAGCGCGTCGACTACGTCCTCATCGTCACGCCCAACGACGTCCACTACGACCCGGCGCTGAAGTGCCTACGGATGGGCATCCCGGTCTTCTGCGAGAAGCCGCTGACCACCACGCTCGACGACGCCGAGAAGCTGGCCTTGCTGGCGAAAGGGAAGAAGATCCCGTTCGGTGTGGCCCACACGTACCTCGGCCACTGGTCGAGCCGCTTCGCGCGGCACATCGTTCGGACCGGCCTCATCGGCGAGGTCCGCTGGGTCGACGCCTACTACATCCAGGGATGGCTGTTCGAACGGACCGAGGACAAGGGCGTGATGCAGGCCGAGTGGCGCGTGGATCCCAAACGGGCGGGCGCGTCCGGCTGCGGGGGCGACATCGGTACGCACGCGCTCATGCAGCTGCGCTACGTCACCGGGCTCGAGGTGAAGCGCCTGTCGGCCCACCTGCGGGCCTTCGTCTCCAACCGCAAGCTCGACGACCACTTCACCGTCTACGCCGAGCTGTCCAATGGCGCCAACGCGCTCATCCGCGCCAGCCAGATCTCGATCGGCCATCTCAACGACCTGGGCATCGAGGTGAACGGCACCAAGGGCACGCTGCGTTGGCGGCAGGAGGAGCCCGAGAAGCTCGTCATCAACCTGCCCGGCCAGCCGGACCGCGTCTACTGGCGGAACGCGGTGACCCCGAACGACGGGTTCCTGGGCGACCTGCCCGAGGACCTAATGAAGGAGCCCACTATCCCGTCGGGCCACGGCGAGGCGTTCCACGACGCTTTCGCCAGGCTGCACCGGTGCTTCGAGGCCGACGTCCGCGCGTTCCAGGCCGGCACCTACCAGGGCCACGACGGCTCCAAGTACGCGAACGTCGACGACGGCGTGATGGGCATCGCCTTCATCCAGGCGGCCGTGGAGAGCAGCGATTCCGGGGGCGAGTGGACCGACCTGGACGAATAGGTCACCATCGCGAGCTCAATCCAATCAGTGACGGACGTTCCGTCTCGAACTTTCATTGAGAACCCGATTCACTCATACTGCAACAACCATGGAAGCAGCGCACATGCCTGCTTCCTTTTTTAATTTCCCGCCGCAAGATCCCGAAGGCTCCAAGACGAAGGTGCCCGTCCTCCGCAGGAGTTCAAGAGTAATATGGCGCACTTTTCAAGACACAGTTTATTCGGCAATCCCCATCTGATGACTTTTTGATCCTGCTCCGGAGGATGGAAATTGCATGCGGGAAATTAACCCGCCGAAAGTCAATCTTGGAACGGTGACTACTGATAAACAAGCCGAAGGCAACGTCCGCGCCTGTTCGACCCGGATCATCTCTTGACCTGCTCGCGGACTGTAGGCGGGTGAGTACCTTTGCATCCGCCGCTGCTTGACAACCGCGCGGCCCTCTCTTACACTGCGTTTGATTTAGTTGCGTCAATTTTTCCGCACCTTCCAACCCTTTCCCGGAGGAACTGGGATGAGACAGTCCGAATCGGCCTACGTGTGCGGTCCGCTGACCGAACTCTCGCTCCGCAAGAAGCGTCGCGCCAAACGGCTCTACGTGCGGATCGCCGACCTCTGCCAGGAGGTGCTGGGCGCACGGGCGTTCGTGCCCCACGAACACTACGACCCCAAGAAGCACGCGCACTTCACCCCGGCACAGGTGGACACCGCCGAGCGCCACCAGATCCGCAATCACACGACCCACTTGGTCGTAGTGGCGCTCGAGCCGACCTGGGGCGGCGGCATCGAAGTGGAGATGGCGAACCGCTACGGCGTGCCCGCCTTCATCCTCGTCGAGCGCGGCAAGCTCGAAGCTCGCAAGATCTCGCGGTTATTACGCGGCAATCCCGCGGTCCAGGCGATCATCGCTTACGACACCGAAGAGGAAGCGATCCGGAAACTGCGCGCCGAGCTCACCAAGCCCATCGCGGCGTAACGCGCGCTCCTCGCGCTTCCCGTTTGCTCTTCTGTGCAATCTCCGCCCCGGCGGAGATTTTTTTATTTGCATCATCAGATGCATACCGCTATAGTGAGAGTGCTCCCTAATAATTCACCTCATCGTATGAAAAAAAATCTTGTCGCCGTTATCGTCGTTCTCGTGATCGTGGCCGGTCTGTACGTGTGGTACTCCCGCACGAACATGAACCAAAATCTTCCGCCGTCGGAATTGCCGACCGTGGAAGCGCACTACGCCTGCGACAACGGAAAAACCATTGACGCCACGTTCTCCAAGGGCGAGGCGACGCCGGTAGAGCCGGGACAACCGCCGGTATCGGCGGGGAACGTCAAAATCGTACTGAGCGACGGCAGAAATTTTACCCTGCCGCAAACAATTTCCGCCGACGGTTCACGGTATGCTTCAAGCGACGAATCATTCGTGTTCTGGAGCAAGGGCGACGGCGCGCTGGTGCTGGAAAATAACGCCGAGAAAAGTTACCTCGGGTGCGTGGTAGTTGCGGCCGATCCGGGTGGATTGCCGGAGGTGTACCACGATGGAACCGTCGGATTTACCGTTCGTTATCCGGCTGAATACTCCCTGAACACGGCGTATGCCTATCAGGGACTTGGCCCGGGAAAAGACATCCATGGAGTAAAATTCACCATCCCGACCAGCACGGCCGCCGGCACGAATTTGTCGAGTTTTGACACCGGCGTCTCGGTAGAAATCATTCCGGCCACCGCGGACTGCAACGCCGGCCTGTTCCTGGACCGCGAAGTAAACCCGCAGGCGGTGACCGACAACGGAACGGACTACTCGTTCGCCTCATCCACTGAAGGCGCGGCGGGCAATCTCTATGAGGAAGACGTCTGGGCGCTGCCGGGAACGAATCCCTGCCTGGCGGTCCGCTACCTCATCCATTCGACCAATATCGGCAATTACCCGGAAGGAACCATTACCGAATTCAACCGCACGGGGCTGATTGACCAGTTTGACAAGATCCGCCAGACCTTAGTCTACGTGACCAACCCCGCGCCGGCTGCTGCGGAAACATCGGCAATCACCGTCCTGACGCCAAACGGTGGGGAAACCTGGACCAAGGGCGAGAAAGTCACCATCACGTGGAGCGCACCAAAAGATATTACCTCGGTCAATATCCGGCTGGCGGTTTCCGGCAATCCGGACAGCCAGAACTTCAACGCAGCTATTGCCTCCGGCGTTCCGAACACCGGCAGCTACTCTTGGACGGTCAAGGAACTGTACGCCGAAGTTCTGGGCGTAACCGACCTGCCCGCATCAGACCAGTACATGGTCACCGTGGAAGATGCAGCGCACAACAACGCCTACGATACCAGCGACGCCACGTTCAGCATCAAATGATATTCTACCGGATTGAAATTCACCAACAAAAATCTCCGCCTCCCTGCGGAGATTTTTTTATTGCGCCATCGTCAACATCAAGCTATAGTTAAGATACGAGGTATCAAATTAAACCTTTGCATCACAATCTATGAAAAAAGTTAGTCTATTGTTCGTGGGTGTGGCTGGTACGCTCATGGCGCTGGCAATCGCCGCGCAGGCGGCCGATCCGGTTACCATCAGCAATGTCCACGTGACGGCCGCTTCGCCGGATAAAGTCGTGGTCGAATGGGATACTGCAGATCCGGTCCAAATGAGCATCGCGTATGTTGTGGGGTTGGATACGGCGCCGGTCGATTGCATAAAGAACGGAAAGGTAAGCTGCTATCTCGCGGCGGTCGACAAAGAGCCGACCACAAAACACCGGCTCGAGTTGGGAATGGCCATGGGTTCTCTGCTCCCCGGCCGCACCTTGTATTACCAGATCAAGAGCTGGACGAACATTGATTTTCTCAGTCCCGTGTATGAATACCGGCTGACGAAATCCCCCGAACTGGTGAACATAACCGGAATCGTGATCAGCGACCCGACGATCACCGGGGCAAAGGTAAAGTGGGAAACGAATGTCCCAACCACCGGAGAGGTGTACGCCCTGCCGTTCAGCCAGCCAGATCCTACCGATGATAATTTTTTTGCCTCACCTCTGCACTGGGCAATGGTTACGGAATACGGTTCAATTACGACCGCGGCTGGAACGTCGCACTGGTCGCAGGCAGCAGGGTTGGCGAGCAGCAGCCGTTATCAGATCATGATCATCGCTTACGATACGGCAGGCCATTACACGACGGTGCGGAGCGAAAAGACCATTGATACCGCCAACGATCAGCTAGCAACACCCGTCAGCTTGGGGTACACGTTTGAGAATGTGCGAGTCTATTCTGCTTCAACCACGAATACTTCCGGGTCGGTCATTACCTTTGCCAGCATTGACTTCGATGTCCGCGGAAGCACGGCCGACCCGTATGTCCAACGGTATGCACCAGACCTGATCTACGGTGCATCCATCAGTTATGGCACCCACGCACGGCATTGCGGCAACAGCACTTCGCGTGAGCACGCGACTACCCCCGTGGCGACCTGGTACTGTACGCTTGATAACCTTTCTCCCGGCACCACCTATCATTATTCACTTCTCTACGGCGACCAGCACGATGTTGATCGAACCTTTACCACCGAACCACTGACCACCTCAACGGGAGAACCGATCTACCCTGCCACGCCAACTCCAACACCCACTCCTACACCTGCATTGCCGATTCCGGTTCCATCACCTACGCCGCTGCCGTCGCCGACGCCAACTCCAACCGCGCCAACCGCCACGGATGGCGAATACCTCAACACCGAACGGCAGCTGGTTATGCGCGTTGATCCCGCGCTCAGCAAACGCATGGCCGGCCGCATCCTTTTGCAAGTGGAAAACCGCGGCGAAGCCTGGTACGTGGACGGCAAGAGCGGCAAAAAGTTCTACCTCAAGGACGGCGAGACCGCCTACACGGCGCTGCGCACGTTCGGGCTGGGCATCACCAACGCCGACCTGCAAAAAATTCCGGTCGGTATTGAGTCGCGCGCGACGGCAGTGGATACCGATAACGACGGACTGGGCGACCAGCTTGAAGCCGCCATTGGCACCGACCCGAATAATCCCGATTCCGATGGCGATGGATACACCGATGGCGCCGAACTCCAATCCAATTACAATCCCGCAGGCAGCGGACGGCTGCCAACCGTTGCGGCGTTCGCCAATCGTCTGAAAGGCAGAATTCTTTTGCAGGTGGAAAGCCGCGGCGAAGCGTGGTACATCAATCCTGTCGACGGCAAACGGTACTACATGGCCGACGGCGATTCCGCGTACCAAATTATGCGTTTCCTGTCGCTCGGTATCACCAACGCCAATTTACGCAAGATTGAAGTGGGCGAATTTTCCAGCTACACGCGCGAACCGCTGATGCAATGTGCGACACACGCTGCCGGCGACCAATACCCGGCGTGCCCATCCGACTTCAATGCGCAGTGCACGGCAAAAAATGCCACCGTGCGCGAGGTAGCGCTGCATTTCGGAGGTTCCAACACCATCTACGAATGCGTGATGTCGGCACCCGACGCCGGTACCGCATGCGCCGCCGGAAATGAATGCCAGTCGGGAACATGCAACCTAAAAATCGCCGTCGAAAACGGCGCTTGTACTCTGCAGGAAAAAAAATTACTTCCCGGTGAGGTAGAAAAATCCCAAAGCTACCTCGGCTACACCGCGGACGATTTCTACACCGAGACCTACTCCTGCAAATCACCCAAACCAGGGCAATGCGCGAGCGGCACCGAGAATATCCCCAACCCTCCCGGTATGTCCGAAACTTACGCGATGGACGGAAACGTCTTGACCCACGCCAGAAAATCCGGCCCGGTGTGGTAGTGGTCAAACCCACGAACCGCTGCGGCAACATCGCCGTAACTCTTACTCGACCTATGCAGAAAAATTTCCTCCGCTACGCGACACTCGGCCTTGTTTTTGCCGGCATCGCTATCGGCTGTACGCCGACAAAGAACCCGCAGCCGGAAAGTACACCAACGCCGGTCGCGGCCGTCGCTGCAGACCCGAAAAATTGCACATATTCGGTTGACGGAAAAAATATCACCTTGGCCAACGGCTCAGCCGAAACTACTATTGACGATACACAAGCAAAGCTCATCACCCGTTACTTCGGCAACGAAGTTGCCGGCGATTTTAACGGCGACGGAACTCCCGATGTCGCGTTCCTCCTCACACAGGATGCCGGCGGGAGCGGGACATTCTACTACGTCGCGGTGGCATTGGGCGGCACGAAATGCCAGGGCACCAACGCCGTCCTGCTCGGCGACCGCATCGCGCCGCAATCCAGTGAATTCCGCGACGGCCAAATCATTGTGAACTTCGCCGACCGAAAACCCGGCGAGCCGATGACCGCGAAACCGTCGGTCGGGGTATCCAAATACTTCCGAGTAGAAAACAGCCAGCTGGCGGAAGTTCGGCAGTAACCGTGGATATGGAAAACATCGTCGCCCAAACCGAGGCGTTCGTTCATGACGCCTTCCTCAAGCACCCCCACTACAGCTTCAACGACTGGACGATCATGTATAACCACAGCGTCCGCGTAAAAGATACCGCGCTGCAAATCGCCAAGCACGTTCCGTGCGATGGAACGGCGCTCGCCATCGGCGCGCTGCTCCACGACATCGGCAAAACCTACGTCGCCGATGAAACCACGCTCCGTCAAAAGCACGAAAATTTTAACATCGTCATGAGCGAAAAATTTCTGCAAACGCTCGAGCTCCCGCCCGAACAACTGGAAAAGATAAAAGAGGCGGTTGCACACACCGGAGAGTCGGTGGAATTAAAAATCATCGAGGACGCCGACACCTTGGCGTTCTTTGCCGATAAAATCCTCTACACCGCATTTGCCAACTGGGCAAAAGACAGGGGACTGTTCGGAGAATTGGAAAGGAAATTGAAAAAGTTCGACCGCCTCAATTTCGCGTACAGCAAAGAGCTTGGGAAACCATGGTTTGTACAAATCCAACAAGACTGGCGACCATTAATAGAAACTGTTCATGGCACAAAATAATTACCCAAAAGGAGTAGTGGCGCTCATTTTTGCCGCGTTATTTTATGGGTGGTATGGGGTGTTGTCGCGCATTGTTGGCGTTGATTTCGGCGTATTTTTTCAGACCGCAGTCCGAGGCCTGCTGGTTGCCATTCTTCTACTTCCAATAATTATCTGGCACCGTCGATGGCCGGCTCTGCGCACCGGGGATATCCGCAGGTTTCTCGCCCTGGGCATAAGTTCCGTTATTTCGTTTTCTGCCGTATTTATCGCTTTCAATTTCCTGCCGATTGGTTTTGTTCTCTTGGTCTTTTATGCGAGCGTAACCATCAGCGGATACGGCATCGGTCATCTGTTTTTCAACGAACGTCTAACCCCGAGAAAACTCTTGGCGCTGATAATTGCATTAATCGGGTTATTGTTCCTGTATTTCACGATAGTAGACCCGGGTAAAATTTGGTATTCCGCACTCCCCGTTATTACGGGCGTGAGTACGGCGTGCTGGTACGCCCTTTCGAAAAAGCTGGCGAACCGCTATACGGCTCCGCAGATTTTCTTCGTCGATCAGATTATTGTTACGACCATAAGCAGCGGGCTGGCAATTCTGCTGCGAGAGCCGCTGTCCTCTCCCACTTTTTCCATTTTATGGCTGGCAATTCTTGCTTTTGCGGTGATTACGATTGCGGCTGATGTTCTGGCGATTTACGGATTCCGCCTGTTGTCGATACAAACTGCGAGCATTGCCCTTCTGCTGGAGGCGATTTTTGGCGCGCTTTTCGGCTGGCTGTTTTTTGGTGAGGCAATTACCTTGGCGATGGCCGTGGGAGGCTTAATGATTCTTATCGGCATTGCCATTTCGTACAAGTCTGAAGTCCCGCCGAATGCGGCGCAATAGCCTATGCACTACCAGGACCGCATCTACGGCAGCGTGGAAATTGCCGAACCGGTGGCGGTTGCACTCATCGAAAGCCCCGCGCTGCAGCGACTGAAGGGCATTGACCAACAGGGGTATTTCGAGCCGTATTTTCCCGGCACGGCGCACAACCGGTTTGAACATTCCGTCGGCGTTTTTTTGCTGCTGAAAAAATTCGGCGCACCGCTTGAAGAGCAGATTGCGGGGTTGCTCCACGACGTTTCGCACGTCGTGTTTTCCCATTGCATTGACTACGTGATGCGGGAGAAAATCGGCAACGCGCACAACCAACAGCACCAAGACGATATCCACGCCGATTTTATCCGTAAAACGGAAATTCCCGCTATCCTAAAAAAGTATGGCATTCCTCTCGACTATATCTTGGACGACAACAATTTCCCGCTCAAAGAGCGGCCGCTGCCGGAACTGTGCGCCGACCGGATTGATTACGTTCTGCAGGATGCAACCGCCATCAAATACATCGGGAGCAAGGACGTCGCCTACCTGCTCGACCACCTCACAGTTTCCAACCGCACGTGGGTGTTCAAAGATTTTGCCAGCGCCAAACGGTATGTCGATTTGTTTTTCCGGCTCAACCAGGAATACTACGCCGGCGTTCCGACCATTCTGATGTTTTCCACCATGGCCAAATACCTGCGCTACGCGCTCGACAAAAACTACATACATGAAACCGACCTCTACACCACCGACGCGCAAGTGCTTGCCAAAATCGCGCGGCACCATGCAGACGACAAAACTTTGGCCGAATTATTTAACCGTGCGAACAACAAAGTGCCCTACACGGTAAACCCGCCGGGCAAGGGGATGAAGGTGCTCTGCAAATCCCGCGTCGTGGACCCGTTCTGTTACCACAACGGAAAGATTCTCCACGTTTCGGATATTGATACATACTGGAAAAAAGTGCTTGGATCAGAATCAAAGCCGAAGGAGTATTGGATTGAGTTCAAAGCTTAGCCACCTTTGATGGCAAAGGTGGCACCAAACCAGCGAGCAGACTCCGAAATTTGGAGAATTTAACAGCAGCCGTAAGTTATTTTTGGCTGTATAGACAATAAATATTTTGAGAAGTCAAAAAATTTACTAATGTACTAAAAATTATGTAATTTTAGCGAAAAAATGGTTAATTTACATTGTAATATTAATCTAGTTAACAATAAATCAACGCATCTGGCGGTAAAAAGACTTGACAAATGGGACGCCATTGCGCTATTATCATTTTCGTTAAGTATTAATTTATACAAACAGCTATGGATTTGGAAAAAACTGTCGCCGATCATGATCGACGAATCAAAAAAATCGAGGGTTTTCTGTTTTCGGAGACTACCCCCAAACATAAAATCCTACAAAGCAGCAAAGTAGGATCGCTTAGAGCGTTCCTGTATCAGCACAACCGAAATCTCACAAGTGGCGAACTGCGCTGGATAGTAGTCGCCTGGCACCTTGCTGGCGGAAAATCAGGTATTGTACAAATAAGAGATGTTGAAAAGGAGTGGTCTAACATGACGAGATTCCTAAAAAAATACAACCCAGTCTATCCATCTCGAGCAGGTGATAAAGGATGGTGCCACGAATCTGGAAAGAAAGGTCAGTACATCCTTGACGAATCTGTGGAGCAGGTAATCCAACAGGCTATAGATAAAAAATATGCCAAATAAACCGCAGATAATTATAAGTCAGATCGCACAGCTTTTAGAGGAATTGCGCGAGACTCTTGGTGAAAAGTCAGATTTGCAATCACGACGTCATTTTGTTCTCCCAAGCAAAAGAAAAGCTAGTGGAGTAACGGGCGGAATTAATACCCTTATACATGAAAATTTTTTTGATACACCACGCAGCCTGTCGACTGTCAGGGGGAAATTGCGTGAAATGGGGTATTTCTATAGTGATCCTGCGATCGCCACAAAACTTCTCCGGCTCGTGAAGTCGCGCGACTTAAATCGAATATTTAATCAAAAAGACAATAAATGGGAATACGTCATAAGAAAATAGTATTGAGCAACAATGAAATATCGCAGCAGCATAAAATCGTTTTTCCGGCAGCTACCGGTCGGCAAAATGACGGGGCATCAAAAATTTTTGGCGCTAGCAGCTTGGGAATGTGCGGGAAAACCAGGATGGGGTCTTGAAATCGCACGCATCAAAAAGGATTGGAGAAAAAGTATCCTGAAATCTGATTTCAACCCGAGTTTTTATGACCGAGCAGATAGAGACGAATGGGTTAAACCCACCGGAAAGCGGGGATGGTTCGCAGTAACCGTGAAAGGTATAGAGCATTTAGAGGCACTGGTTGACGGAAATGGCGATCAACAAGAAATAAAAGGCTGTTGGGGACTTCGAATTTTCCATTGGGGACAATCCGTCACATTCGATACCCATATCAGAAACATACTTGCTAAAGCAAAAAAATATGTCTTTTTTGCCGATTCCTATACCGATGAAAACACATTTGATAATGCCCTGGCGATAATTCCAAGAACTCTTAAAATATATTTTTTGTTAAATCACACGTCGGGGAAATTTCTCGCGCGCGACAATAGATTTAAGATTGAGTATAAAAAATATTTTCGGCGACGACATCCAAGGCTTCATGACAGATTTTTTGTGGTAGATGATGTGGCCTATATTGTTGGAACCTCAATTAACAATGCTACAAAGAAGAGCCCGACGATGGTAATCACAGCTGACCGGAATGCATCGCGCCTAATCCGAGACTTTTTTCAGTACCTTTGGGCACAGGCAAAATAAAAAATACTAAAGCGCCCATTGGAGAAATGTAGGTAAAAAATCGAGGCGAGCGAGGCGGTGGGAAATCGCGTGCTGAGGTAGTATGCGCATAGCGATTTTACGCCGAGCGAGTCTGATTTTTTCTACATTTCGAGACAGGGCGCGACTTTGGGCCACCTTTCTAGAAAGGTGGCAAAATTATTTATCAAAAAACGCCTCACACTACGTGTGAGGCGCCGTCGAAACGTGGTCGGGGAACGGAAACGTCAGAAAATGAGCTTGACGGCGGCGTTGAACGAAAACACTTCGTCCAGCCGGTCGTCGTTGTGATCAACCATCGAGACCAGGGCTAAAATCCCCGGCAGCGTTAGGATGACGTTGTCGGCCACCTGCCACTGCAGCCCGCCCTGCCAGCGGAAGAACAACCCGGTGTCGTTGCACGGCCGGTCGAAGCCGTCGTCGTACTGCAGGTACACCTGATTGGCAATCGTCAGGTACTGGTAGCCCAACGGTTTGGCCCACGTGTAGGTGACGTTGGGCAAAAGAACCGCCGCGCCGCCGATGAAGTCGTTGACTTCGGACAGGTAACCAGCCAACAGCTCCGGCCGGATGGTGTGCGTGCCGTGTGGCGAATCTTTGCCGAGAACGAAATCTCGCGCGAGCGCCGCACCCTGTATCCAGCAATCGCTGTCATACCACTCGTCGAGCGGATAGAAATCGAAGTACCGGAAGAACAGGTGCAGGCACAAATCGTACGGCAGCTTACCCTTCCAACCGAAGTTGGGTTCGAACTCGTCGCCCTTGTTCGAGTTGACGTTGTTGTCGTCGAGCCCGTACGTCCACCAGAGGTCGGCGTAAAATCCTTTGGGCAGCTGCACGTTCAGTTCCGTCCACGCCATCCAGCCATCGTGGAGCAGCCGGGATGTGAACGTCCCGACGTAACGCTGCTGCAGGGTGAACGAGAGGAAACCCTTCGGCCTCCAACTGGGTTCGACAGGCGCGGGCGGGGGAGTCGCCGGTTCGGCGGTCGGCGATGGAGACGGCGGATCATCGAACCGCAGGGTGAACGGCGGCAGCGTAGGCAAGCCGGGCGACGGCGTGTCGGCAGGCTCCTGCCCGGCTGCCGGCGGCGGGTTGGGGGAGTTTTGCTCCTGCGCGAAAGCCGCGGCGACAAAGACGAACGACGACCAAAAGAGCAGAACGATGTTACGTACCATTGTTGGATTTTTCCTTTCTCAATGGCCCACAGATTGTCAAAGACGTGACGTGTCACTTTATCCAATAATTTGAAAAAAGTCAAGGATTATACTCATCAAAACAATTAGGATATCAAAAACCAGCGCGGTTATGCGCTGGTTTTTTTATTACTCGCTTTTTTGCGAACTACGACAATATCATCCGTCCGCCGAACCCTTTCCTATTCGGAAAAATTCTTCACCCACTCCGGCGCGGGCGGGGGATTACTCTGCAGCATTTGGCGCCAGGCTTCATCGGTTAACCGGTCGGACATCGGATGTTTGAATTCGTAGTAGCTGAAAATCGGACCGGCACCGATCAGCAGCCGGTTGTCCGGCAACCGGTAGACGACTGCCATCGTCGAGAGATAGCCGACCCCTTCTTCCAGGACTTGCTTCGTATTGCCGTCGGTATGCACATCCGCCACCAGGGTAGTTTTGAACATATCCGGGTCAACCTCGCCGCCGTAACCGGCACCCACCAGGCTTTTATTGATGTCGGTAAGCTGAGTGCCGAAATATTTGATGAACCAGTAATCGCTGTCCGCCAGCTCCTTATTTTCCAGTTCCGTTTTGGAGATGCTCAACAAACGGGATAAAACGGTGTCAAAGCTGCCCAGCGCCCCGCCCACTCCGATGTTGTCCATTTCTTCCTTGGTCAACATCCGCGACAAGCCAACATTGGTCAACTTCGTGAGATTGAGCAATCGGGCATAGAATTCCGGCACCGGTTCAACATAGCCGACGATCGGTTCATCAGGAGCACCACCCAATTCGGCCATGGTATAACTCTGCTTGGCGTACAGAATCGTATCGTGCCGCAGCTCAGCCCAGGAGGCCAGCGCCGTGGTCAATGATTTATCCTGCCAGGCCGTGGTCTGCATGAAGGTGGGGTAGCCCTCGCCGAACTTCGGCGTCAATGATTTCAAGGTGTACAGCCAGCTCCAGTAGAGATTTTTGTACCAGGCGTCCGATGGCAGCGCGTCCATTTCCTGTTTTAGCGCCTGAAAAGTCTTGGCATAATCGGAATAGCTCGCGTCGCCAAGTTCTTTGATGATGGCGCTCGCCCGCTCCGAACCGAAAAGCGCGAAAATATCCAGACCGCGGGGAAAGCCGCGCACTTTGCGACCCACCGGAGTGACGACGTAGGTGAAGGGCAATGTGTTCGGGTCGCCGGTGTACTCACCGGAATAGGGGGAAACGATTTTGGAGAACAGGTAGGAATCCACCACTTCGCGCTGGCCCAGCATCCGGAAACCCTGGGTATTTGCCAAAAGTTGGCCGGCCTGCTGCTTCAATTCGTTGATCTGCTGCTCGGTCAGCGGCGGTTGGGGCAGCACCAGCATCTCGGCCTTCCCCAGCCCGCTGTAAATTTTCGGCTTGGCAAATTGCGTCTGGATGACCTGCTGAATTTTTTCAATGTTGGCGGCCAGCTGGCTGACCTCCGCCGTTTGGTCGCCGCCGACCACCCCTTTGGCGGCAGCCGCGTAATCGACCGGGCCTAAATCATCGGAGTACCCGACGAAAAACGACGTGATGGCGTAGAGCCGAGCCCACTTGCTCTGAATATCCTTATCCAAAGCAAACTTTCTCGCCAAAAGCGACGCGCCCAGCGTCTGGATTTTCGCGTCATCTTTTGCCACGAACCCTGCGGAGTCGTGCTGGTTGCATTTCCCGGCGACGAGCGCCGGTGAACCCTTGACCAGATCGGTCATCCGGCCATACCACATCACCGCCCGGAAATAGTTTTTCAATTTCTCCGATTTCGTGTAGTGTCCGCGCGGCACGTACTGGGAGTAATCCTCCTGGTAGAGAAAGACCGGCGAACAATTCCACCCCTTATGGTCGCCGATGAGCTGCAACTCATTGTCCACCAGCGGTTCGACGAAATCGGGGATGGTGAATAAGTATTGCGCCGCTTCTTTTTGCCCGAACTTGCTGAAAGTTCCCTCTTCCAGCGCTTTGGCATAGGAATCCTGGCAATATTCACTCGAACCGTAGCACGATACCGCGTCTTTGACGTTTTGGTCGTTCACGACTTGGTCGCTTTTCGGCTTGAGCAACTCCAGCGCAACGCTCAGGTACGCAATGTTTCTCTTGGCCGCTTCTTTGACGGTCGGGTCGCTGGCGCTGCCGTACACCTCCATCGCATCGTTAAAAAAACTCTGGCTCATCTGCCAAACGTCCTGGTAGAACAGGTCCTTTTCCATCCGCATCAACGCGGTGTCGAAAAAGACATGGTAGTAGTGCAACAGGCTGTCGGTGGTCACAAAGACCGGGATATCTTTGTCCGGCAGCACGGAATAGAAATCAGCGAAATCCTGGGGTGACTGCCCGATTTCCTTGGGCGTGGGAAACGCGGCAAATCCGTTTTTTTGTAGCAGCGATTTGGCTGACGCACTTAACGGCAGTTTATTGGAGAAATTTTTGAAGTTGGAAACGGCGCCAAGATCGAGCGGCAGCTGGTACGCGGGAACTTTGGGGCTGACGTCGACGTTCGCCAAAGTAATATCCGCCGGCGCGATCAAGCGTTTGGCCGAGGTGAGTGAAATCTGGATGGGCGACGGCGTAGGAGTTTCCTCAACGGTCGCGGTCGGCGTGGCCGACGGCGAGGGGGATACCGTTCCCGACGGCCGGATCCGGCTGAGGTAAAAAATCGTACCGGCGACGGCAACGGCAGCCACACAAAAACCGGCGACCACGAGTGCGGTGCGCGTGCTCTTCCCGGACGGCGGTACTGAACTTGGTGCGATATTGCTGTCCTCCATATTGATTTTCATTTCAAGATTAAAAAATTACCTTTCGACTTCAATTATACCGTTTTGGATGGCCGAGCGCAATTTAACGCCGCTCTTTTGAGCGAGGCGGGCGAGAAAAATTTTTGCGGCTGCCTGCGGCATGAGCGCGGGCTGGCTGGCGATACTCTGCAGGGGAAACAACCGGTAGCGGACCGCGCGGTCGTAGATCTCAATGCCGATTCCCATGCCTTCCCGCGTCGGGGTAGGGAAATCTTGGTCGGTGACAAAATTCCCGAGCGCATAGAAGATGGGCTTACCCCCGTACACGTCAATTTTTTGCACGGCCTGGGGATGGTGCCCGACAACGACATCGGCTCCGGCTTCAATAATCCGGTGGGCGAGTTCCTGCGGAAAAACGTTCTCCCAATGCATGCTGACGATGAGAAAATTTTTGGGGTGCGATTGCCGGGCCGCACGCACCAGGTCTTCGCTTACACAGCCGGCGGAGTTCATCGCGTTGAAGGCGAAAAATGTGACGCCTTCTTTTTGAAAAATTGACGCACCGGCGCATGGATCGGGATCGCCAACGGTCTTGATATTTGCCCCCGATAAAATTTCCCGCGGCGCGGCCAGTTTTTCCATCCCTACATCCGAGGCATGATCGTTGGCTAATGAAAGGAGGTTGAATTTCGCCGAGGCCAGGGCCGCGGCCATCGGCTGCCCCAGCACCGGCGGGCCTTCCAGATTCCCAACTACCACATCAATCCCTCGCAGAAACTGGCTGATCTTTTGAAAAGGATAATGCGGGTTGTTTTTCTCCACCAGCGCCGTCACCCCCTGACCCAGTATGATATTTCCAACCAGCAAAACGGTTTTGCCCCGCTCAATTTCGGGCCGGTCCGCTGCTGCACTAAAGACCGCACTCACGTAGGAAGTCACTTCTTCGCTGCTACCGGTTTTCAGATAATCGGATGATTTGCCCCGTCCCATCAAGGTCGGGGAAAAATTTTTCCGCACCTGGGCGAAATACCGCGCGCCGTACACCGCTTGCCAGGAGTCCACTTCCAGATTGCGGAAATCGTTTTCTTCCCGATCCATTACGGCCGCGATACTTTTGACGTCATGAAAATCCGCTGCCGGAGGCGGGAGGTAATGGGAAAAATCGACGCTGGCGACAACCAGCGTCTGCACCGGCGCGTGCACGTGCAAGTTTTGCATCAGCGCTTCCATATCGGCGGCGGATGCCGAAGAAGACACCAGGAGCGGCAGCACGCGGCTGTGGGGAAAATATTTTGCGACATACGGCAAGAGCGCGGTGACGGCATGATCGGAGCTGAGGCCGGGACTGTTGAAAGCCAGGTGTTGACCCGCGAGCGACCGCAGCAGCTGCGTATCAACGTCCAGACCATTCAACTGCCGCGTATCCTGACGGACGCTCACAAACGTTTTCCCGGACAATTCCGTAATATGGAAATGGTCCGGACCCAGTATCACCACAACCTGCGGCTGCTCGCGTGCCGCGATGGAAGAGAAAAAATTCTCGATAATTTCCTTGGCGACCGCATGATGCGGAACCACTCCGCTCGCAATGGGAAAATCGCCCGACGCGGCCGGCGATTTTTGGTTTTGCCAGATTTTGTTCATACGGAAAAACACTCCGAAAAAGGCCGCTCCAACCAGCGCCACAACAACAAAAATTATCTTGTTTTTCAAAACCATAGCGTTCCCATTATAGCAGACACGAGGCTCCGCGGAAGAAGCGCGGAACTGCCGGGCAAAACGGCCTTTCACTATCGCCAAAGCTCCTGCTATGATGACCCTGCATGCAACATATTAAACCCAGGGCTTTCACGTTCATCCTCATAGCCATTCTGCTTGGAGCTGCGTTCCTGCGGATTTGGCAGCTTGACCACGCCGACGTTGTGACCGACGAAGCGTTCCTGGGCGTGCGATCCATCGGGTATCTGGATTTCCTCGGCACGCCCGCGCAGGGGACGCCCGCGGAGTGGTACGCAGTGCGGCCGTGGTGGTCGTACCTGTCGTTTCACGACCATCCGCCGCTAGTGTTTTCCGTGCAGCATTTCTCGATGCGGATTTTTGGAGAGAACGTCTGGGGCTTGCGGCTGCCCAGTGCGTTTGCCGGTATCGCGGTCGTATGGCTGCTGTACCTCATCGGCCGGCAGCTAAAAAATGAACGCGCCGGCATTATTGCGGCGGCGCTGGGCGCGGTTGAACTCTATCTGATATGGCCGTCGCGGCTGGGATTACAGGAGAGCATCACGCTCGCGCTGCTGCTCTCCGCGCTCTATGCTTTTTTACGTGCGCTCAAAGAACCGCGCTGGTGGTACGCGATGTGGCTCATCTACGGGCTGGCCGTGCTTTCTAAATACACCGTCGTGGTGTTCTTGCCGATCATTATTTCGTACCTCGGCATCGCCGCCCGGACAACGCTGCGCGAAAAAAAATTCTGGCGGGGGCAAATTGTCTTTGGCGTGGTTATTTTACCGATCGTCATTTACAACCTCGCGCTCTTCCACAACCGCGGGCATTTTGATTTACAAATTTCTTCACTGCTCGGCATCGATGTGCCGGCCTGGCGGTTTCTGCCGGGCAAAGAAATGATCGGGTCGTTCACGCAGCGTGTACAAAATTTTCTCCCGACGCTGTACCGTTCCGCAGCGCCGCTGTCCGCCCTGGCCGGTTTGAGTGTGCTGTACCTTGTCTGGCACTGGCGCAAACCCGCCAATCAGTTCATCGGGCTCGGCATCGGGTGGACGGTCGCCTTGCTGATGGTCATCGGCCCCAGCCCCCGGTTCCTGGTGCTCTTGGTTCCCTGGATGATCCTGACGGTTGCCCTGACCGCCGACGCCGTGATGCACCGGACTCCAAAATCGTGGCGGCCGATTCTCGTTTTTGTCGGGCTCGCCTGCGTCACCGGACTGGGGTGGTTTAGCTGGACCAATACATTCACCACCGACTACCGTCCGGGCAACCCGTGGATTGTTTCGCTGCTGCGCAACGAAGGCGGGAACTTCGGCTATAACCAACTGGATGCCGTGTTAGCGCGCGAACTCGACGGCTTCCGCCCCTCCGCACCCCCGAAGCTGCAGTTCCCCGTGCTGCAGAGTTTTGCCGACGCCGGCGTTGCGCGCGCGGCAAAAAAACCGGAAAAATCCCTGCTGATCGCGTACGATGCCGACCTCGTCTGGCCGACGCCGCTGTGGTATTTCATCCGCAGAACTATCTACCACGGCTGGACGGCCATCTCCACGGACGGCCTTAAAACCGTACTGGAGGAAAACCAGTTTGATGCGATTTTACCCAACGCCACCAATACGCAGGTCATGCTGGTGGTCGGGCAAAACACGTTGGAGCGCGCGGCCAAACGCACCGATAGCGCCGAGTGGTTCGTTGACCAACTCGGGCTTTCCACCAGCACCCCAACCGCGGTGATCGGCAATCCGAACGACCCGCGTTTTACGCTCTGGACCGTACCGGCGGAAAAAATTGAAAAACTGGGGACTTTACCGGATTAACACCATGAACCATCGAACGCTATTTGCGGCCGCCATCGTGCTCCTGCTGTCCGCCTGCGCACCGACGCCGGTGGCGCCAGTCTCCCAGCCTGCGCCGACGCCGACCGTCGCGTCAACAGCGACACCAACGCACACTCCAACCGTGGCACCAACCGCCACACCGGAATCTGCGTCGGCCGTCGTTTTTCCAATTGCCGATTACCTGGCGCGACGGACGTTCAAAGTCTTTGGCCAGTACGTGCAGGACCGTTTCAGGGGCTACCACACCGGCGATGACATTGAATACGGCGACATCTCGGGCGAGGTGCCGGTGTACGCTATTACGGACGGGCAGGTCGTGGTACGGCAGTGGGTGAGCGGCTACGGCGGCGTACTGGTCATCCGCTACCGCATCAACGGCAAAACTATCTCCGCGCTCTACGGCCATCTCAAACTTTCCTCGGCCAAAGCGGTCGGGAGTAAAATTAAAAAAGGGGAGACCATCGCCATCCTCGGTGACGCCAATTCCCACGACACGGACGGCGAACGCAAGCACCTCCACTTCCAACTGTGGGAAGGCACCGCGATACGTTTTGCCGGCTACGTCGCAACGAAAAATGGGTTGAAAGACTATCTTGACCCGATGCAATTTTTCGAACAGCACGGCCTGAACGTTACCTCACCAACTAAAACGATGTCCCCCTCTTAGGGTAAGAGGGGATAGGGGAGTTAACCGATGTCAATTTACAACCGCTCCGCGTCGAAGCCTCAACGCCGACGGCTAAGAAAAAATTTTACCGACGCCGAACGACTGCTCTGGGGTAAGCTCCGCAACCGGCAAGTGCTCGGGATGAAATTTTTTCGGCAGTACGGCGTAGGCCCGTATATTTTGGATTTCTATACGCCGGCCCGCCGGCTGGCAATCGAAATTGACGGTGGTCAACACGGTGAAACGACGCAAGTAAAATACGACCGGCAACGAACTGAATATCTCGGAAAATTTACCATTGCAGTCATCCGATTTCAGAATTCAGATGTAATGAAAAACATTGATGGCGTAATTGAACAGATCGTGTCGGCGCTAACGGTTAACCCCTCCTACCCTCCCCTTGCCCCAAGGGGAGGAACCAATAGCTCCCAGTCTTAGGGTAAGAGGGGTGAAAAAATATTCACATGAAAGGCGATTACCTCAAAACAACAAAACACTTTTCCTACGGCGTACTTGCCGTGCTGCCGCTCCTGGCAATTTACGAAATCGGCTTGTGGCAGGGGATGCTCGGTGAGCACGTGAACGGCGCGGACGCGATCTTCCGCCTCACACTCCAGTTTTTGGCCGCCATGTTTGGGTTGCGCTGGAGCACGTGGTTAGTTGCCGGTGCGGTCGGAGGACTGGCGGTAGGTTTCCTGTGGTACCTGACGAAAAAACGGGTAAAAATTTCGCCGTGGTATTTGCTCCTCATGTTCCTTGAGGCTGCAGTGACGGGCGTGGTGCTGGCCATCCTCGTGTACCTCATCCTCGGCCGGAAACTCCCGCACTTCTTTGTTTTTCAATCCAATGCCGGCGTCACCCGTCAGCTGGCGCTGCAGGGGCTGAGCTCACCGTGGGCCAAGGTCGTCGCGGCGGTCGGGGCCGGCGTGTTCGAAGAGCTACTGTTCCGCGTGCTGCTGCTCGCCGGACTGTATGGGTTATTCGCGAAGCGCGGCCGAATGCTTGGCGACGACGGCGTCGCCACTGCGCAAGCCACGCTGATCTCTTCGGCGGTGTTCGCCCTGCTGCACCTGGGCTCCGCCAGCGTAGGCGGACTGGTTTCCATTTTTTTCACCAGTGTACTGCTTTCGGGCGTGTACCTGGCGCGCGGCTACGGCATCACGGCGCTCGCGCACACCGCCTTCGATTTGTATCTGATGTTTGGGGTGGTGGCGTGAAACGTGGTAATTACACGGTCATCCCGAGTCCTATCGAGGGATCTCTCCCCAAGCTATGCGGAAAAAACAATTCTGCATTTATATTATGATGAACCAAAAAAACACCACTTCATATATTGGTGTGACGAGCGATCTTACCCGAAGAGTCTGGCAACACAAGCAGAAACTGGTTGAAGGATTTACTAAAAAATACAATTTAACCAAACTGGTTTACTTCGAGGTTTTTGACGACCCTGCATCAGCCATTGAGAGAGAGAAACAACTAAAAAAATGGTCACGGGAAAAGAAAGTTTGGCTCATCAAACAGCTCAATCCAAAATTTCGAGATTTGTCGGAGGAATGAGCGAGATCCCTCGACCGGGCTCGGAATGACACTATAATTTTTCTCCCAAAGAAAAAGCGCGTGCTGGGCACGCGCTTGGCTGGTACATCTGCTGGGGCTCGAACGGAGTCCTTACAGTTGTTCCAGCTTGTCGACGGCGGCGAGGAGCAGGCCGGTGAAGACCGACTCGAACTCCACCCTCTTCCGTCCCATGCTCTCCAAAAACGGAGAGAGCACGCCGAGGATCCTCTGGGCCATTGCCCCGGGATCCTTGCGAACGGTCTGGCAGAATTCCCGAATGCCGGCGGGGTTAGTCGTTCCGGCCATGCCACAGAGCGTGTGGCACAGCACGGCCACCAACAGCAGCCGCTCGGCCTCGAGACGTTCCCGCGGGTGAACTTCCACGATTTACCTCCTGAGCAATTCGCCCATTGCCGAATCTCCTCTCGGACTTTGTAAAGTGGCGCGCGACTCACGCGAGCCGCGCGCCTGGAACGTGGGTTGAGGGGTTTTCTAGGTAATTTCCCGGATTCTTGTTCTTCCTCTCATCTGTAGATGATGCAGAAATTACTCCGGGTTACCGCTACCCACTCACTCTCGTTCGCTATCCGTGCGCCGTGTTGCCCGACTTCGGGGGGCCGTCCTTGGACGGATGGGACCTGACCCGAGCCATGTCCGACTTGCGGACAAGTGCCATGGCCTCTTCCATCAGTCCCCAGAAGATCTCCTTGACCTTCACAAGGTCCGGGAAGTCCTCCGGCCGGACGAAGGGGCCGATGCGTCGTTTGAACTCACCGAGGTCGTCCATCATCTGGGCGGCCAACATACCGACGAGGAGCTTGCGCGTGACCTCGTCGCGGATACCGACCGGTTGCTCTGACTGAGGCATATTGCCTCCTATAAAAGGGCAGCGACGATGCAAGTTCCTATGGCAGACACAGAAATCTGCCGTAGCTTGCAATCGGTGAGAATAGCATATAGGATTGTTTTGGTCAAGGCTTGGCACTGCCGGTCAACGACAATTCCATGGCAAGGTTTTTAAAAAAATGAACGGCGTGCAGCACATTGCCACACGCCGTTATCAGGAAGGTCGGTAACGACCTCACTCCCGTTTCTCATCCTCGAGATCGGCTTCGGCCTCAAGGGTGCGTTCACGCACAATCTTGTCTAGGGCCTGCAGCATAATGAGCTGGAGGCGCGCCGGCAAGCCGGAGATCTTGAGATCGATCACCCGCTGAACCTCGCCAAGATCGTGAAGGAAAATGGCGAGGAGCGCTTGCCCGAATTTCTCCTTGGCCTTGCCGGAAAGAACGGGTTTGGACACGATATCTCCTCTTGCATGAGTTTCCACACCAACCAGACGAAGTGAACCGCTCACCGCACCCGGCATGGAATGGGAAAACGTAGCACAAAATGGTATAAATGTAAATACGGCGGAGGTAAATATTTTCCATGTTCATTCTCGGTATTGAAACATCTTGTGACCCCACTTCGTCCGCCAAAGGCGGACTTCGAGGGGCGAGACTCAGAGAAATGTTTTTTTACTTCACGCAATAATTTCCATGATAATTTTAGGCATTGAAACGAGTTGTGACGAAACTGCGGCGGCGGTAGTGGTAAAAACCGCGGCAGGATTTGTGGTGCGCTCCAGTGTTGTTGCGTCGCAGATAAAAATCCACGCGCGCTACGGTGGAGTAGTGCCGGAGGTTGCCGCGCGCAACCACGTCGTCAACATTATTCCGGTGATAGACGCTGCGCTGCGGCAAGCCAAGGTAAATTCATCCGACATTGACCGTCTGGCCGTAACGGTCGGCCCCGGACTTATTACGTCGTTGTTAGTCGGCTCAGAAACAGCTAAAGCTCTGGCATTTGTGTGGAAAAAACCGATAGTGCCGATCAATCACCTGCGGGCGCACGTGTACGCCGCGTGGCTGCCACCGCGCGGCGGGAAATCCAGAATCCAGAATTCAGAATTCAGAATTCTATTTCCGGCTTTGGCACTCGTCGTCTCAGGCGGGCATACGGAGTTGGTGCTGATGAAAAATGCGCGGAGTTTCCGGCTCGTCGGTGCGACACTCGACGATGCCGCCGGTG
>JAQTQO010000013.1 GCA_028712155.1 Patescibacteria group bacterium | reverse complement strand
TAAAGGCGGCGGACGAACTCAGGCGGGCCGGGGGTCAAATCGCCGTCACGATTGTCGGCGGTCCGGGATTGCCGCAGCACCAGGCGTATCTTGAGAATTTACAAATCTTGACGCGACGCCTTGAGCTTGATGCCACTGTGCGGTTTGCCGGGCCGGTGCCAAACCGCGAGGTGGCGCGATATTACCAGGAGGCGGACTTGGCCGTGAGCTTGAGCGGGACCGGCAGTATCGACAAGGCGGTACTTGAACCGATGGCGTGTGGCTGTCCGGTGATTACCTCGAACCAGGCGTTTCACGGCGTGCTGCCGGATTCTTTTGTTATTCGGGGCAACGATTTTCGGGCGTTGCGGGCGGCGATTGAACGGGCGCGAGCACTGAAGGCAGACGAGCGTGCTGCTCTCGGAAAACAATTACGGGAAATTGTGGTTGAACGCCACGCGCTGGAAAAGCTGGCGGAAAAAATAATTTCCGCCTGTGGGCGTCAACATCCGGCATAGTATGCATGCGCCCCTGACCATCTGCTATTTTGGCACGTACCGGCCGGACTATTCGCGCAATCGCGTTTTGATCAACGGGTTGCGGCTAAACGGCGTGCAGGTGCTTGAATGTCAAAGCCGTGCCAGCGGCAGTTTACGGAAACGCGAATTGCTACAGAAACACCGCGCGTATGCGGGAAAATACCAGGTTATGGTCGTTGGCTTTCCCGGTCATGCGGTGATGCCGTTGGCGCACCGGATCGCCCGCCGCCAGAAAGTGCCGCTGGTTTTTGACGCGTTCACGTCGCAGTACGGCGCACTGGCCGAAGGCCGCGGCCGCGCGAAGATATGGAACGCGAAAGCGTGGAAAAGTTTTGCGATGGACTGGATGTCGTGCCGGAAAGCAACCCGGGTTCTTCTCGATACGCAAGCGCACATTAAATATTTGCAGCAGCTGGTGAACTTGCCGGCGGACCGCTTCCGTTCCATTTTCGTCGGTTCCGATATTGACGAACAGCCGCCGTCGCCCATACCGCCAAAACCGGCCGGGAAATTCATCGTGCATTTCCACGGCCACTACTCGAAGTTTCAGGGCGCTGACGTGATTGTGCGGGCGGCAAAGCTTTTGGAGCACCGGCCGATGGTGTTTCGTCTCATCGGCCGCGGCCAGGAGTATCCGGCCGTGTCGGCGCTCGCGCAAAAGCTTGCGGTTACCAACGTCGAGTTTCTGCCGGACGTTGACTATCCGACGCTCAAGGGGTATATTATCCAGTCGGATTTGTGTCTGGGAGTGTTCGGTGGCGGAAGACCGCGCCCGGTGATTCCGAATAAAATATTTGAGGCGCTCGCGTTGGGGCGGCCGGTGCTCACCGCGCATCTGCCGGCGATGGATGAACTGCTGCAGCCCAATGTCCACGTGGCGTACTGCCAGGCCGGCGATCCGCAGGACCTGGCGGACAAAATTCTGCACCTGGAAGTTGATGCCGTGCTGCGGCGGCAGCTGGGGGCGGCCGGCCGGGCGCTCCACCGGCAGCGTTTAACGCCGCAAATTCTTGGCGCCGAAATGAAAGAAATTTTAGAACAACTTATTGCCGTTCGGTCATGAGTATGCCGAAGAAGTATTCCATCAACTGGGTGTTGCTGCTCCTCTTGGGCGGGGCGCTGGTGTTACGGCTGTGGGGGATTTGGTATGGGTTGCCCAGCTTTTTCATCGGTGACGAGCCGGCCATGGTCTACGGGTCGCTCAAAATGCTTCAGCTCAAAACGCTATTACCTGTGCTGCATGCGGCCGAATTCCGTCCGCTCTACTACCCGCCGCTCATTCCCTATCTTTTACTGGTGCCGCTGGTGCCGGTTCTCGGTCTGGCATACTGGGCTTCCGGCGTTTCCGGCTTGGGCACGTTCACCCAGTCTCTGGTTTTGAATCCGACGATCATTTGGCTGACCGCCAGGACCGTGGCGGCGCTCCTCGGCACGGCGACGGTGTACGCCGTGTATCGTCTGGGCCGCGAATTGTTCAACCGGAACGCCGGATTGTTTGCCGCCGCTTTGATTGCCACCTCGTTTCTTCATGTGCAAATGTCGCACTTCATCCGGCATTGGGTAGCCGCGACGTTGTGCGTGACCGTGGTCGCAATTTTTGCCGTGCGGATCGCCAACGGCGGGAAAAAGTCTGACTACGTCTGGGCGGGTATCGTTGGAGGCCTGGGGTTTGGCGTCAGCTATGTGCCCGTGCTTTCCATGGTGTTGGTGGTGTTGGCGCATTGGATGAATCCAGCGGTTGCCAAACCGAAAATCGGCTTTCGGTGGTTGTGGGTTTGTCTGGGAATTGCCGCGGCGCTTTCCGCCGTGTTCATCGCGCTGCATCCGCAAGAATTTTTCCGGATGGCCGTTGGCGAGGACTCCACTGCGGCGCAGGCGAAAAGTTTTCTCGGGCTGCTGGGTTCCTATCAATTCCACCTGCGGAATTTTTTATTCCTGGAACCGGTGTTGTTTTTGACCACCCTCGGAGGCGCGGTGTGGCTGTGGTTTGAGTCGCGGAAAAAATTTTTCCTGCTCCTGACGCTGCCGGTGGTGTATCTGACCGTTCTGTACGTGATATTTCACGACGAGGTGCGTTACCTGTTGCTGGTGTTGCCGTTGTTTTGCGCGGTGGCCGGAAATTTATTGGAACATTTATGGCGCCGCGCGGCCGTATTCGCACAACTGAGTGCGGTCGCATTGGTGCTGTTGGTTTTTGCGTTTCCTCTCACCGTTGATGGGAAATATCTCCTGTTGCTCACGGGGCCCGACACGCGCCAGGACGCGGAAGCGTGGATTGCCCAAAACATTCCCGCCGGTAACCGCGTGGTGACCGACCTGGTGACGTTTCGCCTCGCATCGACGAAGGATTCGATTCTCCAGCAGCAGCAGCTTGATCCCGGTTCCCTGCGGCAGGAAGACCAGGCGCTGTTGCAAACCGACGATGCGCACTATCCGACACCGGCCTGGGAAGTCCTGCCGCTGCATTTCATTTCCTCCGGCGCATTGGCGGATATGGCGCCCGAATCTTTCTTGCGCGCGGGCTTTCAATACCTGGTGGTCGAAGATAGCCCGGCCGTGCGCCCGCAAACCCTGGCGCTGATTGCCGCCGGCGCCCGGGTCCGCCAAACATTTACCGCCGAAATTCCGGACCTGAACGGCAATTTTGTAAATCCGATATTCACGATTTTCCCGGTCCACCGGCTCGGGCCAACGGTCACCGTGTACCAACTGCCATGAAACTGATATATCTTGCCAACATCCGCCTGCCCACCGAGAAAGCGCACGGGTATCAAATCATGCAGACGTGCGCGGAGTTCGCGCGGCAGGGCGTTGATGTCACGTTAGTGGTGCCGGAGCGAAAAAATATCACGCTGCAGGGCGCGGATGCGTTTGCCTACTACGGCATCAAACAGAAATTTCCGATCGTTCGCTTGCCGGTGGTTGATTGGGTCGGGAAGTGGCGCACCGTCGTCGGCCCGTTGGGATTTTGGATTGAGACCTGGACGTTCGCGAACGCGGCCAAAAATTATTTACGCAAGAATATTTCCGACTGGGTGTACAGCCGCGATGAGCTCGTGCTGAAGTTGATCGGTAAATTACGGCGACCCGTCGCCGTGGAGCTCCATGCATTGCCGACCGCAAAGTATCAGCCGGTACTTTCACGCAGCAAAATCATCGTAGTCATTTCCCGCGCCATCAGCGAAGCCTTGGCGTTGCAGGGGGTTGATCGCGGGAAGATCGTGGTCGCTCCCGATGCCGTGCAGGTGGAGTCGTTCGGCGCGCTGCCGTCCCGTGAGGAGTGCCGCAAGATCGTTTCGCTCGATGCCAAGAGAAAAATTGTTGTGTATGCGGGGCATCTCTACCCGTGGAAAGGGGCGTATACGCTGGTGGAGGCATCCGCACATTTGCCGCCGGAGTGGGTGACGGTGCTGGTGGGCGGGACCGCCGACGACCAGGCGAAATTGCATGCGTTTGCGCGGCGGCAGAATGTTTCGCAGGTAAAGATGGTCGGCCACCATCCGCGCCAACGCGTACCATATTACCTGGGCGCCGCAGACGTTTTGGTGATTCCCAATTCGGGCAAAACCGATCGTTCGCGGCTCTACACTTCGCCGCTCAAATTGTTTGAGTACCTGGTCGCCGGGCGGCCGATCGTCGCGTCGGATTTGCCGTCGATCCGGGAAATCGTTTCCGAGCGCGAGGTCATTTTTGTCAAACCCGACGATCCGAAGGATTTGGCGCGGGGCATCCGCGAAGCCGGGGAGCTGGATCAAACAGCACGCGTTGGCGCGGCGAAAATATTGGCGCGGCAGCATACATGGGAGAACCGCGCAAAGGTCATTATTGGCAGCCTTGAGGCGGTAGCATAAAAACACACCTCGTTGGACGAGGTGTGGTAAAAGTGCCTTATTTCGGACAACGCGGCGTACCACAGCACAGCACGGTGGCAGCCAGACGGATGCCTTTCCCGACGATGAGGAAGGCCGTGGCGACGTAGGACACAATCACTGCGTCGCGCTCGATGTACCAACGGTGTTGTCGGATTTTTTGCGCCGATTCGCTCGGGTATACCCGTTTGAGGCTCGTCAGGTAGCGCCGCTTGCCCCAGATGACCGTCCGAACCCACGGGACCGTTCTTGCCGGCGAAATACCCGGGAATGTGCGCCGCAGGAAGCGGTGGTTGAGAAGTTTTACCTTTTCGAGATCCTGTAAGCGGTGGCGGGTTTCGTGCGCCGCCATCCAGAAGCGCGCTTGCGCGACCGTCATGCCATCACGTATCAGGTCGTTAAGTTCCTCCGCTGCCTTTTTCGGATGAATCAGGAAAAGTCCTTTCCGCTGCGGTCGCGGGATGTGCGGCAAGCTGTCCATGTAGCACATCGTGTGGCTATCCGCGCCATCTCCGGTGCCACTGATGATGAATGCGATGGCGAGTTCACGATCCGGGAAGATGATGCGGTTGAGCCGCTCAACCGTTTGCGCGAGCGCAACTCCTTCCCGCCAACGCGCAGGATATTCCTTCCTGGGTACATACATACGGACTAAAAAATCGGTTTTTCGACGCATTATTAAAGATCCTTTCGTAGAACCGGACACACCCTATCACGTTGATGTACGGCCGTCAATTTTCTGCTCGCTCCTTGCCAGGGCGATGTTTTTTTGCTACATTATCTTTTGTTTATGCCAAAGATTTCTCTCATTATTCCGGTCTACAACGAGGCGGAAAGCCTCAAGCCGCTGGCGGAAAAAATCCGGGCGGTGATGGGCGCGATGCACTCGGACTACGAGGCTATCTTTGTCAACGACGGTTCAGCCGACAGCAGCGGTGAGGTGCTGCGCGAACTGGCGACGGCTGACCCCAAAATAAAAGTTATCACGTTTCGCCGCAATTTCGGTCAGACCCCGGCGATTGCCGCCGGCGTTGACTATGCGAGCGGTGCGGTGATCGTGCCGGTGGACGCCGATCTTGAGAGCGACCCGGCGGATATCCCGATGCTGATTGCCAAATTAAACGAAGGGTACGACATCGTTTCCGGCTGGCGGAAAAACCGCTGGGAGAACCGGCCGTTCAGCCGGCGTTTGACGTCGCAGACGGCCAACTGGCTCATTTCCAAAGTCTCCGGCGTACAGCTCCATGATTACGGCTGCACCTTGAAAGCCTACCGCGCCGAGATCATCAAGGGCGTGCGGCTGTACGGCGAGATGCACCGTTTCATTCCGGCGCTGGCGGCCTGGCAGGGCGCAAAGATTACCGAGCTGCCGGTCCACTACCAGCCGCGCCAGTTCGGGCAGTCCAAGTACGGCCTGGAACGCGTGCTGAAAGTCGCGCTGGATCTGGTGACCCTGAAGTTTCTCAATGATTATTCCGCCAAACCGATCTATTTTTTCGGTAAAGTCGGGGCGTGGTCGTTTGGCATTGGGACGCTGGCGGCGCTGCTGGCCGTGTACTTCAAAATCACGGGCCAGAAAGATTTCGTCGAAACGCCGCTGCCGGTACTGACCGCGCTGTTTTTCATCGTGGCGGTGCTGTTTGTGTTGATGGGACTTTTGGCCGAACTGATCATGCGCATGCACCACGAAACACAGGCGAAACCCACGTATGCGGTGAAGGAAAAAATCAATCTTTCCTGATTCCCGCATTTTGGATTTTATGTATGTGCGGTATTGCTGGCTACGTCGGCCAGGGCAATGAAGATATTCTCCGGAAGATGACCTCCGTCATCGCCCATCGCGGGCCAGATGACGAAGGTTTTTTTATTGCCGGAAATGTCGGGCTGGGATTCCGGCGGCTTTCCATCATCGACCTGACCGGCGGGCGGCAGCCGATGTTCAACGAAACCAAAACCGTTGCCGTGGTTTTTAATGGGGAAATTTACAATTTTCGGGATTTGAAAAATGAACTCACCCGCGCCGGCCACCGCTTTTCCACCCAATCGGATACCGAAGTGATCGTCCACGGCTATGAGCAGTGGGGATCGGAAGTGTTTGCGCGCTGCAACGGCATGTTCGCAGTGGCGGTATGGGATGGGGGAAGCAACCAACTTATTTTGGCGCGCGACCGCTTGGGGAAGAAGCCGCTGTACTGGGGCGTGTGGCAGGGGACGTTGGTGTTCGGATCGGAGCCTAAAGCGTTACTGCAGCATCCGCTCGTGAAGCGCGAAATGGATTGGCAGTCGCTGGCGCAGTACCTGACGCATGAATATGTTCCCACCCCGCATTCCATCTATGCCGGGATGCGCAAGTTGCCGGAGGGTTGCACGTGTACGTACGCGCCCGGCCGCGAACCCGAGGTTACGCGTTTTTGGGATGTGAAGCTCCAGGTGACACCGGTGACGCTCCGGGAAGCCTTGCCGCGATTGGACACCTTGCTTTCCGACGCGGTGCGGATTCGCATGGTTTCCGACGTGCCGCTCGGCGTATTTCTGTCCGGTGGCATTGATTCCAGTACCGTGGCCTACTACGCGCAGGCGGCGAGTTCGAAACCGATTAAGACGTTTTCCATCGGCTTTGCCGAAGCGAGTTTTGACGAATCATCGCACGCCCGCCGCGTCGCCAAGCATCTCGGCACCGAACATTACGATCAGGTGCTGCGTCCGGCGCAGGCCCTGGAACTGGTGCCAAAAATTTCCGACTTATGCGACGAACCGCTGGCCGATGCCTCGTTAATTCCGACCTACCTGCTGTCCAAGTTTGCCAAAAATCAGGTGACGGTGGCGCTCGGCGGTGACGGCGGCGACGAGTTGTTTTTGGGGTACCAGACGTTTCAGGCCGAGTACCTGGCGCAGCTGTTGAGGTTTCTGCCGCACGGCGTCCGGCGTCATTTTGTTTCCCGCGTGCCGCGATTACGCCCGCATTCCTACGATTATTTTACGTTCCGCGACAAAATGCAGCGGTTCCTGCAAGGATTGGGGTACCCCGACGATCAGCGCCACCTGGTTTGGCGCGGCTCATTTCCGCCGGACCGGATCGGCGCGCTGCTGACCGACGACGCGCGCGAGCGCTGCCGGGGCGATTGGATTTCCGACCCAACCAGCCGTTTGCCCGAACCCGGGCGGATTCCCCGCTGGTCGCGCCTGAGCTACTGGTACCTCAAGAGCTATCTGATGGATGATGTGCTGGTGAAAGTCGATCGCGCGTCAATGTATGCGTCGCTGGAAGTGCGCGCGCCGATCCTTGACTACCGTTTGGTGGAGTTTGCGTTCTCGCTGCCGTGGCCGCTCAAACTCCACCGGTACCATACCAAGTTTCTCCTCAAGCGCTTGATGCGGGATCGTTTGCCCGTGGGTATCGTGAGCCGGCGCAAGCAGGGGTTTGCCGTGCCGATCGGCGCGTGGCTGCGCGGCGAGCTCAAACCGCTTGCCCAGGATTTGCTCTCCGCCGACGCCTTGCGGCACCAGGGAATATTCCAACCGGCAGTGGTTCAACGTTTATTGTCTGATCATCTTGATGGCCGCGCCGACAACCGTAAGGAATTGTGGACGCTGATGTGCTTTCAGCTGTGGTGGCAGCGGTGGGGAAAGGAGTAGATGAAAAAAGCTGTCATCCCGCACCCGGATGCGGGATCCAGAAATGATAAAACGGGTTCATTTACTGGATTCCTGCTTTCGCAGGAATGACAATTTTTGCTTGCTCACATTTTTCTATGGTCTCAAGGTTGTCAAATTGAAGCTCTTGCTATAAGATGCGTTTGGTTTATTGGATATTTCTTTTAGTGTTAGTAGTGGAGGTGTACCTTGGCAAAACAACGGGTCGTCCGCGTCATCGTCGTCACGATGCTCAAACGTGTCAAGCACGTTCTACTCCAGCAGCCGGGGATTTTAGAGCCAAATCAGCTGCCCCGGAAAGTCCGCCGGGCCTGGCCGGGCGTCTGGCGCGTCAGCGCCTTCGGTACGCTCGAATCCGGCGAGAGCATGATTTGCGGCATCCGCCGCATCGTCACCCAGCAGTTGGGGCCGGCCGTCGCCGATCGTGCCGAAGCTTCATCCCGCATCGGGATGGATCGCTCCAAGGGGGCGGCGGGATCGATTCACTGCCTCGTTTACGTGCCGTGGCAGACGATCGCTTCGATCCCCCGTGGGTTTGCCGGCCTTCACTTGGTGGATGCCAGAGAGGCAAAGGAAATCTGCGGCGCTGAGGCCATCGCCAGCGGCAAGGAACTCGGGACGCAGTACCACGGCGAGTCGATGTGGATGTTCGAGGATGAACGGAAGGCCGTTCTGAATGAGTTGGGGGTAACCGAGGATTAACCTTTCAAGGGATGGTGAGCGTTACGCCCATCAGCATTGACTGATGGGCGTTTTTTTATTACCATGGAAATAATCAAGATCCTATGAAAGTCGTGATTTTGTGCGGCGGAAAGGGCACCCGGCTGCGCGAAGAAACCGAATACAAGCCCAAACCCATGGTAACCATCGGCGGCCGGCCGATCCTTTGGCATATCATGAAAATTTACTCGCACTACGGTTTCAAGGAATTTATTTTGTGCCTGGGCTATAAGGGAGAAATGATACGGGATTACTTCCTCAATTTCGAGGAGCGCAGCAACGACGTGACCGTCACACTGCGCCGCAACGGCAGTGAGCGCATCCGCCACCACCATCCGCAGCATCTTGAAGATTGGACGATTACGCTCGCCGACACCGGCCAGGAAACCTTGACCGGTTCGCGCATTGCGCGCATTGAACCGTACTTGGGCAAAGACGAGTCGTTCTTGATGACCTACGGCGACGGTCTGTCCGACATTCCGATTTCCAAAGTCGCGGAGTTCCATCAACAGCAGGGGACGATCGGCACCGTCTGCGGCGTCCACCCCAATTCACGGTTCGGCATCCTGGAAGTCAACGGCAACCGCGTGACCAACTTCAGCGAGAAGCCGCAGCTGGAAGGGTACATTAACGGCGGGTACGCCGTGTTCAACCGGGAAATTTTCCGCTACCTCTCGCCGGACGGAAGTTGCGTGCTCGAACAGCAGCCGCTCAAAACTCTGGCGCAGGAAGGGCAGTTGTCGGTTTTCCGGCATGAAGGATTTTTCTACGCCATGGATACCTACCAGCACTACGAGGAAATCAACCGGATGTGGGATCGCGGGCAGCGACCGTGGGTAGTGTGGGAGCATGCGGCGCACCAACCGTAGCGTTCCCGCGCGCCGATCTTGCGGAGAGAGACCGACGGCAAGCAGGCCGTCGGTAATTTTGCGTTGAGGGGTTGACGATTTGCGGCAAAAGTTGTAGAGTTCCCAGACGTGACTTGACCCAGTATGGCAGTGGAAACATCGAGAAATATTGCCGCAGCCTCGGCCCGATTCTGGTACGACCGGAATGTTTTTGTTACCGGTGCTACGGGGTTGCTTGGTCCGTGGCTCGTGAAAAGCCTGGTGGACGCGGGCGCGCATGTGACGATTTTGGTGCGCGATATTCCGCACCGCTCGTACCTGTACACGTGCGGTTGTTTGCCGCTGGTCAACCAGGTATTCGGCGAGCTGGGCAACGGGGATTTGCTTGAGCGCGTGCTCAACGAGTACGAAGTGGATACCGTTTTTCATCTTGGTGCGCAAGCCATTGTTGGTATTGCCAACCGCAATCCGATCTCGACGTTTGAGTCCAACATCCGCGGCACGTGGAATTTGCTCGAAGCGGTGCGGCGCAATCCGCACGTGGAGCGGGTGATCGTGGCGTCGTCGGACAAAGCGTACGGGAATCAGGATGTCTTGCCGTACACCGAAGCAACGTCGCTGTCGGGCCGCTACCCTTATGACGTCAGCAAAAGCTGCGTGGACCTCATCAGCCAGAGCTATTTTCATACGTACCGGACGCCGGTGGCGATCGTGCGCTGCGGTAATTTTTTCGGCGGCGGTGATTTGAATTTCAACCGCGTAGTGCCGGGCACCGTCAAGTTCCTCTGGCACGATCAATCGCCGATCATCCGGAGTAACGGGATGCTGGTGCGCGACTACTTTTATATTGAGGATGTGGCGGCCGCGTACCGGATGTTGGCCGAGAATCTGCGCGAAAAGCAGCTGGCAGGACAGGCGTTCAATTTTGCCAGCGGCAATCCCGTCACGGTGCTTGAGATGGTGCAGCGGATTACCGCGCTGATGGGCAAGGCGCTTCCCCCCACGATTCTGAATACGGCGACCAACGAAATTCCGGCGCAGTACCTGTCTTCCCAAAAAGCGCGCGAGGTGCTCGGCTGGCAGCCGCAATACACTCTCGATGATGGTTTGCGGCGGACGATTTCGTGGTATGATGAATTTTTCCGGCAGCATCAGCCGGCCGCCGCGTGAGTGACTGAATTCGCACGGGTCTCTGCATACCAACACCAATGGCGTTGACCAAGCGGGAGCAAAATCAGCTCGTAACACTGCTGGGGAAAATCGCGCGACCGAAACGCGATTTGCCCGAGTCCATTTTTGAGGCGCTCATTTTGGTCGTGCCGTTTCTGGCGTGCGAGCTGGTGGTGGTAGACCGGCACGGCAGGATTCTTCTCACCTGGCGCGACGACAAATACTGGCGGGGTTGGCATTTTCCGGGCGGGTTGCTGCGATACGGGGAAACATTTTTGCATCGCATCCGGTACGTCGCGCGCCATGAACTCGGGGTCGGCGTCACCCGCGCGCGTTTTATGTCCGTGCTCAATTACCCCGGCGCCGGGCGCGGACATGGTGTATCCCTGGTGTGGCGCTGCACGGTTGAACGCACTCCCAAAAAAGGAAAGTTTTTCGCCCGCATGCCCAAAGACATCATCTGGGAGCACCAGCGGGTATGGAAGAAAGTGCGGGCGGCGCTCGCGGAAAAGTAGTCTTATCACATTGATCAACCGGCCCATCGCAGTGGGTCGGTTGATTTTTTTGCTCCTTCGTGCTATGTTACAGCGTTGGTTCACATCAATATAACCGACAATCCGAAGGAGGTTGTACATTGGAAAACACGCCGATTCTAGTCGCGCCGGAAGTGGATCCTGCGCAACTGGAGAAGTTTCTACGGGCAGTCCGCGCGTTGAATGAAGCCAGGGATGTGGATCAGGCGTTCTACGAACAGGTCAAGCGTACCGTCGCCGCCGCCTTGGCACTCATCGACCCGTTCGCGCCCTACGGGAAGGAGCTCTACGAAGCAATCGCCCTACGGAGCGTGAGCGTGGCCGTCGAACTGGTCTGCCTGCGCCGCGATCCGGCGAACGGTAAGCTGCAAGTGCTTTTGCTCCGGCGCGGTCCTCTCGAGGCTTTCCCGAACCAGTATCACTGCGGTGGTTCGATCACCCGCGTTGGGGAATTGCCCCCGGACGTGTTCCGCCGACTGGTGGAGAAGGAGTATGGCTGTCCGCTCAATGGTGAGCCGGTGTTCGTCACGGTCATCCGTCCGCCACGGGAGATCCTGACCCGCGAGAAGCTGGCCGAAAACCGCGGCCATTGCCAGAGCGAAGTGTGGCTCGCCCGGATTTCGGGGTCAAGCAGGGGAGAGTGGTTCGACGTTGACAATCTCCCGGCCGATACCAACTGGGCCCACCGGGGTCTCATCATTCCGGCAGCAGCGGAGCACTTCGAGAAAGTCGAGCGCATCGTCGGGAGTCTCTAGGTCGCGCATAAACCGCCACACTTGTACAAGGCAGGGTGGCGGTTTTTTTATGTTTCGTGTCCAAGCTGATAGGATGGAAAAAAATTATCAAATAGAGTATACTTTGAAACATTAGTCTACAATTTTTACATTCGTTTTATGGCAAAGAATATGCGCGTTCCGTACGGTTTATCCCTGCACGGGCAGGAAGAGATTGATGCGGTCGTCAAGGTATTGCGCGGCAATACCGCCTTGGGCGATAAAGCCGAGGAATTCGAACATAAAATCGCCAGGCTGTTTGGCAAAAAATTCGGGCTGATGGTGAACTCCGGGTCTTCGGCAAATCTTTTGGCGCTTGAATTGCTGAATTTGCCGCGCGGATCCGAGGTCATCACGCCGCTGTTGACGTTTGCCACCACCGTGGCGCCCATCGTGCAGAAAGGCCTCACGCCGGTGTTTGTGGACGTCGGACTTGGAACGTATGTGGCAAAGATCGACCAGATCAAACGCGCAATTACCAAAAAGACGCGGGCATTGATGATCCCGTCGCTGCTGGGCAACGTGCCCAACCTGCGGGAGCTGGCGGCAGTCGCGCGCAAGCACAAGCTGTGGCTGATCGAGGATTCTTGCGACACGCTGGGCGCCAAATACGGCGGTAAGCCGTCGGGCAGCTACTCGCATATTTCCACCACCAGTTTCTACGGCTCGCACATCATTAACGGCGCCGGCGGCGGCGGCATGATCTGCGTCAACGATCCGAAATGGGCGCGCCGGCTGCTGGTGCTGCGGGGATGGGGGAGAGAGTCGTCGCTGTTCGGCGAAAAGGCCGCGTCGGAACTGCTCAAGAACCGTTTCCGTACCAAGCTCCACGGCATTCCATACGACGCGAAGTTCATTTTCAGCGAGATCGGCTACAATTTCCTGCCGCTGGAACTGTCCGCCGCGTTTGCCCTGGTGCAGCTTGAGAAGTTCCCGCGCTACGCGGCGCTGCGGCGAAAACACTTCGCGCGGTTGCTGAAGTTTTTTGGCGCGTATGACGACTGGTTCATCCTGCCGGAGCAGACGCAAAACACCCAGACGGCGTGGCTCGCGTTCCCATTGATTCTGACTCCGCGCGCGCCGTTTTCCCGCCTGGAGCTGGTGCAGTATCTTGAACAAAAAAACATTCAGACCCGGCCGGTGTTCACCGGCAATATCCTCAAGCAGCCGGGGTTTGGCAAGATCTCGCACCGCATGGTCGCCGGCGGTTGTCCGAACACGGAATACATTATGCGCAATGCGATGGTGGTCGGCTGCCACCAGGGGCTGTCGGAGGCGCAGCTTGATTATCTCGAGCAGCAGTTCCGCAATTTTTTGGATGCGCATGCGCAGCAGGTATGCTCGTGCGAAGATTGCGGCGGTCAGTGCGGCGGGTGAGACGATTATTTCCAATGATTGGTGAAAAAAATCCGGGTAGCGATCTTGGGATCGCTACCCGGTTGTTGTGCAAGGGGCAAGTGGAGGGCGGTTAGCTCGTCGCGCGTTCGCCGGCTGGCGGGAAAACGCCGTAGTCTTGGAGTTGCGTGCGCAGTTGCGCGGCGGGTTGACGGGTGGCGTCAAAACAGATGGCGTGGCCGGCGGTGAGGGCCAGGTACGACTCGACGTGCGTGTGAACGTCGTCGATGTACAGGCATTCGTGCCACATCACGGCGCGGCGAGAGAGCGCGCGTTCCGCCGCGGTGCGGCAAGCCAGGTAGAAATCGTCACGGGGTTTCATGCACCCGATTCGGCCGGACAGCACTACGCCATCCCAGCGAACGTTACCTTCCATCTGGACCAGGTCGGCCGCCGCCAGGGAATCGCCGTCAGTTGCCGCGATGAGTACGCGGTCGGGCCGCCGGAGCGCACGTACCAGCTCGCAGGTTTCCGGGATGATCCGGTGGCGGTTCCCGTAAGTGAACCAAAAGCGTTCCTGCGGAACCTCATCGCACGTGGTGCCGGCGGCTTCCACGAACGCGTGGTAAAGCCGGACGAGTGGAACTCGGCCGGTCTCAAGGCTCGGCCATTGGGCATCACCGCCCGTTTTTCCCTTGGCGAGCATCCCGAGAGAACGGAAGTATTCGAGGAATTTTTCCCGGGCGGTTTTCTCCGGTATCCCGTCAGGAACAATACCGGGGTTCACCAGCTTGGCCATGTGCCACAGCCATTCACCGCGTTCCCAAAAACGTATCAGGACGTTGCCGATATCGCAAAAAATTGCCAGAATTTTTTGCTCCGGCGCAGGCAATGGGGAGTGTTTCAAGGTACCGATCCTTTCAATTGTCAAATGCGCAGGTCTCAGTTACACTGGAAAGACAGTGGGTAACGGTAATTGCTTCTGCTGTTTTTGTCAAATCCGGGGGCGAAATTTTAATGTAACGTAGTTGATTATTTTTTCCGGACAGGGTAGAATCAACTGTTGCGTCTTGACGTATGGGCAGCATGAAAAAGGCAATTATTACCGGGGTCACCGGCCAGGACGGAAGCTACCTGGCGGAGCTTTTGATTGGCAAAGGCTACGAAGTGCACGGCCTGATCCGCCGCTCGAGTTCGCTGAACACCAACCGCATCGATCACCTTTACGCCGATCCGCACCGCCCCGAAACGCGGTTTTTCCTCCACTACATCGACCTGACCGACTCCAGCGCCCTGGCCAGACTCGTGACCAAAATTCAACCGGATGAGATCTACCATCTGGGCGCGCAGAGCCACGTGCGGGTGAGTTTCGACCTGCCGGAGTACACCGGCAACGTCACCGGCCTGGGGACGGTCCGTTTACTGGAAGCCATCCGTGAGGCGGGCGTGAACTGCCGGTTTTATCAGGCCTCGTCGAGCGAAATGTACGGTCGGGCGGTGGAGACGCCGCAGAAAGAAACCACGCCGTTTTACCCCCGCAGCCCCTACGGCGCGGCCAAAGTCTACGCGTACTGGATGACGGTGAACTACCGGGAAAGCTACGGGGTGTACGCCTGCAACGGAATTTTGTTCAACCACGAATCGCCGCGGCGCGGGGAAACTTTTGTGACGAGAAAAATCACGCGCGGCATCGCCGACCTGATTTCCAAAAAAAGTGACAAGATTTACCTGGGGAACCTTGAAGCGCGGCGCGACTGGGGGTATGCGCCCGAGTACGTGGAAGCGATGTGGCGGATGTTACAGCAGGATTCCCCCGATGACTATGTCATCGCCACCGGCAAGGCGCATTCCGTGCGCGAATTTGTTCAGGAGGCATTCCGGCTGGTCGGCATTACCGATTGGGAAAAGTATATCGGCATCGACCCGCTGTATTTCCGACCGTCAGAGGTCGAGTTATTGCAGGGCGATTTCAGTAAGGCCCGGCGCAAACTCGGCTGGGAGCCCAAGGTTCATTTCCAAGAGCTGGTGCGGATTATGATGGAGGCGGATTTGAAGGCCGCGGGGCTGGCCGATAAACTGGTGCATTAAGCTCATAGCCGGTAGAAGAGATCACGGTATTTCCCGCGAATAAATCATTCGTTTTTTGGCTTCTGGTGTATGCCATCATTTTGGTCCGACAAAAAAATTCTGGTGACGGGAAGCAGCGGATTTGTCGGCCGCCATCTGGTCGACGGTCTGCGGGCGCGGGGAGTGGGGGAGGCGCAGCTGGTTTTGCCCAAACACCCGGAGGTTGATTTGCGGCGCTGGGAAGACTGCCGGCGCGCGGTGTCCGGGATTGACCTGGTTATTCATCTGGCCGCCAACGTCGGCGGGATCGGCAAAAACCGCGCACATCCCGGGACGTTGTACTACGACAATCTGGTGATGGGTGCGCAATTGATGGAGGCGGCAAGGCTTGCCAAGGTATCGAAATTCGTCGCCATCGGAACCGTTTGCGCGTATCCGAAATTCACGCCGGTGCCGTTCCGCGAGCAAGATCTGTGGCTCGGCTATCCCGAAGAAACCAACGCGCCGTACGGGCTAGCGAAGAAAATGCTCTTGGTGCAGGCGCAAGCGTATCGCCAGGAGTTCGGTTTCAACGCGATCTACCTGCTGCCGGTGAATCTTTACGGGCCGGGCGATAATTTTGATCTGGAGTCTTCGCACGTCATCCCCGCGCTCATTCGCAAAATGGTCGAAGCCGCGGAAGCCAACGCGCCAACGGTGACGGTGTGGGGTACCGGCAAGGCGTCGCGGGAATTTTTGTACGTGCGCGATGCCGCCGAGGGCATCCTGCTGGCGGCCGAAAAGTACGACGGTGCCGAGCCGGTCAATTTGGGCAGCGGGCGCGAGATTACGATTAAGGCGCTGACAGAACTGATTGCCCGGCTGACCGGATACCGGGGCAAGCTGGTCTGGGATGCGTCAAAACCCGACGGGCAGCCGCGCCGGTGTCTGGACGTGTCGCGCGCACGGCAATATTTCGGGTTCACGGCCCAGACGAATTTTGAGGAAGGGTTGCGCGACACCGTCAAGTGGTACGGAGAGCAGCGGCGGAAATCTTGATTAGTCGAATTATTTTCCATGTCGCATTCCACGCCGTCACACGAGAAACTGCAGGCATTTTTTGAATCGCGCGCCGCGCAGGTGGAAGACTGGCGATCCAGGAACCAATACTATTACCAGTGGCTGGCCCGCCTGCTGCGGTTTTTTATTCCCGCGGGAAAAAAAGTTTTGGAAGTGGGCAGCGGTTTGGGCGATCTTTTGGCGTCCGTTGATCCCGCGGTGGGCGTTGGCATTGATTTCTCGCCGGCCATGGTAAAAAAGGCGCAGCAGCGGCACCCTGACCCCAAACTGCGGTTTGTCACCGGTGACGTGGAATGGACGGTCGGCGTGCGGGAAACCTTCGATGCCATCGTCATGTCGGATCTCGTCGGCTATCTGGATGACATTCAGACGGCCCTGGAAAATGTGCGGATGCTGTGCCACGAGCGGACGAGGCTGCTGGTGACGCAGTACAACCGGCTGTGGGAGCCGTTCTTGCACGTGGGGGCCTGGTTTTCCCTTAACCAACCCAAACCCTTGAACAATTGGCTTTCCGCCAAACAGCTGGTGGAATTGCTCGATCTGGCCGGGTTTGAAGTGGTGACCCGGGGCTGGACCTTCCTGTTCCCCAAGCGCTGGGGCGGGATGGGCGATTTCATCAACCGCACACTCGGGCGGCTGCCGCTCGTGCGCCGGCTTTGCCTGGTCCAGTATTTCGTGGCGCGTCCGCGGGTGTCCACCACGGTTCGCCGTTACCCCATGTCCCTGATTCTTCCGGTGCGCGAGGGTGCATTCGGGAATGATGCTGGTCGGGTGTCCGATTTTATCGCCCGGGTGCCGTCGCTGGGCAGCCGGACTGAAATGGTATTTGTGGTCGCCGACGACGACGCGCGGTCGCGGCGCGCCGTTGAGGAGGCGATCGCCATGAACGCGGGCCGCCGGCAAGTCCGGCTGGTGGCCGGTCCGGCGGGCTGGGAGCAGATGCTCGCCGGCGGCGCACAACACGCGACCGGAGAACTATTGGTCTGCCTGTCGCCGGATTTGTCGGTGGCGCCGGAAGAGTTGCCGAAGTTTTATCAAGTCATCGCCGACGGCAAGGCCGACTGCGTGGTGGGATCGCGCCTGGTATACCCTTCGGCATCCGTGAAAATTTTCGGGCGTTTATCAACGCGCTGTTTCTCGTCGGTGCTGTCGTGGATCATCGGGCAGCGCGTAACCGACGCCCGCAGCCGCGTGGTCGTGCTGCGGCGGGATGACGCGCGCAAAATTTTTTTTCCGCCCCATAAAAAAACTTCCGGCATGGCCGGCGTTCTGGTCGGTGCGGCCCGGTTGGGGCTAAAAATCGCCGAAATACCCGTGCACTACCAGCTGCCGGCAGACGGGATCAGCGATCATAGCGCACCGGTACGCACGCTGATTTCGTGCCTGCGAGAGTATTCACTGTAGCGGCGCCGCCAATTTTTCGTTCCGGACGCAGAGCAGATTCGTGTAGCCGCGTTCGTCAGTGGCGGGAAACCGGGTGAGGAGTTCGGTGATGGTGACCGGCGTGACGGTTTTTTTCTGTTCGTCGATGTTTTGAAAAGTGAAACCGTGACGGTGCAGGTTTTCCAGAAACATTTTCGGATTGGTGCCAAAACGCCGTAACCCCGCCGGCCAGTATTCCGTCATGATGGCCAGGTGTTTGGTCCTCGGGTGGTTAAGCAGGTTGCCCAAACTTTCGATGACGCCACCCTCAGCGCCCTGGACGTCAATTTTAATAAAGTCAATGGAACCGGGGATATTTTCAAAGAATGTATCCAGCCGGACGGTGGCAATCTCCACCGATTGCCGTCCGTCGCCGGAATCATAAATGCGGTGGTCACCGGGGTTGAACGACGACAAAAACAAACGCATCGTTCCGGCGGATGTCGCGACGGCTTTCTGTACCAGCGTGACGTTGCCGCATTTGCGTCGGGCGACATTGCGCGCCAGCAGATGGAAATTATCGGGCTCAGGTTCAAAGGCAAACACGCGGCCCGCTTTGCCTACCAGTTCGGATAATTTCAGGGTATAATAGCCGATATTGGCGCCGACATCCACGGCGGTGTGGCCGGGGCGCACCATCTGTTCCGCGACTTTAGTTTGCGTCCGTTCCGTAATTTTCCACCACGACAGTCCGCAGTTGCGCACGAATATATCACGGGCTGCGCGTACCATCGGAAGTTTTCCGATGCCGTGTTCGGAAAAATAATCTTGAGCTTTGCGGATGAGGGGAGTGAGAAACATTGGGGTTTTCCGTATGGGTACAATATTTCCGTTCATTCGTTCCCGGGTTGTCCAGTATCCGTTGGTAACCGTTGTCGTTGCCGCGGCGCTCGTGCATGCCGCGATATTTTTTGTTTTTCTTGCCCGGGGCGACGCCGCGTTTTTGCGCTCCAACGATTCCACGCTGTATCTAACCGCGGCGAATAATATTCAGCAGTTCCATCGTTTTGCCGAAACGGCCGGCAATCCGCCCGAACCTTCCATGTTCACGATGCCGGGCTACGCCGCGATGCTAGCCTTAACGACGGGGGTCGTTCGCGCGCCCTGGTTCACGGCGCTGCTCCAGAATATTCTATCACTTTTGACGGTCGTTGTCGTCTACCGGCTGCTTCAGTTTTCGGGAATGCCGCGCCTCGCGTTCTGGGGAGCGCTGGGATACGGCGTGGAACCGTTCACCAGTTACCAGTCCAATTTGCTGATGACCGATACGCTGTTCACCTTCCTGATGATGGGGGGATTGTACGCCTATGTACGCGCGCTGCACCAGAATTCCACGGCCTGGATTGCGATGAGCGCGGTTGCTCTGGCACTCGCCGCGTACGTGCGGCTGATCGGCCTGTTTTTTTGCGGGTTGCTTTTGGCGTGGTGGATCGGGTACGCCGTGTACCGGAAGCTGGGGATGCGGCGGTTGGCCGCGGCCGGAATTTTTCTCGTTGTCCTTTCCGGAATGTTGGCTCCCTGGGTGGTCCGCAACGGCCGGACGTTCGGCGTCTGGAAGCTGAGCACGGAATCCAACTTCGTCTTATACCTGTTCCATGCGAATCAGGCCCTGGCTTTGCGCGATCACCGCACGCCGCAGGAAGTGCGCGGGGAGCTGATTACCTATCTGGACGCCTTGCCGCAGGACGTGGCTGTCCGCGACCGGTTTTTGGGCCGGCGCTCTAGGGAGATTCTTCTGGAAAATTGGCGCTGGTATTTGCCGGTGTGGGCGGTGAAAATCGCGCCGTTTTTTGTGCAGTCGGGCTGGCGCGATATCGTGGAAATTGCCGGGTTCAAAAGCGCGGACCGTCCCGTTGACCTGACCGGCGCATTGCTGCACCAAGAGTGGGGGAAAATCGCGTCGGCTTTCCGTGATTTCGATCTCCCGCTCATCAGCCATCTGATCGGGGCACTGGTGTGGACGATAATTTCTCTGCTGGCGGCCATTGCTCCGATAGTCGCCTGGCGGTCTGATCGCCAGCGCTTTCCGTACCTGGTGCTGTTTGGTCTCGCGGTGCTGATGTTTGCCGCACTGTCCAGTCCGATCAGCCATGCCCGTTACCGGCAGCCGGTGCAGCCGCTGATGATCGCACTCGCGGCGTACGCGGTTATCCGGCTATCGGAAAAGCGATCCCGAATCTCGCTATTACGAAATCCCGAAATATCAAAATGAACGCTTACCGTCCGCTGCGGGAGATGATGGTGCCGATGGTGCGCAGGGCGATGGTCAGGTCCAGCCCGAGTGACCGGTGCTTGATGTAGAAGAGGTCGTACTGGAGTTTTTCCAGGGCATCGTGCTCGGAGGCGCCGTAGGGGAAATTGACTTGGGCCCACCCGGTCAGGCCGGGTTTGGCCAGCAGGCGCTCCTCGTAGAAGGGAATGTTGATGCGGAGGTGTTCGATGAACTCCGGCCGTTCGGGCCGCGGCCCGATCAGGCTCATTTCACCGCGCAGGACGTTGTAGAGCTGCGGGATCTCATCCAGGCGCGTGGCGCGCAGGAAGTGGCCGAACCGCGTGACCCGCGCGTCATTGGGGCTGGCCCACTGCGGGCCGGTCTTTTCGGCATCCACCACCATGGTCCGGATTTTCATGGCGGTGAACTTCTTCCCCGCCTGCCCGACGCGGGTCTGGGTGAACAGGAACGGTCCGGGGCTGCTCCGCTTCACGAGTACGTACAAGGGCAGCCAAAACGGGAGAACGATGATGAGGGACACGGTCGCGAGCGTCACGTCCAGCATCCGTTTGAAGATCTCGTAGAGGCGCTTGGTCCCCTCACGGAGATTTTCCAAAAACCAGACCTGTTCGATCGCTTCGACCGGCACCTTGCCGGTGATGCGTTCGTAGAAATGCGACAGGTCCGAGAAATCGATGCGGAGCGGCAGGCAGGCGAGGAGTTCGCGCAGGAGTTCTTCGTGGTGATGCGGATTGATGCTGGAGGTGATCAGGTCAACCTGGTGGCGTTGGCAGAGCGCCTGCAGTTCGTTCGGCCGGTGGTACACCGGCAAATCGATATTTTGATATTTTGGTATTTCGGCATTTGGTGCTGCCGGTTCGCCGTCGGCTTGCAGCCAGGCCGTCGGGGTAAACCCGAGCTGGGGTTTTGCGCGTAATTCGGCGATGAGCTGGGGGATAATCGGGTGGTTGCCGACGAACAGCACTCGGCGCGCGAGCCGCGGCGAGCGGAGCGCAGCCATCAGGGCAACCCGCCAAAGGAAGAGCATCAGGAAGGTGATCACCAGCATGATCATGAGCACTTTCTGCGGCCGCAGGGTGAACAACCGGTTATAGCCGAGGTAGAAGTATGTCGCGGCGACCGTGCCGGCGACCGCCAGTGCGCCCGCCAGGCGGGAGGCCACGCGTGAGCGGCTGCTGCCGGCGCTCAAATCATACAGTTCGCTAATCGCAAAGATGATTATCCACGCGCCGAACACGACCGTGAACGGCCAAAAGTGCTGCTGCCACAGCGGCGCATCGTAGGTACCGCCGTAGCGGAGCCTGAGCGTGACCCAAAGGGAAAAATAGAGCAGGCCGATGTCGCCTGCCAGCAGCAGCGTGGTTCTGAGTTGACGGTTAGCGCGATCCATGACGTGATTATTGTAACTTTCCTCGGATGAGTTGGGAAGCCCCAAAATTCGCGGAATTGCTGAATGTTAGCGCATTTGAGCCATTTTAGCAAGTTCCATGCCTTGTAATGACTCCCGGTGACATGCTAGACTACCGGTACTTATCTATAATTCGGTCCGCCCGATAGTTCTCGGTGGTAGTCCGTGGGCGGCGGGTTGCGTTATGCCCGAAAGGGCGAAAATTTTGTTTCAACGACGATGAAAAATACTCTTTTCAAGTTCCGTCGGACCGCGGATCCGGTCAGCGATACGTTGTACTGGATTATCCTGGTGGGTGTCGGTGTGACGCTGTTTTTGCCGCTGGTGGTGGGCGGGAAATTCTTTTTTCCGTTCATTGTCCTCAAGAACGTTTTGTTCCGGGTCGTGGTCGAGATACTCGCGGTCGCGTACGTCGCCTTTGCCCTGCGCGACCCGCGGTTCCGGCCGCGGTGGAATCCGCTGATCATTGCGGTGCTCACGTACTTCGGTGTGGTCACGCTCACGTCGTTCACCGGCATCGAGCCGGTGTGGAGTTTTTGGGGGAACTACGAGCGCATGGGCGGCCTGTTCAGCCTGTGGCACCTGGCGGCGTACTTTTTCATCCTCGTGAATACCTTCCGGCGCTGGGAGGACTGGCAGATGCTGTTAACGTTTTCCGTTTTCGTCTGCGTCGTGGAAGCGACGTTCTCATTCGGCCAATGGTTGCAGGTGCCGTTTTTACTGAAGTCATCCGGCGGTGCGCGGCTGACCGGGACGATCGGCAACGCGACGTACCTGGCCGCGTATCTCCTGTTCCACCTTTTCCTGATCGGGTATTTCATCGTCCGCGATCGCGAGTTCGACGTCCGGCTGTTTTTTTGGAGCCTGGTCGGGATGGATATCTCCCTGGTTGGATTTGAAATTATTTCGCGGATGAGTCCCGATACCGTCGGTCTGCTGACGCAATTGCAGAGCGCACCCCGGCTGTTTGCGCTGATCATCGCGTTGCACGGTGCGGCGCTCGCCGCCCTGATGTTTAAGAATCAGCGGCTGGTGACGCGGGGTTTTCTGGCGGCTTTGGGGCTGCTCAATTTTTTCATCTTCTACCAAACCCAGACGCGCGGCGCGTTCATCGGTTTGCTGGGCGGACTGCTCGTGCTTTCGGGGTTGTTGGCCTTCTTTCGCCGCCGTACCGTGACGGGGTGGGTGAGTCTGGCGGTAGTCGCCGTGTGCATCCTCGCCCCGGTCGCACTGTACCTGGCGCGCGGGAGTAGCATCGTGGTGAACGATCCGACCCTCAAGCGCCTGGCATCGATTTCTTTGGAGGACGTGACCTCGCAATCCCGCCTCGATACCTGGAATGCGAGCTGGCAAGGCTGGACCGGCGATCCCGTGCGTTTTTTGATCGGCTACGGACTGGAGGATTACTCCCAGGTGTTCAGCCGCAACTTTCCTTCGCGCATCTTTAAAGACCAGGGTTCGCAGATTTGGTTTGACCGGGCGCACAATATTGTTTTCGACGTGGGTATCACCAGTGGGCTGCTCGGGCTGTTCAGCTACCTCGCGATTTTTGCGCTGGTGGCGTGGTCATTGTGGCAAACCTACCGGCGGCACGGCGATTTCTTCGCACCGCTGGTGATCCTGGCGCTGCTGGTGGCGTATATTTTCCAGAATCTGTTCGTGTTCGACACGCTCGATTCGTTCATCATGTTCCACGTCATTCTGGCCGTCGTGGTGGCGCGGGCATTCGTTGATGCCCCGGCGGCTTCGACGACGCCGGCGGAAATCCGCCGTCCGGCCCGCTACGGCACCGGTCAGATCATCGCGGTTTTCGGAGTCGGTGCGGTCGCGTTCTACTGTCTCGTTGCGTTCAATTACGGGTTGTTGGTCGCCAACAACAAGATCTACGATGCCCTGCTTACGTTTCCCAAGCCCGACATCCCCAAGCAGCAGCAGCTGTTCGAAGAATCGATCAGCGGGTCTATGACCGGCCGGTTCGAGGCGCGGCAGCAGTTTGCCACCTACGCGCTTGGGCTCATCGGCAACCAGAACGTCACGCCCGATCAGGTTCGTCCGGTGCTCCGGGACGCCCTCGATGAACTGAAAAAGAGCGTCGCCGAAGAACCGTCGAATATCCGCAATCACCTGTACTTTGCCAGTATCGCCAACCGGGCCAGCGCCGTTCTCAATTCCACGGCGCAAGAGGTTATCGCGGTGCTGGAGCCGGCCATTCCGCTCAGTCCGGGCCGGCCGCAGGTGTACTTCGAACTGGGGCAGGCCTACCTGATGTCGGGTAATACCGAACACGGGATTGCGCTCTATCAGCAGGGGCTCGCGCTCTCCAGCCAGGTGGTTGAATCCAACGTCGATATGGCCTTGGCGTACATGCTGGTGCGCCGACCCGACGACGCGCTCCGCCAGCTGCAGACGGCCGAAGAGCAGCTCCATCTCACCATTCCCGAGGATCAGTACCTGCGGATAATCCGTGCGGGGGAGCGGACCGAGCAGTCCGCGCCGGTTGCCGCACTCTACGAACGGCTGATCGCGAAATACCCGCCAAAATCCGAATGGTTCGTCAAGCTGGCCGCCGCTTATGCGCTGATCGGCGAAAAAGATAAGGCGCTTGCCGCGGCGAAGCGCGCGCTGGAGCTCGATCCAAGCATTCAGAAAGACTACGACGACTTCGTGAAAAAATTAGAGGAAACCAAGTAACCGTTTATCTGCATGCGGCACACGGCAGCATTTTTGAAAGTCGTTCGTCTTTTCGCCCGGTACGGTGCGCGACGCATTTGGCTGCGCGTGATTTCCGTGTTGGTTGCCGCACTCGCCATCGCGGGAAGTACCGGAATTTTTTCTCCGCGAGAAGCGGGAGCCCAGCGTTCCCGCGCCCGGAATGATCAGGTCGGTGAGGTGCTGGTTCGCTTGCGTTCGGGCGGGCCGTTGCTGCGGTTGCGGTTTGCGCCGGACGTATCTTTGGACGCCGTGTTGAACGAGTACCGCCGGCGCCCCGAGGTGCTGTATGCGGAACGCAATTCCACCGTCCACGCCATGGCGTTTCCCAACGACCCCAATTTCAGCAAGCAGTGGTACCTGAGCGCCATTCAGGGGCGGGACGCGTGGTCGGCTGAATTGATTGATGAGGAAGGCCGGCAGCTCAAACTCCCCGTGATCGCAATTCTCGATACCGGCGTGGATGTTGACCATCCGGATTTGCAGGGGAAAATTTGGAACAATTCCGACGAGCGACCGGGCGACGGGGTGGATAACGACCATAACGGTTATGTGGACGACTGGCAGGGCTGGGATTTCGTTGCCAATATCCCCGATCCAACGCCGAAATTCGATTCCGGGTATCTGCCGGAGGCCATCCACCATGGAACCATCGTCGCGGGCATCGCCGCCGCTGCCAGCCACAACAGCATCGGGGTGACGGGCGTCAGCTGGACGGCAAAGATCATGTCGCTGCGGGTTTTGGATGCCGAAGGAAACGGCACCATCTATGACGTGGTCCGGGCCGTGGAGTACGCGACCGCACAGAAAGCCGACGTGATCAACCTGAGTTTTGTCGGCGTTGAATACAGCCAGGCGCTCTATGACACGCTGAAAGCGGCGGCGGCAAAAGGCATCGTGGTCGTCGCGGCCGCCGGTAACACGACGGACGGCAATCCCGGCATTGATTTGGCGGCAAATCCCGAGTATCCCATTTGCCTGGATGCCCAAGATTCCGAAAATTTCATCATCGGCGTTGCTGCGGTGAATGGAAATCGGCAGCTCACGGGGTTTTCCAATTACGGCAAGGGATGCGTCGATCTGGTGGCGCCGGGAGAAAATTTTTTCGGCCTGCTGGTGAACGACGCATCGCGCCCCGGGTTCACGCAGCTGTATGGGGGATCCTGGTCGGGGACGTCCGTCGCCGTTCCGTTGGTTTCCGGCGCGGCGGCCGTCGCGCGGTCGCTCAGGCCCGGGCTCTCCGCGGCCGCCGTTCGGGAAATTCTGCTGCGCAGCGTCGATGACGTGGTGATCGCCAATCCCAAGCATGCGGGACAGCTCGGCAGCGGGCAAATCAATTTACTGAAAGTCGTGGAGCAGGCGATCGCGCAGCGCGGGTTGCCCGGCACGGAGACCGCGCCGCCCGGTTTGATCATCGCCGGCCTGGGGTTCCGTTCTTTCCCGCAGATCAAGCTTTTCACGCCGTCGGCCCAGGCGCTGAAGTCGTTCTTCGCCTACGCGCCGACGTTCAACAGCAGCATTGCGGTCGCGGCGGGTGACGTGACCGGCGACGGCCTCTCCGATGTGGTGACCGGTGCGGGTCCCGGCGGCGGACCCCACGTCCGGGTTTTTAATCGGGAAGGTCAGGTCGAAGGGCAATTCTTCGCGTTCGATTCAAGGACTCGTTTCGGTATCAATGTCGCGGTCGGAAACGTTGACGGTGTGGGTGCGGCAGAGATCATCGTCGCACCGGCCGGGAGCAGTCAGCCGCAGGTGGAGGTATTCAATGTGTCCGGCGAGCATCTCGCGGATTGGTTGGCATACGACCCGCGCATGACGGGCGGCGTCAACCTCGCTGCGGGCGATGTCGACGGCGACGGCCGCGACGAGATCATTACCGGCGCGGGTCTTGGCGGCGGTTCCGAAGTGAAGATTTTTGAAGGGGACGGAACGCTACAATCCTCATTCTTTGCCCTCAGCCCGTTCACGCGGACGGGCGTGACGGTCGGCGCGGGCGACGTCGACGGCGACGGCCGCGACGAAATTCTCGCCAGTCCGGTCCGCGGCGGCCAGCCGATGGTGTACGTTTTTGATTACGGTACCACGGCGCCGCAGGCGACGTTCTTCGCCTTTACGCCGAACTTTACCGGCGGCGTCAACCTCGCTGCGGGCGATGTCGACGGCGACGGCCGCGACGAGATCATTACCGGCGCGGGTCCCGGCGGCGGGCCGCACGTCCGATGGTTCGACCGCCGCGGCCAGCTCAAGGGAGAATTTTTCGCCCACGATGCCGCGTATCGCGGCGGCGTACGGGTGGGGTTTTTGCGGTAGTTAATGTCGCGTATGTTGGATGCCCTGCGTCAGATTGCTTACCGCCTGTTTCCTTTTCTTGACCGTCACCGCGGCGCGCGTCAATTCGTCAAATTTTGCGTCGTCGGGCTCTCGAACGTCGTGGTGGACGTCGGCATCTACCTGGCGCTGACCCGCGTGTTCGGGTGGTATTTTTTGTACGCGAGCCTCACGTCGTTTGTCGTCGCTGTTTCCTGGAGCTACTACTGGAACCGCCGGTGGACATTTCGTTTGCCGGAGAGCAACCTGACCCGGCAGTTCCCGAAATTTGTCATCACGAACGTGGTCAGCGGTACGATGCAGAACGTGGTGCTGTATTTTTCCGTGGAAATGCTGGGCTGGCACGATCTGTACGGGAAAGCGATCGCGATCGTTCTGGGGACGTTTTGGAATTTCATTGTCACGAAGTTCTGGGCGTTCCGCCCGACGGAGAATCGGGAATCGGGAATTCGGGATCGAGAGGGACAGGCGGCTGATGCCAATAAGAATTAGTGGATTCCCGATTCGCTGCACAACTTTACGGTACTTTCGATACTGTGGTATAATAATGCCATATCGCGTTGCTAGGAGAGGTAAATTTTATGGCTACGCAAGCAATTTTTGACCAAAAAAACGTGCTGGTGACCGGGGGTGCCGGTTTCATCGGCTCGCACCTGTGCGATGAATTGGTCAAAACCGCCAAAGTTATCTGCGTGGACAACTTCAGTTCCGGCAGCGAGCGCAATATTGATCACCTGCTCTCCCATCCGAATTTTGTTTTCCTCAAGGCCGACCTTGTGGAGCCGCTGGATTTGGAGGAGCGGCGCGAGCTTGAACGGTTCCGGGTCCGCTTCCAGGGGGTGCAGGAAATTTATCACCTGGCCTGCCCCACGTCGGCCAAGCAGTTTGAAGCGCAGCGGGTGCAGACGGCGCTGGCCAATTCCTTGGCGGTCAAGAATGCGCTCGATCTGGCGGTCCGCTACAAGGCAAAATTCATGCACGCGTCGTCGGCGGTTGTCTACGGCGCCCGTCGCGACGATCTCAAGGTGTTTCGCGAAGATTACTTCGGCTATGTCAATCCGATCGGGCCGCGGAGCTGCTACGATGAGGGGAAGCGGTATGCCGAAACATTGGTGACGACGTACCGCGATGTCCACCAGCTGAACGTCAAAGTGGCGCGGATTTTTCGGACGTACGGGACGCGGATGATGTTGGATGACGGGCAGATGCTGCCCGATTTTGCCGTTGCCGCGCTTGATCATAAGCCGCTGGTCATCTACGGCAATGAAAATTTTTCTTCCACATTTTGCCACGTCAGCGATCTTGTCGCCGGTCTGATCAAGTTCATGCGCAGTGGTGAGGCCGGCCCGTTGAACTTTGGCAGCGATCTCGAGTATAAGCTCGTGGATGTGGCGCGAAAGATTATCGAGCTGACCGGCAGCCGTTCCCAGGTGAAGCTGGAAGAGCCGCTTTTGTTCATGTCGCCGTTGGGGTTGCCCGATATCACGGCGGTGCGCGAAAAACTCGGCTGGTTTCCGGTCGTGATGCTCGAGGATGGGTTGCGCGAGGTCATTGACGACGCGAAAGCCAACAAAGCGCTGGTCGGGATTGAACATCGGGCGTTGTAGGAGTGGAATTTCGAGTTTTGTTATGCAGGTGGTTGCGGTAGTTCCCGCGTACAATGAGTCGCAAGTTATCGGCGCAGCAATCGGAGGGCTGCGTCCGTTTGTTAATGATGTGGTGGTGGTTGATGACGGGTCAGCCGACCGCACCGGAGAATGTGCCCGCCAGGCGGGGGCGGTAGTGCTGCGGCATTTTATCAACCGCGGCCAGGGCGCGGCGATTTTCACCGGGATTCGGTACGCGCTCGAGCTTGGCGCCGATTATATTGTTACGTTCGACGCCGACGGCCAGCACCGGGCCGAAGAGGTGTCAAAGCTGATTGAACCTTTGCTGCTCGGACGTTTTGACGTAGCTTTGGGCTCGCGGTTTTTGGAGCAGGGGAGAGTGAATATGCCGGTTTCGCGCCGTTGGCTGCTGAAACTGGCGGTCCGATTTGACCGCCTGCGGACGGGGCTGCGCATTACGGATACGCATAATGGTTTGCGTGCGTTCAGTCGTCAGGCGGCTGAAAAAATTCACCTGACGCAAGACAGGATGGCCCATGCATCACAGATCCTCGATGAGATCGCCCGCCTTCAGCTTCGCTACGTTGAGGTGCCGGTAAAGGTGCAATACACGGTGTATACGCGCGTGAAAGGGCAGCCGGGGTTTTTCGGCAGCTTGCGGATATTGCGCGATCTATTGTTGTCGCGCATGTTTCGATAATGCATTGGTGGTATGTTGAAGTGGGTTACCCTAGTATTCGTCGCCTGGATGTTGCTGCGTATTTTTCACCGGCTGCGGCGCCATGAACTTGGTCGAGGGGAGGCCGGAGGCTGGGTGGGGCTTTGGCTCGTGGTACTTGCCGCCGCGTGGTTTCCTCATGGAACCGACGTGGTGGCGCAATGGTTTGGCGTCGGCCGCGGAGCCGATCTCTTGATTTTCATTTCTATAGTCGCATTGTTTGCGCTGGTGTCCTGGCTGCTTACGCGGGTGGAAAAAATCGAGCGTGAGATTACGATTGTAGTAAGGGAAACAGCTCTCCGTGATGTAAAGGAGGCTGGAGGCAGAGAGCGAGGAGGAGTAAATGGTGGCAGAAAAATTTCTAATTTCTAATTGACCTAATTTCGAAAACAATGATCAATGAAAAAATGACAAAATTTTGGTCACTGGGTATTGGGGCTTGTTTAGGAATTAGAAATTAGGATTTTAGGAATTCCCGGTCATGCCGCCCCGCATCTGCGTTATCATTGCAACTTTCAACGGCAGGCAGTACCTGCCGGAACTTTTGTCTAGCCTTAAAAATGTTGACTATCCGTCCGATCGCTGGGGTTTGGTCGTCGTGGACAATGCCTCAACCGATGACACGGTTGCGTACCTGCGCCAGCAGTATCCGACCGCCCATGGTATCGCGCTGAATGAAAACACCGGTTTTGCCGCGGCCAATAATGTCGGGCTGCGGTATGCGATGGGCCATGATTATGCATTCGCATATCTGCTCAACCAGGATACGGTGGTGACTCCGCCGTTTCTCAAGGAAGCCGTCACGGTTGCCGGTGCTGATCCGGCGACGGCGGCGGTGCAGTCCAAACTGCTGCGGTTCAAAACCGGGGAGATCAACAGTTGGGGAAACAGCATCCATTTTCTTGGCTTCGGCTATGCGGGTGGAAATCGCCAGCCGGATCAGCCGTTGCCCGTGCGGGAAATTACGTATCCCTCGGGTGCGGCGCTGCTGCTGCGCCTGTCAGCGCTGCAGGAGGTCGGTCTCCTTGATGATGCGCTTTTCATGTACCATGAGGATTTGGAGCTGGGCTGGCGATTGTGGCTGGCCGGATACCGGTGCGTGCTGGCACCGACTTCGCTGGTGTATCATAAATATGAATTTTCCCGGAGCGTGAAAAAATACTACTGGATGGAACGGAATCGTTTGCTGGTGATTTTGACGCACTACCGCTTGCCAACGCTGCTGCTGATTTTGCCGGCGAGCTTGCTGACCGACCTGGGGTTGATCGTGCAGTCGGTGACGGGTGGGTTTTGGCGCGAGGAATTGGCTGCACACGTTGCGTTCTTAAAGCCGTCGACTTGGGTGCACGTTATCGGGCGTCGCCGTCGCGTGCAGCGGTTGCGGAAGCGCACGGATCGCGAAATCACCTCCCGCTTCACCGGCCGGATTGATTTTCAGGAAATACCGTTAAGCCTGCCGGTCAGAATGGCCAATGCCGTACTGGGTGCGTACTGGGGATTGGTCAGGTCCGTCATGCGCTGGTGAGCCGCCGGCCTTGAAGTAGAGTACGTATGAAAGTCGCCATTGTCACACCGGTTTTTCCGCCGTACGGCGGGGGCATGGGAGTGATCGCGTACCATCACGCGCGCATTCTGACTGCGGCCGGCTTTACCGTTTCCGTGTTTACGCCCGACTACGGTCGGAGCCGCCCGGCTTACCCGGGACTGTCTATCGAGTACCTGCCGCCGACGGTGCGGTACGGTAATGCCGCCTGGCTGCCGCAACTCGCCCGTCTGGGGAGTTTCCCCGTGGTTCATTTTCACGCGCCGTTTTTGGGCGCGGCGCGCGCGATCGTGGAGTGGCGGCGGCACGGGCACGGCCGGCTGCTGGTGCACTACCACATGGATTTGGAAGCGCCCGGTTTACGAGGGCTCGCGTTTTCGTGGTGGCGGAGCTCGGTGCTGCCGCGCCTGATTTCCGCTGCGGATGCCGTCGCCGTGCCGACGTTCGATTACGCCTGGCAGTCGGCGCTGACTCCCTACCTGCGGGGGCAGGTGGAAAAATTTTTTGAACTGCCCAACGGCGTTGATGCGACGCGCTTTACCCCCGGCCGGAAATCGGCCGCGCTGCTGGAGCACTTCCAGCTTACCGGTAAGCGGATCGTACTGTTTGTCGGCGGGCTTGACGCCGCCCACTATTTTAAAGGCGTACCGGTGCTGCTGGAAGCGCTGTCGCAGCTTCCCCAGGACGTGGGGGTGCTCATCGTGGGGAGCGGGGCACTGGTGCCGGGTTTGAAAAAGTTGGCGGTTCGTTTGCAAGTCGCTGAGCGCGCGGTGTTTGCCGGCGCCATATCAGACGACGAACTGCCGGCATACTATCGCTCGGCAGAGGTCGTCGTTCTGCCGTCCCTGACACGCTCCGAGGCGTTCGGGATCGTACTGCTGGAGGGGATGGCGTGCGGAAAACCCGCCGTGGCGTCCGCCCTGCCGGGCGTACGCACGGTGGTGGCCGATGGCGTGACCGGCTATCTGGCGCAGCCCGGTGATGCGGGCGATTTGTCCGGCAAGCTCCGTGCGCTGCTGGACGATCCGGCCAAAGCTGCCGCCTTCGGCGAGGCGGGCCGCCAACGCGTGCTGGAGCGCTATGATTGGGCCGTGGTCGGCAAGCAGCTGGTTGACCGATACCGAAAATTGGCGCCATAATTTTCTATGGCAAAATCTTTAACTGCTTTCTTCCGGCGGCTGCTTAATTGGGCGGCATTGCTGGGCTGGATCGGCGTTATCTTTTGGTTTTCCTCGCAGCCGGACTTGAAATCCGGCCTGGAAACGTGGCAAGATATGGTACTGCGCAAAGGCGCGCACATGGCCGAGTACTTTGTGGCCGCGTACCTGGCGTTGCGTTGCTGGTCGCAGCCGGTTGCATATCGGGCGTTACCGATGGCAGGCGCCGCACTTTTTGTGCTCGCCGTCGCCAGCACCGATGAGTTTTATCAAACGACGGTCGCCGGCCGCCACGGCAGTCCCGTTGACGTCGGCATCGATGTCCTCGGCGGGATCATGCTGCTCATGCTGGGCGCATACCTCCGGCACCGCCGCCGTCTATCTGCTTCCCGATGAAGATTTGCGTAATCAACAATCTCTACCCGCCGGAAGTCCGTGGCGGCGCCGAGGTGATGGTGGAAGCCATCGCCCGGGGGCTGACGGACCTTAACCACGAGGTGGTGGTGGTGACGTTGGGCCGGCAGCGTGACGTTGTGCCGGGCGATCACGTGAAGATCTATCACATCAAGCCGTGGAATCTGTTCTCGTTTTTCAATCTCGGGTGGCACCCGTTCTGGCTGCGCCTGCCATGGCATGCACTGGACGTACTGAACTGGTCCAGCCGCCGGCAGGTGCAAAAAATTCTCGAGCAGGAGAAGCCGGCGCTGGTTATCACGCATAATCTCAAGGGCGTCGGGTATCTGATCCCGCGGCTGTTGCGCGACCTCAATATCAAACACGTTCATACGCTCCACGACGTGCAGCTGTCGCGTCCGTCGGGGCTGCTGCTGCACGGTCACGAGAAGCCGTTTTTGGTCCTGGATTTGCAGTACGAAAAGCTCTGCCGGTTTTACTTCGGTTCGCCTACGGCGGTGGTCGCGCCGTCCCACTGGATCGCCGACTACCACCGCACCCGCGGATTTTTCCGGAAGTCCAAGTGGCTGGTGTTGCCTAATCCCGTGCCGCGGCTCGATCCCGCGCCGCCGATCACCCGCGAAACGCCCGCCGGCCATGTCAACCTTTTGTATCTGGGGCAGCTGGAAACGGCCAAGGGCATTTTGTTCTTGCTCGACGTGCTCGATCAACTGCCGCGGGGCAACTGGATGCTGCGCATCGTCGGTACCGGCAGTTTGGCGAAAGCGGTGGAGGCGAGAACGGCCGGCAAGCCGTGCTATCGCTACCTGGGATACGTTAAGCGCTCCAGCCTCCGGCAGGTATTCAATCAAACCGACCTGACGGTGGTGCCGTCGCTGTGTTATGAAAATTCTCCGACCGTGATTGCCGAGAGTTTTTCGTGCGGCGTGCCGGTGATTGCCGCCGACATCGGCGGGATTCCCGAGCTGGTGTCCGACGGCGTGAACGGGTTCACCTTCGCGCCGGCGGATGCCGCCAGCCTACAGAAAGTCCTCATCCATTACCTCGACCATCCCGATATTATCGCGCCGATGCGACAAGGTGCGGCACAGAGCCGTGCGTCGCTTGATTTGAAAACGTATTTACAGAAAATTCTTGATTCCGTATAATTTTTATATTGTTCACGGAATCGCAGTCGAACTTTTAAAGAAAGAGAGGGTCCGTGGCCGGAGAACCTCTAGTTACTCACGAGGAGTTGTCTCGGCGTCGGATCGCCGTGTTGCGTCGTTTAGTTGAAGAGGAACGCCCGGTGCTCGACCACTGTCGCGCGATGCGGTCGCTGCGAATGCCGCCGTGTTACCATGGGTGCCGATGCGGGCACCGGTACGTCCCGTGGCCGCCTTTTCTTCGGTCGCCGCGACATTGGTAGGTGACCGTTCCGTTTTCCGCGTCGTTCGTTATGGACTCCTAATGGGGTCCTTTTTTATACCGATTGGCAGTTCCTCAAGTACAATAGTATATACAATTGTACTAAAGAATAATCAACGTCAAAGCGAAGTGTAAGAAATCTTTTGCGAGACAAAATCAATTCGTGTCGTAGCGAAACACCAGTGCGCGGCCGTCGGCGATTTCCCACCAGCGGTTGGCTGTCATTTTGGCTTCGGCGGCGATAACGTCAAAATTGTCCCAGTAGCGGTCGAGGATGAAATAGACGGTTCGGATATCCGCAGTCACAAGCTTGGCGGCATCTTGGGTGGCTCCCAGCGAGGGACGTTGGTAGACCATGGTGAGGTAACTTTGGTACAGCGGTTCGCCCGTCGGGATAGGGTAGAAGTAGTAGTTTTTTCCGGAACCGTCGGCCGCCGGATATGACGGCGTAAATCCGAATTCGCGCACGGCGGCAACCGAGGTCATTTGATTGGCGAGGACCAGGTATGCATTACCTTTGGCGTCGTCAGCGACCGCATGCACGGCGGCAATGTCGGCGGCGCTCATGTTGTAGCCGCGGTCAACGTGGTAGGCGTCCACGCGCGGGTAGGCAAGGTAGAATGTGGCGGTGAAACACGCGGCGGCAAGCGTGAGCGCGGTGAGGCGCAGCACGCCGTCCTTCTCAATCCGCAGCAGCAGCGCCATTACGCCGGCCAATACCAGCGGCAGCAGTGTGAGCCAGGCCATTTCGACTACGCGGGACGGAAAAACCGTCTGCTCGCTGGGCGGCAGTTGCGGGAAGCGGAAGTACAATTGCAGTACACCGGCGGAAAGCAGCATGGCCCCGGCGGTCAAAAGCGGCGGAATCGCTCCCATGCTGACCCGGCGCTGCGTCAGCGCCATGATCCCGCCGAGCGCTAAGATGATGAGCAGCGCCGGACGGAACCGGTCGAGGCCGTAAGTGAAATCCAGAAGGGGAAGGAGCGGTTTTCCCATCAGCGGCAAAAGCGACGCGGCGGCGCTGCCGGTCCGCTCAAAAATGTTGGAAAATTGGAGCGCGTCGTGAATCGCATATCCGCTCAGGCGCGCCTGCAGCAGAAAAAGCAGCGGCAAGGCGGCGATGGCACCGAGGGTGAGGAAGAACAATGAAGCGGTGCGCGCGAAACGGACGAGGACGGTGCGCCGCACGATCGCAAAATTAACGGCCGCCAGACACACGAGCGTAAACGCCGGCACGCCGGCAATCGGGTGGGTGACCGTCGCGGCGGTTGCGGTCGCCAATACGAACGGCAGCCAACGAAGACGGGTCGGCGCGCCGCTCGAGAGGAACGGCAGGGTGACTGCCAGCGCGGTGTACAGCACCCAGAGGTTTCCGACGGCCTGCGGCGTGGTGACGGCGTACTGGCCGTAGGGGAGCAGGAGCGTCACGAGCGGCAGGGCCGCCGCGAACGGATGACTGCGGCGCCAGGGGAAATATGCGCCCATGGCAAAGAGCACAAACCCGAAAGGCGCGATGAGCCGGTCGATCGTCGTGACGCTTAATCCCAGCAGCTGCGTCAAAAATACGACCAGTGCGTACTGTCCGAGGTAGTAGGGCGGCTTGGGGAAAATTTGCCCGAACCGGACGATCTGTCCTTCGGTTGCCTGGTGGATGATGGAATCGAATCCGAATCCGAGCGGGTAGACCAAGAGTGCAACGCTCACGCTCACGGCCACGTGCAGCAGCCCGAGCACGAATTTTTTTCCGGCGCGATCGCTGCGGAGGATCAGCGCGAGGAACGCCACGGTCGCGATGCAGTAGCCGACGAAAAGCTGCGGCGGGATAACCTGCCAGGGGGTGCGGATGGCTTCGGTGGTGGCCGCGCGTACGATCCAGCGCAGGTTAAAAAATTCTGCGGCCAAAAACGCGATCAACAGTATCATGTTGATGCCGAGCGTCCGCGGGATGCCGTAGAGCTGGTCGCGTGACCACAGCGGCGTGGCTTGCCGGGAAAGGTAGTGGGGCAGTAGCAGCCATGGGATCGGCAGGGCAAGCATGAGAAAGGCGAGGCTCAAGTCGTTGAGCTGGTAGAGCCAGTAGATTGCGGTGCCGGCGATGCTGGTGAGCGCCAGGTGGGTGATCAACCCCCAGTAGAGCTGCCAGCGCCTTCGCGCGTGCGGCGTCATCCATCCGCCGGCCAAAAACCCGCACCACAAAAGATAGGCGAGCCCGAACGTCAATCCGATCGCGGTGCTGTGCCAGTGGAGGTTGGCGAGGTTGACGCCAACGAGTAGGAGGGTAAAAATCCAGGAGGGCTGCTTGCGCATACGGCCAAGACAATTTTGCTTTTAGTGTAGCATACCGCGGTGCGGAGAGGCAGGGGTACTGCGGCGAATTTTTTGGTATACTGTAACGGTATGCAGGAACACCGCCTCGCAAGCGCAATCCTTTGCGCTTGGCTGATGATTTGGGCCGTGGTCCACGCCCAGCTGGCGTGGCAGACCACACCGTCCGGCGGCGTGCGGAGTTTCAACTCGCCGGATGAGGCCGCCAATTTTTACTTCGCAAACCGCGTCGCCGACGGCCAAACAATCGCCGCCGCGGCGCCGCTGGGCGATGCCGGCGGCGGAATTGTGCACCCGCGTTCTACCGCCATCTTCAACGGCCGCCTGGTGCCGTTGAGTTTCCTCGGTCTGCCGTATTGGTATGGGATTGCCGGGCGGGTGGTCGGTTCGAGCCTGGTTTATCTGACGCCGCTGTTGGCGGTGGTCGGCGGTCTGGCGCTCTACCGCCTGCTGCGGCGGATTTTCGGTCATACGGTCGCGCTTTTGACGGTCGCGTTGTTGCCGATGGTTCCGCCCTGGTGGTACTACAGCGCGCGTTCGATGTTCCATAACCTGCCATTCCTCGCCTTGACGCTGGTTGGTCTTGCCGCCGTGGCAAGCGTCCATCGGCATGGCCGGCGCGGCGCGGCGGCGATCGCCGGGGTGAGCCTGGGTCTGGCGCTGGCGTTCCGGACGGTGGAAGCATTTTGGCTGGCGCCGTTGCTGCTGCTTACGTTTGTGCTTTGTCCGGGGCGCTACAAGCGCCGGTGGTGGTTGGTGGCGGCCGGCGTCATCGCCGTCTGGCTTCCGATCTTGGTGCAGCAGGCGGCAACGTTTGGCCACCCGTTCCGTTTCGGATACCTGCTGCCGCCGGCGGGCGACGACGTCGCTTCGGCGGCGGCACAACGCAGCGTGAGCGATCTGATCCCGTTCGGACTCCACCCCCGGCGGGCATGGAGCAATGCCTGGCGCTTCATTGTACAAATGTTTCCGTGGATATTTTGGCCGGCCGCGCTGGGGATGGTCACGCAGCTAATTTCCTGGCGCGCGCTAAAGAATGTCCGGCGGTGGTACATCGCCGGGTACCTGGGGGTGTCCGCGCTCCTCGTCCTCTACTACGGGAGCGCCCAGCTCGCCGACAATTTGAATCCGGCGGCGGTGACGCTGGGCATGTCGTACGTGCGGTACTGGTTGCCGGTGTACGTCGGAATGCTGCCGTTCACGATCTTGGGTGTTCAGTGGCTGGCCGCCCGCGTACACGCAAAATTTTTCCGCCGATTGATCGGCGGCGGGTTGCTCTTGGCTATCGCGGGCCTTTCCATTCGCATGACGCTCAATGCGCCGCAGGAAGGATTGCGCCAGGTGCGGCAGGCGGTCATCGCGGGCTATGCCAAGCGCGCAGCAGTCGCCTCCCGGGTGCCGAGTGACGCCGTCATGGTCGCGGAGCGTTCCGACAAACTGTTTTTTCCGACGTTCCCGGTGGTGAGTACGTTGATGGATCCAACCGTTCAACAGAACCTGCCGGCGCTGGTCGCCGTGCGGCCGGTGTATTACTATACTTTTCTGGACGACTTTGATCTGGCCGCGCTGCAAACGCAGCTCGCCCGCTACCGATTACAGCTTTCCTTGCCGACCGTGATTGACCGCGATGCGCCCAGCCCCGAACGTCTGATGCAAATCACGGTGCGCACTCCGTAAATGTCGGACTTATGCCGTTACGCAGACCGCATTCTTCATTGAGGTGGCGATGTGCGCTGGCGTTTTGGATCTTCGTCCCGCTGCTGCTGACGGGGTGGATTCTGATTCGCGATGTGGTGCCCGGCGGGCA
>JAQTQO010000012.1 GCA_028712155.1 Patescibacteria group bacterium | reverse complement strand
CGTCGCTGACATGGTATGCGAGCGCCATTGCCGCCGCGTCGAGCCGGCCGGCAAAAACGACGTGGTTTTCAACGCCGTATTTTTTTGGCAACGCTTCATAGCCGCGGCCATCCTCGACATCACCGGCAATCAACAAAAGCGCTGAGGGTTCGCGCCGCACCACTTGCGCCAGTGCCAAAAGCACCTGATGAATGCCTTTGGCGCCGGACAACCGGCCGGAGAAAAAAAGAATTTTTCTATTTTCGAGCTTGAACTGCCGGCGGAAATTGCGTACGGCGTCGGCCGGCAGCGTGGGCCAGTCATTGACGTCAATGCCGTTGCGCACCACGGCGACATTGCGGATACCGTTATCCGATAAAGCATCCGCCAGTGCCTGGCTGACGGCAAATACTTTGGTGATGCGGGCAAGCCGCCGACGAATGATGCCATTGCGAAACGGGTTGTATTGCTTGCGCGCGGTGGAGAAATTCACCTGCCACGGCGTGTGGTAACTTGGCCGAGCCGGGCAGGTCATGTCGGCGGGATTGATGAAGTGGGTAAGCTTGGCGTACGCAAAACTCATCACGTCATGCGCGGTCAAAAACACGCGCGGCGTGACGCGGCGCGCTTCCACCAGACAGCGGTACGACAACGCATGGTAAATGTTGTGCGCGTGCACCACGTCCGGCTGAAGTTCGGCGAGCATCTGCCGCACCTGGCGGGCCGCGGCGGGATTATGCAGGCCGAGATAGCCCGCATAGCGGGGATGGAATGCCGCCGGCACCGTGCGCACGGAAAATTTGGCCTCTGGCGGAACGGTGCCCGAACCGGCGAGAACCGTGACCGCATGGCCGCGCTGAGCCAATCCGCGCGCCTGCTGGTACGCCACGCCAATCGCCCCGCCCAGTATCGGCGCAATGCGATCGGAAAGAATGATAATCTTCATACAGTAGCTTCTGTTCTATCGTATGCTATCAGGTACTCTACCGCAAGCTCGGATATCAACCCGCCTTCGGTCCACGAATACGCCAACTGTTCTCGCCCTATATGCCGGCGCGAAAAACGCCTTCGGCTCACTGGAATATAAACCTCGTCAAGCGAACGACCTTCGGCGGGTTTATTTTTCGCACACCTCGCAGCGGTCGCACGCTCCCTTGCTGCGGTGGCGAAAAATCAAAAATCCAACCTGCTGCTCAGGTTGGAAGGAACGCGCTTGCGCAGGAGGTATGGTACCAGACGACGCGCCAGACGTCAATCCGCCCGACCGGCATCCTCAAGGCGCCCGACGCTCAACCACGAGATTACCGAGCACCAGCACATCCAGCTCGCTCTGCAGGTACGCCGAAATCGCTTCCTGCGGCGTGCAGACAATCGGCTCCTCGTGCATGTTGAAGCTCGTGTTCACCAGGGTCGGCAGTCCGGTGATCTCCTCGTAGCGCTTGAGCGTGTCATAGTACACCGGATTGGTCTGACGGTCGATCAGCTGCGGCCGGCAGGTACCGTCGATGTGCACTGCCGCCGGCATCTTTTCGCGCATGAATCTCGTCGCTGGCAAAGTAATCGTCATGAACTTTGCCGTGTGGCGGCAGCGGGGGACCAGGTCGTAGCAATCTTGAGCGCGCTCATCCAGGGTGACGGGCGCAAACGGCATGAATTCGCTGCGCTTGAGCCGCTTGTTCAGCCAGTCATTCACCTTGGGGTCGGTGGCCGGATAGAGGATGGAGCGGTTGCCCAGCGCCCGCGGCCCGTACTCCATCCGGCCCTGGAAAAATCCCACGACCTTATTTTCGGCCAGCCGCTGTGCCGTCCAGCGCGCCACGTCTTCCTCGCGGCGGAACGGGATCTGCGCCGCGGTGAGCGCCGCCGCACACGCGCGTTCATCGAAACTCGGCCCCAGATACGCGTGCGGCATCTTGAACGGCAGAAGTTTTGACCGCTGCGCCATAACCGCCAGCGCCGCGCCCAATGCCTGGCCGGCGTCGCCCATGCCCGGGTGCACGAAAATTTCTTTCAGCTGCAACTGCCGCAGGAGCTCGAAGTTCAGTTTGACGTTGGCGACTACGCCGCCCGATAGCGCCAGGGATTCAAACGGCAATTCTTTCTTCCAGGCGGAAATTACCTGCACGCAGACATCCTCCAGGCGCCGCTGGAACGCCGCCGCGATGTCCTCCCGCGCATACCCGGCGAACGCGGCCGGCAAACTCTTGCCGCGCGTGAAGTACTCTTCATTGATGGAAAACAGCTCCGGACTCACCTTCATGGTTTTCCCTTCCGCCCAGAACAGCCGCTCGACCACCGGGTAAAGTTTTTTTGGATCGCCAAACGCGGCCAAGCCGGTAATTTTTCCGCCGTGTTTTTTCGGGTGGAAATTCAATATGCGGGTGACGACTTCATAGTAGCGCCCCGGACTGTGCGGCAACGGCACTTCTCCGACCTTGGTCAGCTGGCCGTCATGCCCCCGCCAGAACGAGCAGGTATTGGTAAAACTCGAGCCTTCAATAATGGCGACAAAACAACGCGCGAAGCCGGAAGTATAGTACGCACCGGCGGCGTGCGCCAAGTCGTGATCGACAAAAGTCACTTCGCCGGAAAACCCCTGCCGGCGCAGATCGGCGACCATCGCGGCCGCCGCCCGGACCGCCCGCGCCGCTTCCACGACCGCGTAGAGTCCGGTCTGGCGGAAGAAGCGTCCGCGGTCAAGGCTCTTGAACGTGTAGAACGATTGGAGGTACCGGCCGTGGGTGAAAGTGACGCGCTGGGCTTGCTGTAAAAAATGGTACCAGTATTTCCGGAAGCCCGGACGCAAGCCGGAGATCGCAATGACGTTCAGGTCTTTCGGCGCGATGCCCGAAGTGGCGAGAACCGACGCGAGCGCCAGGCGCGGCGGCGCGCCGTCCATTTTGATGCGCGAGAAACGCTCTTCATTGGCGGCCGCCAGAATTTTTCCGTCCCGGACGATCGCCGCGCCGCTGTCATGCGTGTCGAGGTGGAGACCAAGGATATCCATAGTTATTCTCCGGTGGCCGACGCGGGTTTATGGAGCACGACGGCCAGCGACGTGCCGAACGGCAAATCCACGCGGCGGCGGATGAGGCCGACTTCAATAGTGGCAAATAGTTTCAATATGCTGTTGAACGGTTCAGCGGTTGCCTCCAGGTCCGAGGTGCGATCGAACCGGAACGCTTTGGACACGAAGCGATACGCGGCAACCAACGGGAAAATAATGCAGTAAATGTAGGTTTGGCGCACGAGGGTGAAACCGGTCGCGGCGGCGAGGCGCCGGAGGTCGGCCCGGCGATAGCGGCGGTGGTGGCCGAGCACCTCGTCGTGGTGCGACCAGAGGTACGTGAACGCCGGGACGGTCAGTATCGCGATGCCGCCGGGCTTGAGCACGCGCCAGCACTCCCGCAAACCCGCGGTGTCATCGGCTAAATGTTCCAGCACGTCGAGCAAAATCACCGCATCAAATTTCTCGGCGGAAAACCGAAGCCGGGTCACGTCGCCCGTTTCCGCATTGCGCAAACCCAGGCGCGCGCAGAAACGAATGGCCAACGGCGAGAGGTCCACCCCTTGCGCGCGGCGGTACCCGAGCCGATCCAAAAATATCAGGTGATGTCCCGTCCCGCAACCGGCGTCAAGAATTTCCACGCCCCGGTCGGGCAGGTACCGTGCCAGCAGCCCCCGTAAAACTTTGCGCCGTCCCTCGAACCACCAATGGTGGCGCTCAAAAGCAAACATTTTATGGAGCTCGCTCTCGTGCATGGCCATATCAGGCGGGGTTGGGAGCGGCCGGCGGCGCGGCCACGAGCCGGCGCTGGATCCAGCGGAAGTAGAGAATCCCCAAGGCGTTGGGCAAAAGGGTCATGAAGAGGGTCACGATGACCACGCCCCGGACGGCATAGCGGGGGATGAGGAACCACGACGCCGGTATGAGACACGCCAGCGTCACCAACTGGATGATGACGTTTGCCTGCATCCGGTTGAGCGTACGAAACATGGCCGACAAGCCGGCGCCGCTGGCAATCAGTACGGTGTACGGCGCGAGCGCATAGATGAACGGCAGCGCGGCGCGGTAGTCGGGGAAGACCACCGTCACCACGAACGGCGCCAAAAGCAGCATCGGGACGGTGAGCACCGCTTGCAGCAGGATGGTCAGCGCGGTCACCTGGTAGAAACGGCGGAACAGTTTAGCCGTGCCGGACACTTCGGTTTTGGGAAACTGGTCGCTCAACAGCCGGATGGCCGGATCGGTCAGCACCAGCGGCGCGGCCACATAGGTCAGCGCCACCTTGAAAAATCCCAGCCCTGAAGCCGTCGGTAATACGGCGCCCAGCACCAGTAAGGGCACGGTTTGGTTGAATTTTAAAATATTCTTACTGACCGCGATCAGGAAGCCGAACCGGAAGTAGTAGGAGATTTTGGACCACGGAACGCGCGTGCGCCAGAGTGCAGTCAGGGGTTCGGCGGTATTCGCATGAACGTATCGCCGGTAAAAAAATACCGCGGCCAGGCTGGAGATAACCATGGTGAGAAACTGGCCGCCGATGACGCCGAGCGCACCGAAACCGGCGAGCACCAAACCGACCGTGAGCGCCGCGCCGAAAATCTTGCTGCCGGTTTCCAGCACCGCCAGCGGCACGAGCTCGCGCCGCACCTGCTGGATGGTGGTCACCAACGGTACAAAAAACGTCAACGAAAACGCCAGTACGCCGATCGCCGCCAGCCACCCGACCATCGGGCTGTGGTACCACAACCCGCCCAGCCACGGCGCGATCAGGATGCCGGCCAGACCCGAAGTCGCGCCGATCGCGACCGTCGCTTTGAGAAAATAGGCGAGTAAATCCTTGGCGTCCGCCTGGTCATGGCGCGCTTCCGCGCGCGCCAGCAGGTTCACGAGCGCGTGGCTCATCCCGAATTCCTGAAAAATATTCAGAAATCCCGCCAGGGCGATGGCGAGCGAGTAGACGCCGAACTCTTCCGGCCCCAACAGGTTCGCGTACAGAACGCTCGCCACCAGGCCGACCGCCTTGCCGATCACGCCCCCGACCTGCAGGATCGCGGTGTGGCGCGTGAACGGGTGGCGGATAATGAAGCGACTCCACGAAAAAATTTTCGAAAACATAGACCAACCCGCCGGTCGCACTTCCCTGCCGACGGAAAAACTTCCTGCCTTCAGCGCTTCACGTACACTTCCTCGTCCTTGAGACACCGGCACTGCTCGGCGATCATGCGCATCGTTGGCGCGCGTTGTTCGACGGCCCGCGCCAGGTGCGTCATCTCCACGCCCTTTTCGTAGTAGATCACCAGCAGTCCGCCGGGGCGGAGGTGCGCAAGTACGTGGCGCGTGGCCTCAAGCGGATGGAACGCGTGCGTCAGACAATCGATCATCAGTATCACGTCGTACGTTTCCTTGAGCGGCGCGGGCTGGTTGAGCGTAATGTACTTGAAGGCCGAACCAAACGCGGCCTGGACAAAATCGAACGTGCTGCACGGAATGTCGGCGAACGTGATGTCGCGGTAGCCGCGGCGGGACAAATAGTGGCCGTAGATACCGCAGCCGCAGCCGTAATCCAGAATTTTGAGATTGGGATCGCGCGAAAAATCGCGCACGGCGTTGGTCACCATCAGCACGTATTTTTTCTTGTGCCGGCTGTACCGGCTCAAGTACACCTGCCGCCAGACATCCTTGTCGTGCTCATGGTAGAAACTCTCCACCTGCGCCTGCGTCTCGCGGGGTTTTGCCTTCCACAGCTGCTCGAAATCTTTTTTCGATTCGATGTAACGGTCCACAAATGCACGGTTGCTCTTCAGCCCTTTGAGCTTTTTCTGGTACGGCACGAGGTTCATGCCGGGATACGCGAACGGATGGAAAAATTTGATGATGACAATTTGCGCCATCGTACGAACTTTGCCGACGGCTGAACTCTGGTCGCTGGGGTAGAACCGGGAAATCCGTTCCAAGTATTTTTTCCAAAACATAATGGTAATCAATCAAAGGTGAGAATAAACGCCCCCGGTCCCGCAATGGAGAACGGGGGGCGGATTCGTTAAGGTCACTCTACCGCATGGATATGGAGGGGTCAATGCTACATGAACGGCTCTCAACATTGACAATAACGGCTTGATTTGCTACATTTTTCTACCGTTACCGTTTGTTCTCGAACAATTTCATACATTGAACTTTTTGGAGGAATCGTCGTGAACGAGCAAAATACGCTGCTGCGGTTACTGACCTTGGTGCTGTGCGACCGGCTGCCGCGACACCCGCTGCCGCGGTATCTGGTCGGCGAGACGGACGACAACCGGCCTGCCGTACTCATGCGCGTATGCGACGCGAAACTACCGGAATGGCAGATCAATCCGCCCCCTATCGCAATTACTGGCGGACAGACCACCGGCTACTCCGGAACGGATTCGTGGATAGAGGCGATGGTCGTGGGCGGCATAAAACGCAATCGCATTTGTGTCGTCCCGATGGCCGAACCCCTCAACACGTTCACCGAAATGCTCGCGCTGGTACGGTACGCCGAACAGACCGCCGGCTGGAATGCGCTGGCGATCGTCGCCGCACCGTTCCACCAGCTGCGGGCGTTCCTGTCAGTGGTGGGCGCGATGAAGCGGCTGGGCCGTTTAAATCCGCCCACGCTCTGGGTGTACAACGTACCCGGCGTCGCCCTGCCGTGGGGGGAAGTGGCGCTGCACTCACAGGGCGAAGTCCGCGACCGCCGCGTGGGGTTGATCGACGCCGAGCTGGAGCGCATCCGAACCTACACGGCCAAGGGCGACCTGCCCCCGGCAGAGGAGGCACTGTCCTACCTGTGGCTGCGCGACCGCAGCAATCCGTAAGCGCCCCGCGCACACAACATTCGCCTCCCGGCTTCACACCGGGAGGCATTTTTTTAATTGTTTCCCCAAATTTTGCCAGAAAATTTGGCTGGCAACAATTAACCCGCCGAAGGCCACCCGTAATACAACGGCTACGGAATGAGCGAGCCAGAGGAGGTAAACCGCGCCGCATCACTGTTTTTCAACCGTTGTCGTAGTTCGCGGGCTGAAGGCGGGTGGTGGGCTTTACCTCTCTCGCATCATTTGAGAGGCGCAAAGGTGAACACAACGGTATGCGTTCCGGCCGGCACGGCGATCGCCTGATTGATATAGTTGGCGCGCAAAATCGTCACCGGTTTTCCGTCCACCGTGGCGCGCCAGCCCGGCAAAAAATTCTGACCGAACACGAAGTACTGCGAACTCGCCGCGGTCACTAAAAATTCATACGCGGCATTGGATTTTTTTTGCAGCGTGACCGTGCCGCTGCCAAGTTCTCCCGGCGCGCACGCGTCGCACTCGATGACCGTTTTTCCCTGCTGCGCCGCTTCCAGGTTCGCCGCCCACGATTCCCGTCCGGGCAAAACATTTTTCATGACCGGATCGCCGACCAGCGCGTACCGCGGCCGGGCGGCGACGTTCTCATACAGGTAGAGCGGAATGCGGTGCACGGTAACCTCCCAACGCAGCACCTCTTTGAGCTGCGGATGCTCCAACGGATAAGCACTAACGACGTACCGGACGTTGTATTGGGACAGTAACGGCAGACGCTGCAGAAAGATTTTTAACTTTTCTTCAAAGCTGACCGGCTGTTCCGTCAGTTTCCCTTCCTGGTCCAGCGAACGATCGCTGCCCAGGTACCCCAGGACCCGGCTGGACCGCTCGTCCATCAGGTTGTCGTAACTGTCGAGGCTGTCGATGCCGTACAGCATGCCGAGGTTTGGGCTCAAAATGTTTTTGAGCAGTTCGACATTTTCGCGCGGGTGGTAGCCGTAGGGGGTGTCCAGCCGGTCAAACGCCGTAAAACCGGCAAACACCGTGAAGACGCGGAAGTCGGAGGCCGCATGCGCGCGCAAATACGACACGGATTGCGGCGGCGACTGGAGATCGGCAAACGGCACGGTGTTGATGCGCGCGGCGTTCACCGTCGCCAAATTCATGGCAGAAATCGCCACCAGGCCGACCGCGAGTTGCCGCGATGAAAATTTATCCCGGTACTGAAAGAGCGCGGCAGCGACAACCAGCGAAACGACAGCCACCGTCACCGGCAGGTTGGGCAGTGTGGTGCCGCGCCCGATGTTGCCGATGAGTTGATCAATGACCTGCTCGTAGTGTGCGCGCGGCAGGGTGAGCTCAGACGCCGGGTAGTGAGCGGTAAAATACTGCAGGGCCTGCTCCCGGATGAAACCGCGCACCGGATTCCACGCCAAACTCCACAGCACAAATCCGGCGAGCATCGCGAGTGCACCGCGCCAGACCCAGCGGAAAAAAATCTGCCGCCACCGCGTAAAAACATTTCTGGCATGAAGCTGCTCCAGGCCGTAAGCGGCCAGCATCACGAGCGCAAACAGCGCCACATACATCAGTCGGGAAAGACCACGGAACGAAGAAAAGAGCGGCAGCCGGTGGACGAGGTAGAGCACCGGCGAATATTTGATGGAGGCAAGGGTCGTGAACGCCAGCACGCCGGCAAAGAATTTAAACTCGGCGGATTTTTTTCGGCCAAACGCCAAGGCGAGCAGGAAGAGCGGCACCGCGCCGACATACAGTATGCCGGGTTGGGAAATTCCCTTGGGCAAACTGATATCCGGAAAAAGGAATGAGAGGGGATCGCCGAAAACAAGCGCCCCGCCCTGCGCCTCGGACATGCTGATGCCCTGCAGTACTCTGGCGGACAGATCCTTCGCGAACAAAAACAGCCGGTACTGCGGCCACGCGACCACCGCGGCAACCACCAAGGTCAGCAGGAGCATCGGCAGCGCGCGGAGCTTGCGGTTGCGGATATCCAAAAACAGCGCCCACACCATCGCCGTGGCAATCGCCTGCGTCGCCGTCTGAATGTGCGCCGCATGGAGCGCAGTTCCAATGAGAATTCCTCCGGCAAGCACCATTACGAGGTTCGACCCCCACGGCCGCCGGGAAAATTTCAGGCCGAAATAGAGGAGCGCAGGCAGGAGAAAAAAACTCGGCGTCATGGTCATGTTCCCCGCCCACGCAAAGTAGGCCGATACCCAGGGCGCAACCAGACCGGCGAAGACGGCCGCGGTCGGCGACAGCCCAAGCGCTACCACGAGTTCGAATGTAAAAATCGCCGTGAGCGTGAAATAGAAGAAAGTAAGAAACCCGTACGCAGCGGCAATTGAAAGTACCTGTAAAACCAGTTGGTGAAACCACGACAAGAGACCCCCCATCAAACTCGCGGCGGTCACAAAACCGGTCAGCACGTGCGGGTTCCACACCACGGTGTCGCCCGTACGCATCGCGTCCTGGAGAAACTGGAAACTGGGGTACAGCTGCTGGACCGCGTCACCGTCGGCAAACACCTGCCCAAAAAACAGCACCGGCGCCAAGGCGATCAGACCGGGCAGGGCGAGTAACGCGTAAATTTTTATACGTGATGGCATATCTCTAGTTGCCTTAATCCCGCTTGCGCAGGTACGCCACAGCCAAATCCAGAGGCACCAGATCGCCTTTCTTTTGGTAGCGGATGATGCGCTCCCATTCCGTCCCGATCAAACCGGCGCGCGTGGCCTTGAGCACCCCTTGGCTGTGCGTCACTTTTTCGTCCCATAACAACACATTGCCCACCGTATTGTACACGCGCAATTCGGGATAATCGTGCAGCGCGGCGCTGACGGTACTCAGGAACGCCCGCGGCTGGTGGAACGGAGAGGCGCAAATCGCAAGCGACGTCCACCCAGATTGCTTGGCGGTCCGGACCAGCGATTGGGCTTCCAGAAACGTATTGAACTGGGTAGACCCGGACGGGTCGTCGTGCACCAACCGAATTTTTAACTCCGGCACGCCGTGTGAGAGAAGATACTTTTTCCAGACCGCTCCGCCCGGGTAGCCCAAACGATTTCCGTAACCGGAGAGCGCAAGGAATTGCACCCGCCCCTCCCGCCAAAGGGTCACGGCGGCATCCAAAACAGAACTCTGATTATCGGCGGTCTGTTCAAACAGATACACCGGAACGGCCGCGGGTCGGGGGAGACGGTCGCACAGAACGCGCGTGAGAAATTCGGCCCAAAGAGTTTGATCCGCCATAGTTACATCACGCGGATTTCGTCGCCCACCGGAATGATGAATTTCCCGCCCTGGCGACGGTAGGCCGCTTCTTTGGCCAAGATCGGTTCGAGGTAATTCCATGCCAGCAATAGGAAATACTTTGGCCAATGGGACTGGGTGTACGGGCGGTCGACCACGCGGATATGCATACCCGGCGTGTAGAGGCCGACTTTCGCGGGCAGATCCTCGTGCGCGTAGTCGAGGATGTCGGGACCGATGCGGCAGTAATTGAGCAGGGTGTTGCCTTTGGCCGGCGCGCCGTAGGCGGCAATCGTATTGCCCTCCCGCCGCAAACGCTGCAGCAGATTGACTAATTTATTTTTCGACGCGGCAATGCGTTCACTCAGGCGCTGATACGACGCCAGCTGGTCGAGCTTCCAATCGGATTCCCGCCGGACAAATTCTGCCACGCTCGGCTCCACCGGCCGCGTGCCTTGGCGGCAGGCGAACACTCGGAGCGACTGGCCTTGCACCTGGTGGAGTTCGACATCAAATATTTCCATTCCGTATTGGTGAAACAGCGCCTGGAGCGGCCGCACCGCCAGGTACGACAGGTGCTCATGGTAGATGGTGTCGTAGGTCAGATTTTCAAACATGTCCACCAGATACGGCGCCTCCAGCACGAACACGCCGTCGTCGGACAAAAGCGCCGTGACGCCGCGCAACAGGTCATGGTGGTCGTTGATGTGGGCGACGACGTTATTGCCGACGATGACTTGGGCCGGACCGTGATCGCGCACGATTTGTTGTGCGACGCGTTCGCCGAAGAAATCGGCAATCGTCGGCACGCCGCGGTCATTGGCGATCTGCGCGATGTTTAACGCCGGATCCACCCCGAGCACGGGCGTGCCGGTCTCTTTGACCACCGCAAGGAAATGACCGTCGTTGCTGCCGATCTCCACCACGCGCTCCTGCGGGGAACGGATGAAGCGGGATACGATCTGCTCGGCATAATCGCGGAAATGTTTGGGCGCCGGCATCCCGGACGAATGGTAGACGTAATGGGCAAACATCACCCGCGGGTCGACGACATCGGCCAGCTGCACCAAATGGCAGCGCGTGCACCACAGCACCCGCAGCGGGTAGGTCGGTTCGGGCTGGCTCAGTGCGGCCTCGTCCAAAAACGCGTTGGCGAGCGGCTGCGCGCCGAAATCCATGCAGGGCGTGAGGTCGGCATTCCCGCAGATGCGGCATTGCTCAACACCAACGACCGTTCGATTGTCGTTCATAGTGTTCCAAAAATCCCGGCTTGAGGCGGATATTCTTCCACCAGGTTTGGTTGGCGGCATACCATCGCACCACGTCGCCGATCGCCTCTTCAAAACGGTGCACGCGGCTAAAGCCCAGTTCCCCTTCGAGCTTGCTGCCGTCCACCGCGTACCGGAGATCAGCCCCCGGCCGGTCGTTGACGTACTGCAGGCACGCTGCCGGGTCCTTGCCCAGATGCCGGAGTATGCAGTCGACGACTTCGAGATTGGTGCGCTCTTCGCCGGCCACATTGTAGAGGCTGTGCACCGGCGCCGCGTGCGCCACCAGATCAATCGCGCGGCAAAAATCCTGCACGTGCAACCAGCTGCGGACGTGCCGCCCGTTGCCGTGCAACGGCACCTTCTTTCCTTCGAGCACATTGGTGAGCGCCAGCGGGATCAATTTTTCGGGATACTGGTACGGACCGTAGTTGTTCGAGCCGCGCACGATGATGGCCGGAAAATTATGCGTGCGCATGTACGCCTGCACCAGCAGATCGGCGCCGGCCTTGGACGCCGAGTACGGATTGGAGGGCTTGAGCTGCGCGTGTTCGGCCGCGTAGCCGGCGGCAATCGTTCCGTAGACTTCGTCGGTGGAAATATTGACAAACCGCGGAATGGCGTGACGGCGCGCCGTCTCCACCAGCACCCGCGTGCCTTCGATGTTGGTGCGCACAAAATGCACCATGCTGAAGATCGAACGGTCCACGTGCGATTCGGCGGCGAAGTGCACCACCAGGTCAAACCGTCCGGCGGAGAAAACTTTTTCCAGCAGCACCTCGTCGCAGATGTCGCCCTGCACGAAACGGTAGCGCCGTTGGGCCTCCGTCCGGCCGGCTTCCAGCGTTTCGAGGTCGCGCAGGTTCTCGGGGTTCCCCGCGTAGGTCAGCAGGTCGAGGTTGACGATGCGGGCCTGCGGGTGGGCGTGGTAAAAGTAACGCAAAAAATTCGAGCCGATAAAACCCGAACCCCCCGTGATCAAAACGCTGCCAAACTCGTGCTCCATATCCGTCTTACTTGGCGTACAGGCCTTTCCGGTTGCGCCCAAGAATCTTTACCATGCCGGACAGCGACCGCCAGGATTCGCGCCAAGGGTGGACGCGCGAACCTCGGTAATCGGTCCAGCGGATCGGCAGTTCCACTACTTTCCACCCCCGCCGGTCGGCGACAAACACCACTTCGACTTCCGCCAAAAATCCGTCCTCGAACTGGTGGCGGTAAATATCCTCGGCCGCTTCTCGGCGAAACATTTTGAACCCGTTGATCCGGTCGATCCCCCAGGGCCAGCGGTAGAGGAGCCACGCGGCGAACAAAAAACCGTACCCCAAAAACACCCGCAGCCACGGCTGGGGCGTCACAATTTTTGCGCCGGGCACCGTCCGACTGCCGACCAGCACGTGCGCTTCGGGATGCCGCGCGAGGTATTTCAAAAACTCGGTCACCGCTTCCATTTCCGTACTGCCGTCCGCATCCATTTGCAAAATGAACTTCCCCTGGGCGGAAAACACCGCATCGCGCACGGCGGCCCCGCGACCGCGGTTGCCGGGAAACGGGAGCAATCGCAGCTGGGGGTATGCATCCTGGGACTGCCGCACCAGCGCCGCGGTGCCGTCCGTGGAACCGTCATCGGCCACGATCACTTCGTAATCGCCATGGTAGTGGGCGTAGAGATGATCGAACAGTGCGCGCAACGTCGCCGGCAATCGCACTTCCTCATTATACGCCGGAATGATAATGGAGAGCTCCATACCAGGGGATCAACTGATGTGGCAAAGTAAAAATTAATTCGTTTCGCACGGGAACTATTTTTTTCTCCGTTTACCGTTGTTCAACGGCGCCGGAGAAATCCGCTGGTAAATGTACTCCAGCCATTGCGTTACGCGCAGACCGTGTTCAATGCCCGTTGTGGGAGAAGCGCCGGTACGCACGCACGCGATGAAGTGCTCCACCTGGTGGCGCAACGGCTCGCCGGCCGTAATATGCGGCGTCACCACCCGCGCGGAAGACGGAGTAAAAAATAGTGAACTGGCGGCGGGTGTTGCCGACGGCATCGGATACGCAAAATCCGTGAACTTCAATTTTTCGGTCGGTTCAAGATCGTCAAATATCGCCAGGCCGTCAGTCCCGCCGAAAAACATCCGGCGCACCTTCTGCGGCGCGAAGCGCGAAGCGACGATCGTCGCCAGCATTCCGTTTGAAAAATTCACCGTACAGGCGGCGAAATCATCGTCGCTTCCGCCCCGTATGGCGCAGGCCGATCCGCGCGCGTCGGTAATTTCGCACGGCCCGAACAGATAGTCAATGATCGCGAGCTCATGCGTGGCCGTATCCCAAAACGCACCGACGTCACTGCGCACCGGGCCGAAGTACAAATGCTCGGCGTACACGTAGCGCACCTTGCCCAGCGTGCCGCGATGCATCTCTTCCTTGAGGTGTTTGATGTAATCGTTGTAGCAGTACTGGTGGCCGACCATCAGCACCCGCCGGGAACTTCCCACCTTCTTTTGCAGCATCCGTGCATCCGCCATGCGCAGTACCATCGGCTTTTCCACCAGCACGTGTTTGCCGGATTCCAGCGCCGCGGCCGCCAGCGCCGCATGCGTCGTCGGGGGCGTGGCAATCACCACGGCGTCAATATCGGGGCGCTGCAGCACCGCTTGCGCTTCCGCCGCGCTCTGCGCGGTGGCCGACAGCGTCGCGCCGGGCAACTCCTTGAGCAACCGCACGTAATTTTTTCCGAAATGCCCGACGCCGATGACGGCAAAACGCAAAGTTTCCATGGTGCGACTTCAGATGAGTTTCACGCGGATGGTATCGGCCTCGTAGTCCGTCTGTTCGCGCGATTCGGTGGCAAACGCCAGGAACACGGTATCCTCCAAAAATTTCACGGCATGCACCACCATCGGCGGCGTGAAGACCATGTCGCCGGCCGACAGCACGGCGGTTTCCGTTTTTCCGCCCGCGACCGGTTTTTCATGCCACTCCGCCTTGCCGGAAATGATGTAGCAGTAATGGGTATCCTTCTGGTGGTAGTGATTCGAGCGCACCGAACCGGCTTTGGAGGTAATCAACAGGACGCTGCGGATCGGGGATGGCGAATCAACCACGCGCGTGATGTTGCCGCGCTCTTCCACCGCGACCGGCCGGATGTTCCGGGTAATTTGCATACAACGAATGAATAAGGGTGATTCACCGTTCCCGACGCTTCAAACAGGTAACGCGGCTGTTAAAAGATGCCGGAAAACGAACCACCCGATTAAATGAATATAATAATGAGCGTAAGCCGATTCATTACGCTACCCAATGTCCCATATTTTCGCCAAAAAATCAACGGGGATTCAAGGCCATCATCCGCACGGGGCAGGGCGTGGAGAGTTACCGCTTGAACGGCTTGGAGAGCGTTTCAAACGCCAAATCCGGCAGCCAGGCGGAAAGCCGGAACGCCCATCCGACCAATCCCGGATAAATGACGCGCACCCGGCGGCCGGCGATCAGCCGGCGGATAGCTAAAGCCGCCTGCTGGGGACTGCGCGCGGCAAGCGCCGAATGCGGACGGCTCGGCGGGAAATACTTTTCCGTGGTAATCGGCCCGAAATACATCACCTTAAATCGCACCGGACTGCGGTGGTAGCACACGTGTAAGCTGCGGAACGCCATGCTGAGCGCCGCTTTACTGGCGGCGTACCCGACCCCCCGGGGATCCGGCCGTACGCCAAAAAGGGAAGAGACCGCCACGAACTGACCGCGGCCGCGGGACAAAAAACGCGGGAGTAACACCCCCACGAAGTTCAAGGCGCTGTTGACGTTGACGGAGATCACCTCCCGGGCGACCTCGGACGCGAAACCGTTATCGGTGTCATGCGGATAAATTCCGGCATTCAGCACCACGGTATCAGGTGTAAACTTGGCGACGTCCATTTCCCGCACCACGCGCGCAACGTCGGCGGGCGCGGACGCATCGGCAACGGAAAACGAAAAACTCTCCCCCAACTCCTGCTGCAGTTCCCGTAACGGCGCCTCCCGCCGCGCCACGCCCCAAACTTTCCACCCGTCGTTCACCATTTGTTTGGCGAGCGCCCGACCGATGCCGCTGGACGTCCCCGTAATCATGACCTGACCTTTACCGGCCGATGATTTTTCCTGCGGTGCGCGCACGTCATGCGCTGCAGTATCCGAGCTAGCCATACCAAACATGTGTCTAATGCAATAAAATGACTCAACGAAGCTAAAATTACCGCATGCTGCAAAAAACGAAAACCGTGCCTAGTGTCGCAATGGTAACACGCAAAAATCGCAAAAACAAGCCTTAGCAACACGCTTGGGCAGCCGGCACTCTTGCCAAATAGTAAAAACCGTGCTACACTTCCGGACTACCGTTTTCTCCGCATGGAAAAATTCCGTACCGGATTCCGACTGCGCTCCGGCTTGAAATAATTTATCGCTTTACCCTTTTAACTTTCCCCATCGTCGTGGCGATGTACTGATGTCCGGCGGGTTTCGGATGTGATGGACGACACGGATGGCTTCCCTGGACATACTCCTGCCGCACGGTCTTAGCATCGGTCATGCGCGTCAAGTCCGATGTGCTCCTGCGGGCGCACGCTTGACCGATTCCCTTGCTGGAGATTGTGCGGCGGGGTATACTGCGGTGGTACGAATCCCATCCCTCTCCGTTGTTGGGCGACCTGCCGTACCACGCGCCGCCGATGGAGACAGAAATTTCATTTATTCTACTGAATCAACCGGTGCGCTTTCTTTTGCATCGGATTAATACTTACCTATGCCCATTGTCGCAATTAACGAAAATAATTTTACCGCCGAGGTGCTGAAATCCGATCGGCCGGTGCTGGTGGATTTCTGGGCGCCGTGGTGTGCGCCGTGCCGCGTGCAGCATCCGATCATCGAACAGCTCGCCGGAGAGCTCACCGGGGTCAAATTCACGGAGCTGAATGTTGACGAGTACCCCAACATCGCGGGCCGCTACCAGATCATGAGCATCCCCACGCTCATCGTTTTCTCGGGAGGAAACCCCGTCGTCCAGCTGATCGGCTTGCAGAGCAAGGAAGCGCTGCGAGAGAAACTCCAGTCGCTCCCGCCGAGCCAACCACCGGCGTAAACGCAGACACCACCATTCGCCTATGGCCGAGCAACGTTATGACGTGCTGATCGTCGGCGCGGGGGCGGCTGGACTGACGGCTGCCATCTACACCCGGCGAAAACAGCTGACGACAGCGATCATCAGCCCCGAAGTTGGAGGAGCCACCGCGCTCTCCAGCCATATTGAAAATTACCCCGGCGTCGGCCATCTGGCCGGCCTGGAATTGATGGAACGGTTCAAAGAGACCGCGCTCGGACTGGGGGCAGTGCACATTTCCGCCAAGGTCACAAAAATTAGCGTGGATAAAACTTTCACGCTTGCGCTCAGTACCGGCGACGCGGTCACCGGTCGCGCGCTGATCGTGGCCGGCGGCAAAGTGCCGCGGCGCCTGAAAGTTCCGGGCGAGGACAAATTCTTCGGCCGGGGAGTTTCGGTTTGCGCGACCTGCGACGCGCCGCTCTACCGGGGCAAAACCGTGGCCATAGTCGGCGGCGGCAACGCGGCGGTGGAAGCGGCGCTCGAAATGTCCCATATCGCCAAAGCCACGTACCTCATCCATCGCCGCAACGATTTCCGCGCCGATGAAATTACCGTTGCCAAACTGAAACAAAGCCCCGTGCAGCTGCTGCTGGGATCCCAGGTCACCGCCATCACCGGCACCCAGGTCATCCGCTCCGCCACGATCCGCGATGCGTCCGGCATTACCCGCGAGCTGGAAATTGACGGCTTGTTCCTCGAAATCGGCGCCGACACCGATCCGGCGATCGTCGCGCCGTTTCAGCAAAACGCGGAACACGAGATCGTCGTTGACCGGCGGCAGCGCACCAGCATCCCCGGCGCCTTCGCCGCCGGCGATGTCACCGATGTCGCCTACAAGCAGACGGTCATCTCAGCCGGCGACGGCGCACTGGCGGCGCTGGAAGCCCACCGCTACCTCACCCTCCCGGCGTACCGCTGGCCAACCCAAAAGTAAACCCCCACACCACGGACTTACGTCCGTGGCACTAGAGCAATGCCCTCCAGGTTTTTGACTATTCATCCCCACACCAAATTTGGTGTGGGGATTCATCCACGGGCTGACGCCCGTGGCGTTCTGGTGTGGGGGTAAACGGTTGAAATTGCATTCAATAAATAAACGGAGCCCTGCGGCTCCGTTTTGGTAATGGTACTATATTGGAGAAGGGTCTAAATTTTGGCGCTGGGTTTCCCCTCCTACCGGATGCGACGGGAAAATACCGGGCCCACCCAGCGAAAGCAAAAGAAAGAATACCGCACTGCCGCTCAGTGAAGCAAGAGCGAAAGAATCAGCTGAACGGAGATAAAATCCGGTATCTTTGACCATGAGCCACGCCGATTTGATATGACCCGGATAAAAACGACCCACAGTTTCTCCCGAAGTTATACCGAGCCTATCCCCAGATTGTTGGATAGTGAAATATTGATGGGATAAAACCGGATACCCTGTGTATGAACCGTTTTCGATTTGCGCGCAAACCCACCCTGGCGGTTGAGCAGGCAACATTTGCCGACGGACATGTGCACATTGCCGGCCTCGACGAGGTCGGACGCGGCGCCTGGGCCGGCCCCTTGGTGGCCGGGGCGGTACTGCTGACGGCCGCCGAACTTGCGCCCTGCCGCCGGCTCCGGCGGCTGGTGCGCGACTCAAAGACCTTGAGCGAAAAACAGCGCGAACGCGCGTACGACGCTCTCACGCAAAAAATCGCCTGGGCCGTCGGGATGGTCAGCCATGCCGAGCTCGACTGCTGCGGATTGACGGCGGCCAATCAGCTGGCCATGGAACGCGCCATCGCGGCGCTCCCCCGGCAACCGGCATTTCTTCTGGTGGATGGACGGGGTTTTCTGTTCGCCGTACCGAATCGCCAGATCATCGACGGCGATAATTCCGTTTTTTGCATCGCCGCCGCTTCGATTATCGCGAAAGTCACCCGCGACCGCATGATGGTCGCACTCCACCGCCGGTACCCCGCCTACGGATTTGCACATCATAAAGGCTACGGCACGCCCGAACACCAAGCCGCGCTCACACAATTCGGGCCGTGTGCGATCCACCGCCGGTCGTACCGGCCGATCTTTGATTGCATGAAAACGAAGGAACGGACTCCGTCTTTTCGGAAGTCGGACAAACCTGCTAAACTGTAGTTATCAATGAGTGATAATTCACGTTTCATCGTATGCCCTACATCACCAGCGACAGCCAGCTCCTCCATCCCGAAGCGGTATTTGCGCACCTCAAGCTCCGCGCGGGGAGCAAGATCGCCGACCTTGGCTGCGGGGGTCATGGCCAGTTCACCCTGGGCGCCGCCCGGCTGGCGGGCACCACCGGCAAAGTCTATGCCGTGGATATTCTGAAATCGGCTCTGGCGGAAATCGCCAAGAAAGCCCGGCTGGAAAATCTACCCAACATCAAACCGATCTGGGCGAATCTTGAGATCGTCGGGGTCACCGCCGTACCGGAAGCAAGCCTTGACATCACCCTGCTCATCAACGTACTCTTTCAAACGCGTGACCGTGCCAGTATTTTCCGCGAAGCCCGACGGCTCTTGAAACCCGGCGGGCAACTGCTGGTGGTGGAATGGAAAACTACCGCCACCCCGTTCGGGCCGCCGACCGACCACCGCCTTTCTCCCGACCAGGTGGTGGCGCTCGGCACCGCCGCCCGGTTGCAACGGCAGGAAACGTTCGACGCGGGCAAATACCACTACGGAATCGTATTCACGAAATCATAATCTCTGGAAACTATGCAGCCGCTCTCCTACTACCTCAACTTGGGATACCTCTTGAATTTGCATCCCGACCCGCTGGGACCGGCCGGCCAGCGGCTGCTCCCGGCCGTGGCCGTGGTCGCGATACTCCTCAGCATCGCGGCGCGATCGCACGCCGCACGCACGTCCGATCCCATCAGCCGGCATGCCTACCGCCAGCTGGCGCTTCCGCTGATGACCATGGGCATCCTGCTTTTGCCCTACACGGGTGTGGCCTGGCTCGGCGTGCCCGTCCTCTCGTCACGGTTGTTACTGGCCGCCTGGACGGCCATCACCGTCGCGTGGGTGGCGACGGTCGCATGGAAGGAATGGAAAACGCAACCGCAGAAACGCGAGGAACGTCAACGGCGGCTGCAGATCGAAAAGTATCTGCCAAAATAATTGCCGGGGGAACCCGCAATCACATGGCCTGGCTTGGCAGCATCCTCGGTTCAAAAGGCGAACGGACAGCGGAAAAATTCCTCAAACGCAAGGGCTACCGGATGGTCGCACGGAATTTCCGCACCCGCGCCGGTGAAGTTGACCTCATCTGCCGCGACGGCGACTGCCTGGTGTTCGTCGAAGTGAAAACGCGAACGGCCGGCGGACTGGGATTTCCGGAAGACGCGGTCGGCGCAGGCAAACAGCAACGGATCGGGCGGGCCATGGCGGAATACCTGACGCGGCTTCACAGCCCTCCCCCCGCGTACCGGCTCGATGTCGTCAGTATTGAAAAATTTGAAGACGGACAGGAAAAAATCACCCATTTCGAAAACGTGACCGCGTAATCTCACCTCTTATACGTATGCCGACGCTCACCAGCAAAAAAATATCCGTTGTCGTGCCCTGCTACAACGAGCAGGAAAATCTTGAGCGCACCTACGGGAAACTCAAGGAGGTGCTTTTGCAAGTGACGCCGAATTACGAGATCGTTTTCGCCGACAACGGTTCGACCGACGCTTCGGAACCCATCTACCGCAAACTCGCCGCCGCCGACCCGCGCGTGGTGGTCGTCATGCTGTCGCGCAACTTCGGTTCTCCTGACCACACCTATACCGCCGGTACCGAGCACACCTCGGGCGACGCCGTGGTCTGGGCGGACGCCGACCTGCAGGACCCGCCCGAGATGATCCCGCAATTTGTCAAAAAATGGATTTCCGGCTACGACGTGGTCTACGGCATCCGGTCGCGCCGCGCAGGCAACCCCATTCGCAATGCCTGCTACAAACTGTTCTACCGGCTGATGAAATCCACCTCGTACCTCGACATCCCCCTGGACGTGTCGGAGTTTTCGCTGATGGACCGCAAGGTGGTAAACGTCATCAACGCCATGCCCGAGCGCAACCGCTTCGTGCGCGGCTTGCGCGCCTGGGCCGGGTTTAGGGCGACCGGCATCCCGTACTTCCGGGGCGAACGGACCGCCGGGAAAACCAAATTCACATTCTGGACGTACATCCGCACCGCGCGCAAAGGACTCTTCTCATTCTCCTATGCGCCGCTGGAGTGGATTACCACCATTTCGGGAATCCTGGTCGTGGTCACGTCGCTGGCGCTGCTCTTCTACCTGGGCGGCTACATCTTCGGCTACCTGCCGGAAGGCCAGCGCGGCATCCGCACGATTATTCTGATGGTCTTATTCTTCGGCACGGTGCAGCTGCTCTCCCTCTCAATTATCGGCGAGTACCTCGGCCGCATTTTTGAAGAGGTCAAACACCGGCCCAAGTACGTCGTGCGCGAAGTGCTCAATAATCCGCGCGCCAGGCCATAAAAAATTTTCCACACCAAGAAAAATGCCGTTGTCAGATCAATGACAACGGCGTTCTATTTTTTTCCCTGCGCCACGGGCCTAGCACCCGTTATCGGACAACCGGGGAAAGAACCGGAGATCCTGCGCCGCACTCGCCATGGCGGCGATCAGCACGATGCGCTGCTCGTCGCGTTTGCGAACGATAGTGGGGTCGCCTTCTTCGGCGGCCGTCTGCTCGGGCGGGTGATAGTAGAATTCGGCCGGAATCGAATGGATTCGCCAGCCACCTTCGGCGAGCAACTGCAGGACGGGAACGAAGAGGATTTCCCAGCGGTCGCCGTACCGGCCGTCGTACCGGCCGAACACTTCCGCTGCGTCGCGACTCATCACGCGCGGCCCGAAAAAAAGATCGAGATCCGGCCGGCCCGTGAGCGCCGATAGCGCGAGGTTGCCGAGCTGCTCGGACCGCGCCTGATAGCGCGGATGGCACCCGAAGTTCGGGCGCCGCAGCACCGCGAGCTCGCACCTCCGTTCGTGGACCGCCCGGATGGCCGGTGTAAGCTGCGCGACCAGCGGATACTTTTCGGGCTCCAGCCAGACGACGACATCGGCCGTCCCGCTCTCCCACGCCAGCCCGGCGGCAATGGCCTGACGGCGGGAAGCACCCATGCCGTCCTCGGCCTGGTCACAGACTGTGGCCCACCGCGTTGCGCGAATGGCTTGGCGCACGGCCGGATCCGATGAGTCGTCCACGACGATGATGGGGTACCGGTGCCCCTCCGCCGCTTCGATGGTCCGCTGCGCCAGGGCAAGCCGCGGATCATTCAGCTTCAGGTAAAAGGTCGTCGTGACGAGGACAACCTTCATTTTTTCCAAAGAACACCTCCTGCGCACCCATTGCCTCAAGTACCGATCATCAACCACCACATCGAGAGTTCCAGAATATATCAAGGAAAATTATTCCCGTCAAACATCCGGTTAAAACCGGCTGCAGCGCCGAGCTCGCTTGACAGTTCGCGGCGTTCCCGTCTATACTGTGGACAAGGTAGCCTGATAGGCTACTTCATTTTTTGCCTCAATTATCCAACCAATAATTTCTCATTTTATTATGGACAAAGACCAGCGTTCCGCCATTGCGGCGGCCATGAAGCAAATCTGCGAGGAGAAAAACATCTCCTACGATTCGGTCCTCGAAACGGTGGAGTCGGCGCTCGGCGCGGCCTACCGCAAGGACTACGGTAACCGGATGCAAAACATCAAGGTTAAGTTTGACGTGGAAACCGGCGGCATGAAGGTCTGCGACGTCAAAACCGTGGTGGAAGACCTGCCGCCGGAAGAACTGGCGGCCCTGGAAGCCGCCGCCAGCGGCGCGGCACCGCTCCCGCCACCCCCGCCGGCCGCACCGACGGATGGAACCGCTGCGCCGGCTGCGGGGACCACTGATCCGGAGAAACCGCGTTTCAACCCGAAAACGGAAATTCAGATCTCCGACGCCAAAAAGATCAAACCGGACGTTAATATCGGCGAAGAGCTGGTTCAGGAACTGGAAACGCCGGGCGCGTTCGGACGCATGGCCGCGCAAACCGCCAAGCAAGTCATCACCCAAAAGATCCGCGAGGCGGAGCGCGAAATGGTCTTCAACGAATTCAAGGGCCGCGAAGGTCAAATCGCTACGGGCACCGTCCAGCGGCGCGAGGGCCGCATGGTGTTGATCGAGTTCGGTCGGGCCGCGGCGATCCTGCCGCCCGAGGAGCAGATCGAACGTGAACCCTACCCGCCGGGCGAACGCCTGAAAGTCTACGTGGTGTCGGTCACCAAAGGCACCCGCGGACCGGAGATCGTCGTGTCGCGCTCGCATCCGCAGATCGTCCGGGTACTCTTCCATACCGAAATCCCGGAAATCGCCAACGGCACGGTCCAGATCAAAGGCATTGCCCGCGAGGCCGGCTCGCGCACCAAAGTCGCCGTCTGGACCGACGACGAAAACATCGACCCGATCGGATCTTGTATCGGCCAGCGCGGCGCCCGCGTGCAAACCATCATCTCGGAACTGCGCGGAGAAAAAATTGACATCATTCAATACGACGCCAATCCCGTAGTGTACCTGGGTAACGCGCTCTCGCCGGCCAAGGTCTCCAGCATCCAGATCGACGAACCCAACCGGACGGCCGTGGTGACGGTACCGGAAGACCAGTTGTCCCTGGCCATCGGCCGCGGCGGTCAGAATGTGCGGCTGGCGGCCAAGCTCACCGGCTGGAAGATTGATATCATTGCCGCCGGCAAGCTCGCCGAGGGCGCCGAATTGACCCCGGAAGCTTCCGCCGCGCCGGATGAAACGAAAACGGAAACCTCGGAACCGCCGGCTACTACCCCAGCGCCCGCCGAAGGAGAGGCGGCGGCGCCCCAACCGGCCGCTGAAATTTCCGAGAAACCCAAGAAATCGAAAAAGAAATAATTATTCTTAACGCGTCACCGTTTCATTAACCGAAACCGCCTATGACGATGTTTGTCCTCATCTTCTCCGTTGGTCTGGCCGGGTTAATCGCCGCGTTCCTGCTGTCCCGCCAGGTGCTCTCCGCCGACACCGGCACGCCCGAAATGCAGTCGGTCGCTTTGGCCATTAAGCAGGGAGCCGGGGCCTTCCTCAAACGCCAGAACACCACCATTGCCGGCATCGTCGTGGCGCTCGCCCTCCTCATGTACCTTCTCTACGCCCTTCAGGGCAATACCGTTACCGGCCTGCGTACCGTCGGCGCGTTTGTGCTCGGCGCGTTCCTGTCGGCGCTCGCCGGATACCTCGGCATGGCTACGGCAGTCCGCGCCAATCTCCGCACGGCCGCGGGTGCGCTCACCAGCGTTGACCGCGCGCTGCGCTTGGCACTGCGCGGCGGCGCCGTCGCCGGATTTTTGGTCGTCGCACTGTCGCTGTTGGGCGTCACCGGCCTGTTCCTGCTGTTCGGCGGTTACGGTAATCCGCAAGAGGTGCCGCTGCAGCTGGTCGGTTTCGGGTTCGGCGCGTCGCTGGTTGCCTTGTTCGCGCAGCTGGGCGGCGGCATCTACACCAAAGCCGCCGATGTCGGCGCCGATCTGGTGGGAAAAGTGGAAGCCGGCATTCCGGAAGATGACCTGCGCAACCCCGCGGTGGTCGCCGACCTCGTCGGCGACAATGTCGGCGACTGCGCCGGCCGCGGGGCGGACTTGTTTGAATCCAGCGTCGCCGAAGCTTTGGGCGCCATGATCATCGGCATCACGATGTACGGCATTTTCGGACTCGGCGGCGTCATCTTTGCGCTGGTCGCCCACGCGCTCGGACTGATTGCTTCCATCATCGGCGTGCTATCAGTACGCGTGCATGGTGATGAGGACCCAATGAAAGCGCTCAACCGTGGCTTTTACATCACGGCCGTGCTCGCCCTCGTCGGCTTTGCCGCCGCCAGCCGGTGGCTGCTGTCTTCTCCGGATTTCCCGAAGGCGTGGTTGCTGTTTTTGGCCTGCGGAGCGATTGGATTGGCGACCAGCATCGCGTTCCTGTTCCTGACCCAGTACTACACCAGCCATCGCTTCCGCCCGGTCAAATCCATCGTCGAAGCCTCGCGCACGGGCGCGGCCACCAACATCATCACGGGCTTTTCCGTCGCACTGGAAAACACCGCCGCACCGGTCATCGTGGTCGGCGCCGCGCTGCTCTCGTCGTATTGGATCGGCGGGCTGACGGAAATCGCGGGCGGCAACCTGTTCGGCACGGCGATTGCCACCATGGGGATGCTCTCCACGGTCGGCTACGTGCTGGCGATGGACACGTTCGGCCCCATCACCGACAACGCCGGCGGCATCGTGGAAATGTCCAATGCCACGGAAGCGGTGCGCAAAACCACCGATCGCCTGGACGCCGTCGGCAACACGACCAAGGCCTTGACCAAGGGCTACGCCGTAGGTTCGGCAGCGCTTGCCGCGTTCCTGCTGTTCTCGGCCTACCTGGAAGCGGCGGATCTGACGCAGATTGACCTGGCCAAACCCGTGGTCTTTGTCGGTGCGATGCTGGGCGCGATGCTCGTGTTCCTATTCTCCAGCTTGGCCATTCGCGCCGTGGGTAAAGGGGCCTACTACATCATCAATGACGTGCGCGCCCAGTTCAAAGAAAACCCGGGAATCATGGCGGGCACCAGTAAGCCGAATTACGCCCGCTGCGTGGACATTGCGACGCGCGGTGCGCTCAAGCAAATGGTGCTGCCCGGCATTATCGCCGTGGCCGTGCCGACACTGGTGGGCATTCTTCTCGGCAAGGAAGCAGTTGGCGCGACCCTGATGGTCGGCACCATCGCCGGCGTTCTGCTGGCGCTCGTGCTCAACAACGGCGGCGGCGCCTGGGATAACGCCAAGAAATTCATCGAAACCGGCGCGTACGGCGGCAAGGGTTCGGACGTCCACAAGGCGGCGGTCGTCGGCGATACCGTCGGCGATCCATTCAAGGATACTGCCGGCCCCAGCTTGCACGTACTCATCAAACTGCTCTCAACGCTCACGCTGGTGCTGCTGCCGCTCTTCACCCTGCTGCACAAATAACGCCGCCCCCTCATCCACTTCATCTCTTCTGCATGCAAGTCACATCCAAAAAACTCCCCCGCGGGAAAGCGGAAATTACCGTCGAGCTCAGCACGGAAGAGTACCAACCCTTCCTACAGAAAGCCGCGGCCGCCATTTCCGAACAGATCTCTTTCCCGGGCTTCCGGCCCGGCAAGGCTCCGTACGCGGTCGTCATGGAGCGCGTCGGAGAAGCCAAGCTGTGGGAAGAAGCGCTGGAACCGGCGGTGCGAAAAACTTTTGCTCCGGCCCTCGACGAAGCCAAGCTCGTTTCGGTCGGGTCGCCGGAAATCGCGATTCAGAAACTGGCGCCGGGCAATCCCGTATCCTACCGCGCGACGGTCAACCTGCTGCCGGAGGTCGAGCTTGCCGACTTGAGCAAAATCTCGATCGCCCGCCGCGCGCCGGAGGTCAGCGACGCGGAGCTGCAACGGACGCTCGACGACATCCGCAAGCTCCACCGCACCGAAGCGCTGGTATTGCGGCCGGCCCAAAGCAATGACAAGGTGGAAATCAACCTCCAGACGTTTCTCGACAACGTCGCCGTGGACGCCGGCCAATCCAACGCCCTGCCGCTCGTGCTGGGAGAAAACCGGTTCATCCCCGGTTTCGAGCAGCAGATCATCGGCCTGTCGGCCGGCCAGGAAAAAACATTTTCCCTGCAGATGCCGGCTGACTACCACAACCGCATGGTCGCCGGTAAAACCGTTGAGTTCCGTGTGAAAGTGCTCTCCGTCTTTGAACTGAAATTGCCTGAACTCACAGAAGACTTCGCTAAGTCGCTGGGCCGATTCACTTCGCTTGACGACCTGCGGCAAAAAATCCGCGCCACCATGCTGGACGATGCCACCGCCAAGGAAGATGAGCGGCTCGAAAATGAAATCCTCGACGTCATCATCCCGAAGAGCAAATTTTCCGACATCCCCGATCTGCTGGTGACCACGGAAACCAAAAACATGATCGCCGAGCTCGAGGAGCAGATCAAGCAGCGGGGCATTCCGTTCGAAGAGTACCTGGCGCACATGAAAAAATCGCGCGAACAGCTATTGCTGGACTTCACCCCGCAAGCGCTCAAGCGCATCAAAGGCGCGCTCATTACGCGCGAAATCGCCCAGCAGCAGAAAACCGAGGTCAGTGAAGCGGAAGTGGACGCGGCGATTGCCAAAGAACTGGCCGCCTACGCCCACGATGAGGAGGCAAAAAAACGCACCCGCGATCCGGACTTTCGCACCCACGTGAAAAACATCCTTGCCTCGCGCAAGGTAATGGAGCACCTGAAAAAAACGATCACGAAATAGCATATTACTATCACTGCCAAAACCCCCGGCCGATCTCGGCGCGGGGGTTTTGCGTACCCTCGCCTTTTCAAGCAGGTTCGACCGTGATAAAATCGTAACATTACACTCCCTTAATGCTCCGCCAGTTATGCGTTTCGGCTTCCATGTTTCCATCGCCGGCGGAGTCTTCAACGCTCCGGGCAACGCGGCCGCAGTCGGCTGTGAAGTGTTTCAGATGTTCACGCGTTCGCCGCGTGGAGGCAAAGCGCCGGAGTTAACATCCGCAGTAGTCAAACAATTTGCGGCAGAAACCAAAAAGCACCGCCAAGCCGCCTGGTACGTGCACACGCCGTACTACGTGAACTTCGCCTCCGAAAATAATCGCATCCGCTACGGCACCATTGCCGTCGTACGCGAAGAGCTCGAACGCGCGTCGCAGCTGAAAGTGTCGGCACTCATGACCCACCTAGGCAGCGCCAAAGACACCTCGGAAAAAGCCGCGCGACAGATGGTCGTGGAAGGTTTGGCGAAAATGCTTGATGGGTACACGGGCTCGACCCGTTTTTTGATCGAGCTTGCCGCCGGCGCCGGAGCGATCCTGGGCGACACGTTTGAGGAAATCGCCGACTACATTCAACAGGTGGAAAAACAACTGCCAAAGCTGCGTGGAAAAATCGGCGTGTGCCTGGACACCTGCCATGCATTCACTGCAGGCTACGACCTGCGCACTGCCGAAACGGTTGATGCGACACTCAAAAAATTCGATGAAACCATCGGACTCGAACGCCTCGCGCTCATCCACGCCAATGATTCAAAAGCTGATTTTGGAATTCACATCGACCGCCACGAGCACCTCGGCGCGGGAAAAATCGGCAAAGCGGGATTTGCCGCACTCGTCAAACATCCGAAACTGCAAAACATTGATTTCATATTAGAAACACCAAAAGACGGAAAAGAGGTTGAGGATCTCAAATTACTCAAGTCGCTACGCGACGAACAATAATATTTCCTTTTTATCTTTTGCCACCTTTCTAGAAAGGTGGCCCACCTGTCCTCCGAAGCCTTAGGCGTAGGAGGAAAGTCGCGCCCTGTCTTGGAATTTAGGGAAAATTGTGCCACTCGTCGTCGCGAATTTCGCGAACTCGGCCACGCGGCGTGTCCTCAAACAACGCGAAATTTCCCGTGGCGGGAATGCTCCTCCTCGTGGCGCAATTTTCCCTAAATTCCTCCAATGGGCGCCCGATCGGTAGCAGTCGATCCGGCGGCCAAAAGCGTGCCGGGGGTGGGGTGCCGGGGTAGGGATTGCCAACTCTGAGCCCCCTACCCCTCCGAGAAAATTAGCGAAAAAATTTTCCAAAAGATGAAATAAACTATAAATGTAATAATATCAAGCATGATAATTGCGGTAATTGCGGATTCCCACGACAACGAGGCCAATATCCATTTGGCCTTGCATTATCTTGCGTCGCTGCCGGTGGACGCCATGATTCACTGCGGCGACATTTGCACGCCAGAAACACTAAAACTGCTCGCGCGTGAATTTCCCAAACCCATCCACGTGGTATACGGCAACGTTGACTACGATCGAGCAGGCCTCGACAAAATGCTTTCGCGCTACCCCGATCTCCACGGTTACGGAGATTCCGGCGCGCTCGAACTTGGCGGCATCAACGTCGCCTTCAATCATTTTCCAAAAGAAGCCAAACAACTCGCCGCAACCGGCAAATACGGCTTCGTCTTTTACGGCCACACCCACAAGCCGTGGGAAGAAAAAATCGGTACCACGACGCTCTTGAACCCCGGCACCCTCTCCGGCATGTGGTACAAGGCGACCTTCGCACTCGTGGACTTGAAAACCGGCAAGGCGACTCTCAAGCTGGTGGAACAATTGATAAAATGAAAAATATGCCCACCGTACACCTCGACATCCACGTGGTAACTAACGCGAAACAATCAGAAGTAGTGAGTAAGGACGGCAGCCATTGGCGCGTCCGACTCGCGGCAAAACCGGTCGAAGGCGCGGCCAACGACGCACTCGTGGAACTAATTGCCGAAGAATTTGGCGTCGCAAAGAGTCTGGTAGAAATCAAACGCGGCCACCATTCACGAAATAAACAGGTCATCGTAGTGGTACCAGATAGTTGAAAGAATGGTGCATTGTCTGGAAAATAAATCGCTCAGTAGAGCGATTTATTGTTCTATCCAGCGGATGACCGGCTGAAAATCATTGACAAATCATCCAGGATATGCTAAGCTTCCGGGTTACGGTTGGACTTTGCCAAACCAATACTTTATCCCGCCAACTCTGCAGACAACCCTTCCGGGAGCGCCTTGTGCCTCAGCATGGGAGGAAATGCGGTGCCTGTAGATCCTTGGACCGCTGGTGTTTTACGTCGTGCACTTTTCACGTTCCCCCGCCTTTGGGCGGGGACCCCCTTTCACCACGGTCCAGAGATCTGCAGGCACGACAAGCGGGGAGCCATCCGTAAGGGCACGTCCGGCGCCCGCTCGACTGCGCCTTTGGGTGGCTTCCTTGTCTGCAGAGTTCGCGAGGTAAATTTTTTCCGCCGCGGTAGCTTAATGCTTGAGAGCGCAGGTACTTGAAACTCCTGATATGCTGGTGCGATTCCCGCCCGCGGCCGGAAATTAAATATTCGCTACAAAAAAAATAACCGTCCGGTTATTTTTTTGTTGCCAAAAATTTAGGACGAGGCCGGCGGAATCGTTGCATCCGTGCTGCTCGGCGTTTTACCCACCAGCCACGTCTCCGGCCACGGCCGGTAGAAACTCTTGAACTCCTGCTCGTTCACGTGGCCGTCCGGGTACGTCACCTTGTAGTCAAACACCGTGCTGCCGCCTGGCGCGGGTTTCTCCACCAGTCTCTTTTCACCGGGCTTGAGTTCGTCGGTTTCAATGTAACGGACCGGGCCCGACGAAATGCTGCTCAAGATGGTGGCCTTTTCGGGCACCTCGATGATGCGGCCGTCATTGGTGCCGTAGAAACTGAACACGAGATCATCACCTTTAATTTCGGCAAGGAACAGGATGGAGTGACCGGTATCGTTGAGGAAACGGAAATCCGGCTTGGGGTCATAGATCGTCGCATCCATTCCCGCGGGATTATAGTAGCGGATGCGGAACGAATGATTCTGTCGCTCGGTAATGGGGAGGCCGGAGTGCAGCGCCACCCGGAATACCGTTGTGCCGATCTGACACAGCCCGCCGCCAAACTCCGGCACGGTGCGGTCACCTTTGATGACCAACTCGGCCAGGTAGCCGTGCTCCTTGTCCACTTCACCGAGCGCCTTGATCAATGAAAATTCTTCACCGGGCGCGATCAGAATGCCGTTGAGCGTGTTGACGCCGATGCGGATGTTGTGCCAGCGATTCTTCGGGCTGCCTGCGGCGTTCGACGTGCCCACGCCGAGCAGCTCGCGGATGCCCAGATCATTGACGTCGCCGGTGGCGATCTTGGCCGGTGCCACCGTTACCGCGAGCGGAATAACATTTCCCCCTTGTCCCAGCAAGACCTCGGCCATCCGCTGCGTCGTTGAGGGAATATCCAATGCGATGCCGTCACGGCTGACCTGAAACTCCACCACCTTGCCATTCTCCAAACGCAACTTCGCATCCTGGGGGGCAACATCAACCTCGGCGGCAATCGGGGCGAGAAATCCGGCGACGGCTGCGGCATTGAACCCGAGAACAACGGGCGATTGGCCGGCCGCGGGCGGATCGGCGCTGCGCTGAAACTCCAGCCATCCTTGGAACGTGGCCGCGTCCACATTCCACCGGCGATCCTTGAAAGTGAACGCCGGCGTGGTGGTACCGACGAGCATCTGCGCCTGAGCGAATGCCGCTTCGGTCTCCGTGACGCGGATCGGCGCGGGTACCGCCGTCATGCGCAGCGGAATCGGCGACGTATCCAGATCGGCGAGCCGGCGCTTGACCTCGGTAACGGCGGCATCGTAATCGAACACTGAACCGTCGCGTTCCGGCAGTACCCGAACCGTTCCCAACGCATTGATTTCCAGGGCGGCGGCCAGCGGCGGCGTTTCGCGGTTCCCCAGCACCGCATACAGCAGCTCCCGGATCGCCGATTCATCCATCGTCGGCGGCACGGCGATTTCCTGGCTGATCCAGCGCAACCGCATCGGTTCAACGAGCTGCGACCAGAGCGTCCCCCCGCGGCCCACGCGGTACGCCGCGTTGACGGCTGCGGTAACATCATACTCGACCGGCACGCGCGCCAGGTCGGGATCGGACGACGTAATCTCCAGCGGAAGATTGATCATCTCACCGCCGATATCCAGCCACAGCCCCGATTGCAACAGCGCATCGCGGCGGGAAACCAGCAGCGTATTCAGCTGTGCCGGCGTCAGGCCGTCGGCCACCAACCCGGCAACCGACACTCCCGGATACACCCGCCCGCGGTATTGCCATTGGTAAGCGCCCAGCACTCCGGCGACCAACGCGCTCGCGCACACGATGCAGGCCAGGACAAACCAACGCGCATAGCGCACGCCCCGGTGTGTGCGCGCGCGCTGGGTCCGGGAAGACGATACAGATGCCCGCAAAGTCATATCGTAGCGCTGATGAAAAATAATCTACGTCCCACCCAACAACTGGTTGAGGATGGTGCGCGCAAGCTCTTCGCGCTGGGCAATCGTTCCGGCGAACGCGCACAGGGTTATCCGGTCGCCCACATTCACGCCGCCGGGCAGCTCGGCGCGCGGTACTTGCCAGCGTGCGCCGCGCTCGTCCGCGGCGATGGCGTGCGTATCGGTGAATTCGACGATCGTTGCCATAGCAACGCCATGCGGATGCGGGGTTTGCGCCATACCACGTCATTATAGTAGGCCTGGCGATATCTGACAAACGGAGAAATATCGCAGAATGCCCGCGTTTCTGTCCGACCGTTGACAAATAAAAATTTTTATGGTATACAACGATACAACGCTCTTTACTGTGTCTGAAAATCCAATCACTGAGGTGGAGCATGAAACAAGCGTTGCGCATACTTGCCAACCGTTTCGCCACCTGGGTGAAACGCATGGCAAACTGTCCCGGTCACGGGGTAAAATTCCACCACGGAAATTTTTGCCCTTTCTGCAAGAGGAAAATCCCGCGCGGACTGCAAGGGAAGCCGGTGCTGCGCTAGGCACGATGGAAGACCTCAGTCACCGACTGCCGGTACTCGTTACTCGGCAGTCATTTTTTTTCATATTTTTCATGCTGCCATGAGAGCAGGTATGATGAAATTATGCATGTCCCATGATAATTTCGTGACGGCATACCCAACTATTCGCCTGGAATTATGCAAAAGCTATGGATTCCTAGACATTTAATGTTATCCATTCTTGATGATGAATTTTCCCTAAAATATTGACAAAATAATTAAGATGTGATAGTATTAAAAATCGGTATAATTTATTTGATTTTAGCTAAATTTTTAATGTATATGCGCAATAAAAGCTTCGGAAAATTCCTGGTAGCCACCTTATTGGTACTGGGACTCATTGCGCCTACCGGTTACACCTTGGCGCAAGATCCGCTCATTATTGCTAACCTCAGAGTGAGCGCGGTTTCCGATGAAAAAGCCATTATCGAGTGGACCACGAACTACCCGTCCAGCGGAGAGGTATGGTTTGGTTTGAATACCTCTTACGGCTCGCGCTACGGATTTGAAGGCGAATCGCGCACGAGTCACTCGATTACGCTGGACAACCTGAAGGCAGATACTGTGTACCACTTCCGCGTCGTCTCAAGCACGGCAGCGCAAGAGGTGAGAAGTTTTGACCAGACGTTTACTACGGCCAAGGCCGTTGACCGCGACGTACCGATCGTGACGGACATCGCGATTCCGTTCCAGGGGCCGAATTCCGTCGTGGTCCAATGGCTCACGAATGAGGCGTCCGACAGCCAGGTGCTCTACGGACCGACGACGAAATATACCATGCAGGCGCGTGAAGGCGCGTGGGTGACCGCGCATGACATCATTATCAGCGGGCTGCAACCCCTCACGACCTACCATTTTCAGGTGAAGTCGAAAGATGACGGCGGCAACGTCGGCATTTCCGAAGATTATACGTTCCGCACCATCAGCAGCAGCGAAACCATCGCGCCGCTGCAGCTGGTGAATATCCGGCCGGTTTCTGCCAATGACTCGGCCATCACCGACACCAGCGCGGAAATTTCTTGGCGCACCACCACCCTGGCCGACGGCGTGGTATTCTGGGGCACCACCAGCGGATTAGGCATGACGGTAAAGTCCCCCCCGCCCCGGGATTTCACCCATGCAGCGAAACTCGTCAACCTGCAGCCGGCTACCACGTACTACTTCCAAGTCCGGTCGGCGGACATTTTCCGGCAAAGCGTCACGTCGCCCGTCTTTTCGTTCACCACGCGCGGCGGCTACACGACGCCGCTGCCGAGCGGCCAAGTCCTGGGCGTCAGCACCGAGCAGGATCTGATGTTCTACGCCAGCTTTGACCACAGTTTGGATGCCGATTTCTCGTTGGGCGATTCTACCGCGGGGATTTTCGGCGTCCCCGCCCTGAGCGGCGGAAAAGGCGGCGTCCGGGGAGGCGCGGTGGATCTTACCAACGGCTCCTACCTCAACTTTGACGCCGATAACAACCTCCTGTTTTCCCAGGGGACGATCACATTCTGGTACAAGCCGACGTTCAATCCCAACGATAACCAGTGGCACCCGCTGTTCCTCGTGAACAATTCGCAGACGTCGTATGATCCGAAACTGACCATCGCGAAGTTCGGCAAAATTACCAGCGACCGGTGGGCGCCGCTCAACACGAGCAACATGTTCGCATTCGGCGTAAAAGACACCGGCAATACCTTGCTGCAATTTGTTACCAGCGACTACGTCAAAAAAGACCAATGGCAATTTGTGGCTGCCACCTGGCAATACTACGACGGCCGCGTGCGATTGTACTACAACGCCAGCCACGCCGGCGTGCAGGCGATGAAAAACTACGATTTTTCCGATAGCACGCTCGGCGGAATTCCGTTCGACATCGATAATCGGTTCAATATCGGCAGCGCGCAAGCGGGCGGTGCGGGTTCGTACATTGATGAAGTGGCGATCTTCGGCCGCGTCCTGAGTGAAAATGAGATCAAGGACATCTACTCCCGCGGCATCGGTCGGTACATTCCGCAACGCGGTACGGTGACGCCGACACCAACGCCCGCTTCGAGTGGCGGCCAGGTTCTCGGTGCTTCCACACTTCAGTACACCCAGGCGAGCGCTCTGCTGAAAGCCGAGGGTCAACCCGATGTCTACGCCATCATGAACGGGCAGAAGCATATCATCTCGGGGCCCAGTTCGTTTGCCGCCTACGGTTACCGCTGGTCGGACGTGCGCGTGGTCAAGCCCGAAGTCCTCGAAAAGATCCCCGACGCGCGGCTGGTGCGCACGCCGTCCGATCCGGCCATCTACTACCTCTACCTGCGGCCGCAACGCGAATGGCTGAAACTGGCCATCCCATCGCCCACCGTCTTTGTGTCGTACCCGGGCAACTTCTGGGGGAACATCATAACCATCAATGAAATCGACTTGGCAAACTACCCGAATGTTCAACTGATTAAGGCGGATGACGAATCCCAGATCTACCTGCTCGACGACGGCAAGAAGCGGCCAATCTCCAGTGATGCCGCTTTCGACGCCCTGGCTCTGCCGCGACCGCACGTGGCAACGGTCAGTCGCACCCACCTCGATTTCTATCCGATGGGAGAACCCGTCCAGTAGATTGACACTGATAATCGTATAGCTTACCATAAGCACGTAGCGGAGTTTCCGCTACGTGCTTTAGGTTCCGACCTCGCGCGGCCCCATCGTCTAGTGGCTAGGACACCACGCTTTCAATGTGGGAACCCGGGTTCGATTCCCGGTGGGGCTAAATAAAATACTCTCCCGTTTTGGGAGGGTGTTTTATTTTGTCCGGCCCACGACGGGAATCGAACGAGGGGGGGCGGCTTAATCTTATGTTCATAACTCTGTGATACACCTACATCATAAGCACCATAAAGTTCATACTTACCTATGCGACTGCTGAAATACGTAAAAAGATATTTTGAGTACCTGATCGAATGGTTCGAATATTAATTGGCTGCGGCCGGATTCTTAGGCTCATGGCAGTTTGGTTGCGGCTTCATCCTACTCTTCGATAGCAACTAACTAACAAGTCTAAAACGTATGTCACAGTCAGCTCGAAAATCCGTTGGCCCGATGGCGTATACCGTAGCGGCATTCGGCGCACTCCTGATTTTGACCGGCTGCCAGAGTGTGCCCGCCAGCACCACGAACACCAATACGAATACCCCGCCGATTAATGCCAACACGAATCAACCCGGCGCGGCAAGCGTGACCATCAGGACCGGCCAAAACCAGACCCTGGGCACGTTTTTGGTGGTAAACGGCATGACCCTGTACGTATTCAAAAATGATACGCCGGGCGTCAGCAATTGCTCCGGCCAATGCCTGGTCATTTGGCCGCCGCTTACGGACAACGGCAATGTCGTGGCGGGAACGGGCGTCACAGGTACGCTGGGAACCATCACCCGCTCCGACGGCACCAAGCAGGTTACCTACAACAACCAACCGTTGTACTACTATCTCAATGATTTGAAAGCCGGCGATACGTTGGGTGAAGGCATCAATAACGTGTGGTACGTCGCCAAACCCTAACGGTTCGGGAAAATCCGTTTCGGGATCACGCAAATCTGCGCCGGTCAAAAAAACGCGGGGGTACCCGCGTTTTTTTTAAATGGTGACGGCGCTACGGCGCGGCCAGTTACGGGGTCGCCTGCGGCCGGGGTTGCGGCGGTTGCTGACCGGCCGGCCGGATTTGGATGGACTGCGCCGTAATGCTGCCGTCGCTGTTAGGCGTGCCGTTGATCGTTACGTTTTCCCCCACCGCGAGGTCACTTTGCGTACCCGTGGCGGTTTTTCCGATCGTGGTGGAAGAAGAGAAGAAAATTATCTTCGACCCGCCGTCCGGTAGTTTTACCGTGATGCTTTTATCGTCTTTGCTCAGGATGCTGCCGCCGGTAAAACCGCCGCCGTTTCGGCCTGCCCCGCCGCCCTGCCCGAACTGCTGCAGGCGCTGCTGCCGCTGCTCCGGCGTAAGATTCTGGAACTGCCCCAATCCGTTCCCGCGGCCGGCCGCTGCCGTGCTTTTCCCGTAGAGCATGCCGCCGTAAAACGCACCGCCCCCGACCACCAGCACCGCCACGACCATAATGATTGTTTTCTGCATAGTGTATGAAGTTAATTACTCAAAGCGCAACGCTTCGATGGGATTCAGTTTGGCCGCCCGCTGGGCCGGGTAGAACCCGAAGATGATGCCGATTCCGGCCGACACGCCGAACGCCAGCAGGATCGAGTTGAGGGAAATGTCGGTCGCCACGCTGAAAAATTTTGTGATGATGAATGAAGCTCCCCATCCGACCGCAATGCCGAATACGCCGCCCAGAAACGTCAGCGTGACGGCTTCGGCTAAAAACTGGGTGCTGATGTCGGTCCGTTTGGCGCCGATCGCCTTGCGCAGGCCGATCTCTCGCGTCCGTTCCGTCACCGACGTGAGCATCATGTTCATGATGCCGATGCCGCCGACCAAAAGCGAAATGCCGGCGATCGCGCCCAGCAGGATGGTGAGCGTACTGGTCACCGCCGTGGCCGTGGCCACGAGGTCGGCCTGGTTGAGCGTACTGAAGTCCGCCAGCTGCGGGTTCGAGATGTTGTGCCGGGAAAGCAGCAGGTCGGTGATCTGCTGCTGCAAATCCGACATCGTGCTCTGGTCCTGCGCTTCAACATAGATATCGGAGACGTTTTCATTGCCGGACAGAAAACGCTGCGCGGTGGAGATGGGAATGTAGATGACATCATCCTGGCTGCCGAAGCCGGTGCCGCCTTTGGACACCGTCACGCCGATCACCTTAAAATTCATCTTGTTGATGCGGATATCCTGGCCGGTCGGGTCGGCATTTTCGCCGAACAGGTCGTCGCGCGTGGTCGGGCCCAACACCGCAACCTTCGCGGCACTTTCAATGTTTTGGTCGGTGATAAATGAGCCAAGCGCTACCTGGACATTGCGGACGCTCGTGTAATTGGCCACCGTGCCGACGACTTGCGTGTTGGTATTCTTCCCCGGGGCGGTGGCTTGATAGCGGCGCGATACTTCCGGCGCGACGGCGGAAACGCCCGACAACTCGCTGCTGATCGCCTGGGCATCGGCGAGCGTCAGCGATTGAGCGGAACCGCGGCCGGCGCTCACCTGTACTCCTATGCCGCGCTGAGAACCCGGCATGACGATAATGAGATTGGAGCCGATGGATTGGATGCGGGATTCAATTGACGCCTGCGTGCCTTGGCCGATCGATGTCAGCGTGATGACCGAGCTAATACCGATGACAATGCCCAAAATCGTCAAGCTCGTGCGCAGTTTGTTCACGGTGATGGCCGCGTAGGTTTCTTTGAACAAGTCGGAAATTCTCATACGATGGAATGCTTAGGCGAAAGATTATTTCCGCACGTCCTCGGTCACCACGCCGTCGCGGACGTGGATGATGCGGTCGGCGTGTTCGGCCACGTCGCGTTCGTGCGTAATCAAGACAATGGTATGCCCCTCTTTCAGATTCAATTCCCGAAACGTCGAGAGTACGATTTCTCCGGTCTGCGTATCCAAATTGCCCGTCGGTTCATCCGCGAGGATGAGCTTGGGGTCGTTGACGAGCGCCCGGGCGATCGCGACGCGCTGCATTTGCCCGCCGGACAGCTGGTTGGAGAGGTGGTTCCACCGGTCTGCGGGTAATGCGACGGCCCGTAACGCGGCTTCCGCCTTGGCGCGGCGCTGGTCTTCGGCCACACCGGCGTAAATCAACGGCAGCATCACATTGCGGATGACCGTTGCACGCGGCAGCAGATTGTAGGATTGGAAGACAAAACCGATTTTATTTTTCCGGATGTCGGCCAGCTCATTTTCGGACAATTGGGATACGTCCTGGTTATCGAGATGGTAGGTGCCCGAGGTCGGGCGGTCCAGCGCGCCCAAGATGTGCATGAGCGTTGATTTCCCCGATCCGGACGGCCCCATGATGGCGACGAATTCGCCGTCGGCAATCTTGAATGTGACACCTTTGAGCGCCGGGGTTTCGTTCACCCCCGTGCCGTACGTTTTTTTCAGATCATGCACTTCAATCATAGGAACGGAAATTTCCCGTGCCGGGATTAACGTCCCGGCCCGCCTCCGAGACCCGGAATGCCAAAGCCGCCGCTACTCCGCCCGGTCGTTGTAGTTGAGCTCGTAGCTCCCGTGGCCGCCGTTCGCAGGACGACGGAATCGCCTTCCTTCAAACCGCTGGAAATTTCCGTCGAGGTATCGTTGGCCGAACCGACGGTCACCTCTTGCTGGCGCGGCGGGGTCGCCGACGTCACCGTAGTGCCGCCCGAACCGTTGCCGGATACCGGTTGCGGGTTATCGAGGACCTCGACGTAGCGCTGCGTACCGCTGGTTTTGACCGCAGCATTGGGCAAGAGCAGCACGTCGGGTTTGGCGTCCGTGATAATCACGGCCGTGACGCTCATGCCCGGCTTGACCCGGGTGTCCTGCGTATCAAACGAAATTTTGGTGTCGTAATTCACCACGCCGGAACTCACCGTACCGAGCGTATCAATCAGGGAAACCTCGCCGGAAATGCTC
>JAQTQO010000011.1 GCA_028712155.1 Patescibacteria group bacterium | reverse complement strand
GGTGCGGGTAAAGGGCGCGCTCTGACGCATAGAAAAAGCCATACCGTAATGATTACTCCGTTATTCGTTCTGCTGGCCGAAGATCCACGGCCAGAATTTCCGCGGTTTATCCGCCGGTGGAGGGGTGGGGGCGACCGACGCCTGCAACAATTGATAAATGCGTTTCCCTTCGCGCTCGACCAGAGCCCCGTCGTACTCCGCGCTGTGCGCATGCACGCCCGGATAACTCGGCCGCTTCTGATCGAGATGCAGATTGAAATAGGCACGGCCAGTCACGTCGGTTTCGTGGTAGAGGTGATACCGCGGATACGCCGCCACCGACAGTCGGCGGACAAAGCTCATGCGATTCGCCAGCGGATTGTAGTGGCTGCCGTAACCACAGCGGAGCAGGAACTGACGAAGATTGATCGGGGCCGAGGACGGCAACGGTAGACGCATACGATATGGCGAATCGAGTATGGATGAATCGTTAATGGCGCATGCTGCATTATCATTCCTCAGCTGTGCCAGCCGACCGCACTCACGAGCTCAGCAAACGCGCGATGTCCCGGTAGGTGATCAGCAGCACCAAAAGCATCAGCAATGCGAAACCAATATTGTGCACCAGCGTCTCCAGACGGGCGCTCACGGCCCTGCCGCGGAACCGTTCCACCAGTAAAAACATCACGCGGCCGCCGTCGAGGGCGGGCAACGGCAGAAAGTTGATAATCGCCAAATTGAGCGACAGGAGCGCGGCGAACTGCAAAAGGTATCGCCAACCCATGCGCACGACCTGCGCGCTGATGACGGCAATCCCCACCGGCCCGCTGATATCAACCTCAACCGGTTGGCGCGACACCCAGCGGGTAATAATCGACCCGAACGCCCGCAAAATCTCAACGGTCAGGCTGCCGGTACTCACCGCACCCTGGATAACGGACTGCGGTAACGAATAGCGGACCAAGCCCGTCCGCACCAGCTCCACGCCAAAACCCGCCCGTCCGACTTCCGGCAACAGTTCCGGCGTCACCGACACGGCAATGGTCTTACCATCCCGTTCAACATCAACCGTCACGGCCGTCCCGCGCTTACCGTCCAGGTACTTCTGGATGTCCCCGATCTGCGTAAACGCCTGGCCGTCCACCCGGACGATTGCGTCACCCGACAGTAAACCCGCGCGCGCGGCCGGATAATTTGCCGACACGCCCGCGATCACGACTTTCACATCCGAAACGTGCGCCGCCGCCGGCAGCTGGTCCGGCAAAACCTGCGGCGTACCCACCGCATACCCGAAGCTGATCAGCACGAATGCCAATACCACGTTCATCGCCACACCGGCGGATATGATCCAAATCCGGCGACCGACCCCCTGGTGTGAAAAACTGTCCCGATCGGCGGCCTGCTCCCCCTGCTCGCCCTTGATCCGGACAAACCCGCCCATCGGAACCCAGTTCAGCGAGTAGATCGTTGAGGGCGCGTGTTTTGTGTTCCGAGCTGCCCGGTGCCATTTTTTGCTGTCCGGGTCGCGCCAAAAGCCGATCGCCCGCGGCGGAAATCCAATCCCGAATTCCTCCACGCCCACCCCCGCATTCCGGGCCGCAAAAAAATGTCCCAGCTCATGCACCAGCACCAGCAACCCCAATACCACCAGAAATGAAATTATTGCGAGTACCATAATGGAGCCCGTTTACCGGTTAAAATCATCGTACGTAACATACCTATCTATACCAAAAAATTTCAATATTGTCCAGCTCCTCAACCGGTTTCAAATCGCAGAATATGACGTTTGCATACCGCCAAAACAAGTTCCGAAACTGCGCGAATGCGTAAATAAAACGACCGCGGGAATCCCATGGTCAGACCCGCTGCCGTACACCGCTAAAAACAACGGAACGCTACACGGTATTGATTTCCTGCACTTTTCGGTCCTCGAGATCTTTCAGCTGGGCGGTGAAATTCTTGGTCAACTCGTCCGCATGTTTGAACGCCTCATAGCGGTCATCCTGCGTGATAGATTTGCTTTTCTCCGCCTTGGTGATCTCCTCGCGCACTTTATCGCGCAGGCTCCGGATACGCACCCGGAATTGTTCGATTTTCTGCTTGGCCGTCCGCGTCAGTTCCGTGCGGGTTTCCGTCGTGAGCGGTGGCATCGTCAGACGCAACGTGGTTCCGCTGACCGACGGCTGGAGGCCGAGCCGGGCTTCAACGATCGCGCGCTCGATATCCTTGATGATGCTTTTGTCCCACGGTTCAATCGCGATAACGGATGGCTCCGGAACCGAAATTGAGGCGACTTGCCGCAGCGGGGTACGCGCGCCATACGCTTCGACGGATATCTGCTCAACCACTAACGGATTTGCCCGGCCGGTTCGGATTGCGCCGAGTTCGCGCTTGGCCGTGTCAATGACGGCGGTAAACTGCGTACGGTGGCTTTCAATTATGGGATGCATAGAAGTTCATCGACGAAATTACAAAGTAAGCGAAGCCCATCAAAGATCATTTTTTCGATGTGACGATGGACAATCCAAGGTACAACGTCGAGGCGTCACGCGGGTGCATGGTGAGAAACTGCGGTGCCGCTCCCCGTCCCGGCAACCGCCGCGTATCCCAGCTACTGCCGCCGTTCGTCGAACGGTAGAACGTGGACGCGGTCGCATAGAATAATTCCTTACTGTTGTTCGGATTGACGGCAAACGCCAGAATTTTGGTTGACAACGGCAGCGTAATCAGGCTGAGCGCCTGCCATGTGTCGCCCGCATCGCCGCTCTTGAGCAGGCCGTAGCGATTCAGCAGATACATGGTATTGGGCTGGTCGTTGACGAACTGGACCACGTTGATTTCCTGACCCTGGCTGTACGGCTGCAAACCATTCGCCAGGCTCTGCCAGGTCTGCGCACCATCCGTACTCCGCCACAGTCCGTTCTTGGTCGTCAGGGCATACGCCCGGCGCGCATTATTCGGATCGAACGCCAGCCACCGCAAACTGCTGTCGAATTGGTAGGCGCGCGACCAACTTTCTCCGCTGTTGACGCTCCGGAACAGTTCGCCGGCCGATGTACCAAGATACACGATCGCGGAATTCGTGGCATCAACCGTAACCGTCATCACCGCGTTGGGCCGTGAATCGAGGTAAATTTCCCGGTAATTCCGGTTGCAGTCGATGGTTTTCAATATCTGATTACCGATCGCAACGTAAACGGTACAGGTACTGCGCGGGTCAATCGCGACATCGTTCACGGTGCCGCTCGTAATCTCCCGTGCCTGCTGCCAGGTCTGCGCGGCGTCATAGGTATACAATAAACCCACCCCCGGTGACGAGAGATAAAAAGTTCGGAAATCTTTCGGGTCCGGATACAACTCCAGCAGGCTGAGATTCGCCAAACTGCCGAACCCACCGGCCACCAGCAACCGCTGACGCCCTTCCCAGACATCTCCTTTGAGTTGTTGGGGTTGCGCTTGATTCTGCCGGGACTGAAACAATCCGGCAACAGGAGGGATCTTTTTCCCGCCGCCGAGCGACCCAACGCAACCACTCAAAAAAAACGCGGCGACAATCACGATCAGGCCCAGTCGCCGGCGTTGCCGATATGTTTTTTTCATATGGAAAAAATTTACCAACCAGCCGCTCCGGTCAAACTACGCAGGCATTTCTTTTCCGGCTCGGCGCTGGCGGGGCATATCCAACAATAATAACTCATAGGCCAGCCGCGGGTTGACGTTCTGCTGCAATGCTACCATGGTTGCAATGACTTTGTCCAAAAACAGGCTCCACTGCCGCACCGCTGCCAAATCGATCGTCGCGACCTCAGCAATTTCCCCCCGCGTTCGCTGGCAGATGTGGCCGCAGCCGGCTGCTTCCAGCAACCGGTCCCGTCCGGCCGTCATCCAGACTTCGAGACGGCTGCGAAGTGACTCGGCAACCGAACGGGTATGATCCGCATTGGCATGCTGAAACCACGCAGCGGCGAGCCGGAACCGTTCGCCCCACGCCTGACGCGTCAGCTCGTCGAACGTTTCCAGCTCTTCTTCGCAGGCCTTGCGCAGCTGGGTATCCTGCACGTACGCAAACGCCAGCCCCGGCCGTCCCCCGGCCAGCGCTGCAATGCGTTCCGCCTCGCTGTGGCTGACGCCCTCTTTGCGCAGCGCACCAATAATTTCCGCCGTCGGAACCGCGGATAACGACAGACGTTGGCAGCGGGATTGCAGCGTCAGCGGCACTTGATCGGCCGCATCACACGTGAGCATGATGACCGTTCCCGGATTCGGCTCTTCCACGGTTTTCAACAAGGCGTTGGCCGCCTTTTCATTGAGAAGACCGGCGCCATTAATGATGGCGACGGTTCGTGCAGCGAGCACCGGCCGGCGGGACAGGCGCTGCTGCAGCTCTTTAATTTGCTCGAGACTGATGATCGGCCGCGCGGTCGAGTCTGCGGTCGCCCGCGCCGGCACAATGACGTGATAATCGGGATGCACTCCCAGCGCCCGCTGATGGCAAGACAAACAATCGTCGCACCACCCCCCGTCGCTGCCCTGTGCGCACAGCAGCGCCGCGGCGAAGTGCTTGGCCACCGTCGCTTTACCGATCTGTGACGCGCCCACGAACAAATAGGCGTGCGCCGTTTTTTTCTTCTGCACGCTTTGCCGTAAAAATGCCACGACCGGCTGATGCCCCACGACCGGCCATTCCGGATGCATGCCTGCCATACGTGTATGCATTGTACCGAATTTAAAAAACCCCGGCAATCGCCGGGCGCGTCAAAAAATGCAGATATTCTGCGCCTATTTCATGGCTAAAATGCTGCGTTTGTAGCTCTCCAAATTTTCCAGGGCGATGCCGGTGCCTTTCGCCACACACAGCATCGGCTCATCAGCCACGTACGCTGACACACCGGTGGCCCGGCTCAAAAGCTGATCGATATTCCGCAGCTGCGCCGAACCGCCCGAAAGAATCATGCCCTTATCGATCACGTCGGCGGCGAGTTCCGGCGGCGTCCGGTGCAGCACGTCCTTGACCGCACCGATAATCCCCTCGAGCTCTTCCTGCACCGCATCGGTCACGTCATCGGAGGTCACGGTAATGGAGCGGGGTAAACCGGTGATGATATCACGGCCGCGGATCTCCTTGGGCAGACGCTCTTCGAGGTACATGGCCGAACCGATATCAATCTTTATGCGCTCGGCCGTCCGCTCGCCGATCGCGAGGTTGTACTTGCGCCGGATATGCTCGGCGATCGCCGCGTCAAATTTATTGCCGCCGATGCGCACGGATGCACTCGCCACCATGCCACCGAGAGAAATGATGGCCATTTCCGCCGTACCGCCCCCGATATCAATGATCATATGCCCCGACGCCGAACCGATCGGAACGTCCGCACCGATCGCCGCGACGATCGGCTCCTTGATGATGTACGCCGCCCGGGCGCCGGCCGCAACGGTCGCATCGATCACCGCGCGCCGCTCGGTCGAGGTAATTCCGGCGGGCACGGCCACCATGACTTCCGGACGGAAAAGGTGAACGCCGCCCAGCGCCTTATTGACAAAGTATCGGATCATCGCAGCCGTCATCTTGTAGTCGGCAATCACGCCGTCTTTCAACGGCCGCACCGCGACGATCGAATCCGGCGTACGCCCCAGCATCTCTTTGGCTTCCTGCCCGACGGTCAAAATCTTTCTATCCGAAATGGACATCGCGACCACCGACGGCTCATTAATGACAATGCCGCGGCGCGGCACATACACCAACGTATTGGTGGTACCCAGGTCAATGCCGATTTTCTTGATCAGCATACAGGTGAGATATTCCGCCGCGCATCCATCGCGCAAAGCAAATTTCTGACGGTCGAAAGATGTCTACGGGAAGCGATAAATCGGCTTTTCCGCTCCCTTACTCTACGCTACGCGCCGCTTCCTGTCCAGAGGGGCTCGAAACCGGAAAACTCTTGCGGGCATATTTGCCGTAGTAGCGTAAGGCGGAACGAAGATGATGCCAGGCGGCGCGGTTGGCGACCACCGCCGTTAACCGTCCGCCGTGCGCGGAAAGGCGCTGATGGTAGTGCACCGGCGCCACATGCGCCACGTACCACACCTCCCAATGAGCGTCCCAGCACCGCCGGCAAAAATCGAGGTCCTCGTAGTATAGAAAATATTTCTCGTCGAAGAGCCCGACCGCATCGAACGTTTCCCGGCGCACCAGCAGGCACGCTCCCATCAGCCAATCGACCGGCCGGCATTCGGCGTGGTTAAAATCGCGCATCAAAAATGCATCGAGCTTGCGCTGGACGGACGGCAACCGGCCCAGCAGCGTCCGCCGGTACAGCGGAATGAATAACTGGGGAAACCGGCGGCATGATTCCTGCGGCGCACCGAGCGGGTAGGTCAGCCGGGGGCCGACCACGCCGACGCGCGGATGCGATTCACAAAACTCGAGCAGCGCATCAAGCTGGCCTTCCAGCAGCGCAATATCCGGGTTAAGGATGAGAATATATCGCCCGCGCGCCGTCCGAATGCCGAGGTTATTGCCGGCGCTGAACCCGCCGTTGACCGGGCTCTGCAAGCGCACCGCCCAGGGAAATTGCTCCGCCACCATTTCCAAACACCGGTCATGCGAATGGTTGTCGACGACGATCACCTCGTAGGAGCACCGCGGTTTGGACAACAGCACCCCGCGCAAGCACTGACGCACCAGGCCGCGCTGACGGTAATTCAGAATAACGACGGAAATATCGGGTACTGGCATACACCGACCCAAAGCTTACCGACGAAACCACTTGCGCATATCCTGGGGGGATACCCGGGTAAATGCCTGGATCCGTCTGCGCTTTTGCATGGCCGCCGGCAGTTGTCGCCTCAGCGTCATCAGTGATCGCCACAGAAATGGCTCGGCCAACACGAGCGACACCAGCGCGAAAAACTCGCAGGCGATCAACGGCAGCACATCCCGGCGCGCATTATACCAGTGTTCATTTTTCGCCAGCATCAAGCGCTGATTTTTAAACGACAACGCGCGGAGCGGCCGCGGAAGCTTGCGGCGGGTCTGCAGCTTTCCCAGCCAGCCGCGCGAAGCGCGGAACCGGCGTACATGGTACCCGGTCGCTGCCGGCACAAACCAGGCGGAAAATCCGGCCAACTGGAGACGCCAGGCCAGGTCAACGTCCTCCTTATACGCAAAAAAATCCTCATCGAAGAATTGTCCGTCGAGTGCCACCGCTTCCAGCGCGCTTTTTCGATACAGCACGCACGCCCCGCTGCAGCCAAAGACTGCCTGCGGCTGTTGATACGCCGGTCCGTCGGGCTCCCCTTCCCCGCGATTGCGTGCGCGCCGGCTCCGCCCGATGCGCAATCCGGCCGAATCAAGTATCATCCCGCGTTCAACGGACACCGGCTCCCCTTCAATCTCCTGACCTTCGCCCCGGAAAAGTTTTGGTCCGAAGCTCGCCCCATCCGGGTGATGGTCGGCAAACGCCACCAGCTCCGACAAACAATCGGGTGTGAGCGTGACATCCGGCGTCAAGACGAGAACGTACTCGGTGCGTGCCAGCCGGATACCTTGGTTAGCGGCCCGGGAAAATCCGACATTTTTGAAATTGGTGAGCAACCGCGCTTCCGGATACAGTTCGCGGATAATTGGTTGCGTCCGGTCGCTGGAAGCGTTGTCGACCACCTGCAACACGAAATCACGGAACTGCTGCTGGCGCAGCGCGCCCAGGCATGCCGGCAGAAAATTTCCCGAATTCCAGGTGGGTAATACCACGGTAACGCGTGACATAGGCTGATAACCGTTTGACTATGTTTTCTCCGTCACATCAAAACCGAGCCGGAACCGCCCGCCCAGCATGAGACGCGTTTGCGATTCCAGGGCCGGGATCGAACCCAGCACCACCAACGTAAACGGCATAAGGATCCACTGCAGCAGCACCACGGCGGAACGGAAAGTGGTGTGCCGCTCGGCGCGCTGCGGTAACATAAAAAAGGCCACGAGCGAAAACACCGCCAAGCCGATCAGACCAAGGTTCGCCATCACTTGCAGCTGTCTGCCGACGATATCAACCATGCCGTTGGGCGTCGCCGCCTGAGCCAGCGCCAAAGAAACCCGACTGGCCATAAAAATAAGAATTGGCGCCGTCACCCACGAGTACAGACCTTCGGAGAGATTCCAAAAATACCGCACCCGCTGCAGGAGTGGGATTCGCGATCCGCCTTTACGCCAAAATTTTTGCGCCATCCAGGGAAAGTTTTCAACGCTCCACGCCCAGCGCCGGATCTGCCGGTATTGGTTTAGCATACTCCGCCAGAAAGTACCAACGTCGACGGTGTGCATGGAAACGGTCAGAAAAATCGGCACCACTCGGTAATCGCCGTGGTAATGCACCAGGCACTGCAAAAAAATCCGGGAGTCCTCGGTCACCACCGTCGGGTCCCAAAAACCCACCTCGACCAGCGCCGCCAGGCTCATACTGTGCGAGGAAAACGTGAACAGACGTTCCGGCCGCGACAAGTCCGTCATCAGCCAGAAGGTGGTCGTTCCCGCCACCACGCGGATCAAAGGATTGGACGACCAAAAATTATTCTGGTACACGGCGATCGGCTGATAGCTGGCGCGCGTAGGGTCCGGCTGCTGCAGATACGTAAGGGTCAGCAACGCAAAATACTGCGGATGCGGGCACGTATCAACGTCGAAGCTGGAAACGATGACTTGCGCATACGGGATGCCGAGCGCGTCCACCATCGCCTGCGCCTGCCGTCCCGCGTAATTGAGATTGCTGCCTTTACCCGGTAATTCGCCGGGCAACCCGTCCGGATGCACCGTCACCTGAAAGCGCGCGAACTTTTGCCCGAACTCCGTTTCCGCCTGTCGGGCGATGCGGGCAAAGCGCGCCGCGTCCCGCGCTTCACCCGCGAGTACCACCAGCATGCGATCATGCGCGTAGTGGCTGTCCACCAGGCTGCGGAGCGACCGCTGGATCACCGCGTACGGTTCACCGTAGGTCGGCAGGATAATTAAGTGCCAGTAATCGTGCCAGGCCGACGGATACGATCGCTCCAGACGGGAAATCCAATTCACGCGTACGCATTGTCGATATTGACGCCAGGCCGAAACTACATGCAGCATCATGTAATACATCCGAAACAGCCAATAGAGGTCAAACAGCAGGATGAGGATCATCATCCCGCGGGGATTCCAAAATATGAGGGCGACGGCACCTGCAAAGGTCGCCCAGATGAAAAATCCTGGAATCATCTCCAGGAACCGTTGCCCCAGACCGTTACGCATGTGCTCATCCTAGCAAAATGGCCAGTATTTGCAACGACCGAATATTGGTTTGTCCGCTCAACGCAGCGGCCGGCCGGTCATCTCATTGGGGATCCCAAGTTCCATAATATGCAGCACCGTCGCCCCGACATCGGCCAAAACCCCGGACGGCGTGATGATCGAGAGGTCGTTGCCGACGACGTCACTCCCGCGCCATGCGGCCTGTCCCACCCACGCCGTACCGACGAGCACGCACGGCACGGGATTGGTGCTGTGTTCCTTGTCGACCGCCCCGGTCTGCAAGTTGACCATATCTTCCGCATTCCCGTGGTCGGCCGTCACGATCAGCACGCCGCCGCGTTCCAGCACCGCACCGGTGATCCGCCCCAGGCATTCGTCAATCACTTCCACCGCCTTGATCGTTGCCGGCAGATTCCCGGTGTGCCCGACCATATCGGCATTCGCATAGTTGACCACGATGAAATCGTAGGTCTCGCGCTTGAGCTCGGTGAGCACCCGCTCGGTAATTTCATACGCGCCCATCGCCGGATTTTCCGCATACGATGCGACGCGGGGCGACGGCACCAGCGCCCGGTCCTCACCTAAAAAAGGCTCCTCCCGGCCGCCGTTGAAGAAAAACGTCACGTGGGCGTACTTTTCCGTTTCGGCAATGTGGAGCTGCTTCAGCCCGGCTTCGGCGATCACTTTTGCGACCGGCTCTTTGACATACTCGGGCGGAAAGGCGACGGCCACCGGTAAATCCTTGTCATATTCGGTCATGGTGACAAAATAGAGATCGCGCAGGTACGTCCGTTCAAACTTCGCAAACCCGGGCAGTACGAAACTTGCCGTCAGCTGGCGGGCGCGGTCCGCCCGGAAATTGAAGAAAATTACCGCATCATGTTCCTGAATGGTGCCGATGGCCTTACCCTGCTCCGTCAACACCACCGGGACGCATTCCTCATCGAACACCCCGCGCGCATACGAATTCTTCACCGCCGCGATCGGGTCGGTCGCGGTTTCCCCTTTCCCTTCCGCGATCGCCCGGTACGCGTACTCGATCCGTTCCCAGTGGTTATCGCGGTCCATCGCGTAGTACCGGCCGGAAATCGTCGCAATCTTTCCCCCGCAGTCCTTGAGCCGCAGGGCCAGCTGATCCACAAACCCCAGTCCGTCGTCCCGCGCGGTATCGCGTCCGTCCAAAATCGTGTGCACGTACGGCTGGACGCCCTGCGACTCGCACCAGTCCAGCAGCGCGTTGAGGTGCTCCTGGTGGCTATGGACGCCGCCGGTGGAAACTAACCCGATCAGGTGAAGCTTTGCCCCCGGGGTTTTTTTGATGTGCGCAAAGGCTTCCAGCAACGCCGGAGTCTGCACAAACGTTCCATCGCTGATCGCACGGTTAATCTTGGGCAAGCTCTGGTAGACGATGCGTCCGGATCCCATGCACAGGTGGCCGACCTCGGAGTTTCCCATTTCGCCCCAGACCAAACCGACGGCCTCGCCGGAAGCCTGCAGGGTCAGCACCGGGTAATCGGCGATCAACCGGGTAAAAAACGGCGTATGGGCTTGCGCGATGGCATTGGTCGGCGACGCCGGCGCAATTCCCCAACCGTCGAGAATGACCAGGGTGACGGGTTTCGGGCGAGGCATAGGTATGGACGGGAGCAAGGAGTACGAGCGTGCAGCTGCTTACCGCACCGCTTTCTCCTTGCCTTTTACTCCGGCGATCAGGCTCTCGCCGGTCATGACGGCCGGCGCGGGAATTTGAAAAAGCTGACAAATGGTCGGCGCCACCGACGCCAATGAACTGCGTCCGGTGCGCAGACGATAATGTCGGGAGGACGCCAGTATGAACGGCACCGGGTTGATGCTGTGCTCGGTATCGATTTCGCCGGTCTTCAAGTTCAGCATTTCTTCGACATTCCCGTGGTCGGCGGTCACCACCATGGTCCCAAGACGCTTTCGCAAGGTGTTCCAAATCCGACCGACGCAGTGGTCTACACATGCTATGGCTTTCATGCTCGCATTGATGTCACCGGTATGGCCGAGCATATCGGGGTTGGCAAAATTGACGGTAATGAAATCGTAGCGCGGAACCGCCCAGACCACTTGGTTGGTCACCTCGACGGCGGACATCGCCGGTGTATCGGCGTAATTGGGAACATCCGGTGAGTCAATCTTCAGGCGTTCTTCACCGCCGACCGGATCGGCAAACCCACCGTTGAAAAAATACGTAACGTGCGCATACTTCTCCGACTCGCCGATGTACAGTTGGCGCAACCCTCGCAGGACGCGCGGTAAACTCTGCTGGACATCCTCGCTGGGAAACGCCGTCGTGATATTTCCCAGATCCGGACCGAAATCGGTCATCGCCACGAACTGCACATCATGGAGTATCTTGCGCCGTCGGAAACTGCCCGGATTCATTTTCTCGAAATTGGTCTGGACAAAGGGTTTGCTCAACTGCCGCGCCCGGTCCGACCGCAAATTGAAAAAAATCACCGCATCACCGTCGTTGACGGTGGCGATCGGCCGACCACGGCGGCGCACCACGCACGGCGGAATGTACTCGTCGGTTTGGTTGCGATTGTACGCTTCGGTGATCGCCGCCTGCGGACTGACGGCAGTCAGTCCCGTGCCGCTGGTAATCGCATCGTAGGTCAAAAGCGTCTTCACCCAATCCTTTTTGCGGTCCATCGCGTAGAATCGACCGGTCACCGTCGCGATCAGCTCGCCTTTCAGCACCCGCATCAGCGCGTTGAGGTACTTCAGACCGCTATGAGGCGGCGAATCGCGTCCATCAGTGAAGAGGTGCAGGTAAACTTGCTTCACGTGACGGCGGCGCGTCAATGCGAGGAGCGCATGCAAATGATCCGGGAACGCGTGACCGCTCGCTTCATCGGTCAAGAGCCCCATCAGATGCAGGGCGGAATGGCGCCGACGGACGTGGGTAATCGCCTGCGCGAACGCCGCATTTTTGAAAAACGCACCGGTGGTAATGGCGCGGCTGATTTTGACGGCATCCTGCAGCACAACCCGGCCGGCCCCCAGGTTCAGATGGCCGGCCTCGGAATTTCCCGGTTGCCCGTGCGGCAGTCCGACCGCTGTGCCGGACGCCAGCAATTCGGTGTGCGGGAAATTCTGCCAGAGCGCAGAAATTACCGGTGTCTTGGTCAGCGTCACCGCGTTCCCGCGGCTGGATGGCGCAATGCCCCAGCCATCCAAAATAACCAGCACGACCGGGCTGCCCGGTGTCCGGCGGGTCTGATCCTTGGCCTTGGTCATATCCGATGTCATGATGTTCCCTCGACTTCCGCGGCAATTTCCATCAGCCGGTTCCACTTCGCCATACGTTCACCGCGAGAAAACGACCCCGCCTTGAGATACTCGGCGTTGGCCGCGACGGCCAGATCAGTGATGAAATCATCGCAGGTTTCACCGGAACGGTGCGACACGGCGATCTGGTAACGGTGCTGGCGCGCCAAATTTATCGCCGCCGCCGTCTCCGACACGGTCCCGACCTGATTGGGCTTGATCAGGATGGCGTTGGCAACCTCGCGTTGGATCCCCTGCTGCAAACGCTCGGTGTTGGTGACGAACAAATCGTCACCGATCAAGGTCGTCGACTTCTTGAGCTCGGTCGTCAGCACCTTCCACCCCTCCCAATCATCTTCCGCCATACCGTCCTCAATGGTCGCCAGCGGGTAGCGCTGCGTCCAGCGCCGGTAAAGCTCGACCAGCTGCTCCGCCCGGTACGTTTTGCCGTCCGTTTTAAACCGGTACTTTCCTTTCTGGTAGAGACCCGACGCCGCGACATCCAGCCCCAGGCGCACGTCGGTCCCCAGCCGGTACCCGGCTTGTCCGACTGCGGCGCAAACCAGTTTCAATGCCGCTTCGTTGCCCGACAGCCGCGGCGCAAAACCGCCCTCGTCACCCACGGTGGTCGGCAGGCGTTTTTTCTTGAGCAATTTCCCCAACACGTGGAAAATTTCGGCTCCGCACCGGATGCGTTCATTGACTTTTTGCTGCTGCGGTAAAACCATGAACTCCTGCACGTCGATGCTCCAATTCGCGTGCGCCCCACCGTTCATGATATTGCACATCGGGGTAGGCAACCGCCAGCCCGACACACCGGGAAAATAGACCGACCGCAAAAATCGGTAGAGCGGTTGGCGGGCACTGGCGGCGGCGGCCCGCACCACGGCCATCGATACGCCCAGAATCGCGTTCGCGCCGAGTTTCGATTTATTCGGGGTTCCATCCAATGTAACCAACCGCTGGTCAATGACCTTAACATCACGAACCGCAGTACCCCGCAGCGCGGTCGCGATCGGACCGTTGACGTTAGCGACCGCACGCAGCACGCCGCTGCCGCCGTAGCGCTTGGCATCTCCGTCGCGCAACTCATGCGCTTCGTGCACGCCGGTTGAGGCGCCGGAAGGCACCGCCGCGGTCGCCGCCGTCCCGTCGCTGAGCACGACGGTTACAGAAACCGTCGGATTGCCGCGGGAATCCAAAATTTCACGGCCGACGATCTTTTGAATGGTTGCGTCTGCCATAGCGGAATTACTGCAATTCGTAGCCAACGGTCACGGAAACGGTGATATCCTGACTTCCCGGTTCGACTACCGGTGCGGGTACGGCGGTCGCACCGCCACCCATGCCGTAAGCATCGCGGGCGTAGTATGGTTGGGGAACGTTTCCGCTGCCGCTCTCGGCAAACGATACGATCCTCCCCAATGCCACGCCGGCCGCTTGTGCCAGTGCCTCAGCCTTCGCTTTCGCCTGGGCGAGCGCTTTGAGCCGCGCCTGCTGACGATACGTCTCCGGATCATCGATGGTGAAGCTCAGCCCGCCGACCTGGTTAAGGTTCAACTCGCCCACCAAAGCCAGCACGGGCGAGATCTTGTCGAAATCGCGGATTTTTACCGTCACTTGGCTGACCACCTGATAGCCGCGCAGCGTCTGCTTACCGGTATTCCAATCGTACTGCGGGTAAACACTGTACTGCGACGTCGTGATATCTTCCGCGGCGATCTGCAGCGACTTGATGCGATCGCGCAGCGCGTTCATGCTGCGCGTATTCTCTGCCTGGGCGTCGGCCACGTTTTTTTTCTCGGTCTGCGTGCCCAGCGACACGACCGCGATATCCGGGATCGCCGTCACTTTTCCGTCGCCGGAAATGGTGATCACATGCGGCGCCTCGTTCGTCCGCCCGATATAGGTATTCGCTTTCCACGCATTGCGGGTCAGCGCGACGAGAAATGCCAGCAAAAATAGCGCGACGACGGTCGCGACCCCCATCATCCACTGCGGCGGTTCGATTTTGACGATTTGGGAATCTTGTCCCATAAACATTAAAATTATGAATTAAAACTTTTCGCTTATCGCACCCGTAACGGTTCGAGCGCCGGCAGCGTTCCTTTCTCCAAAAACTGCAGCATCGCGCCGCCGCCGGTGGAAAGGTACAGGTGCGGGTATTCGCTAACCGGTTTTGGCAGGTACTGGCGCAGGGCAGTGACGGTTTCCCCGCCGCCGACGATAACGCGTGCGCTGGTGTGCGCGAGCGCATGGATAATGCCGACCGTACCGGCCGCATACGCCGGCTGCTCGAACATCCCCATTGGCCCGTTCCACACGATCGTTTTCGCCTCGCGCATGATGCTGTCAAACAGCCGGAGCGTATCCGGCCCGATATCAAGAATAAACTCATTGGACGTCACGCCGGCCACCGCCTTGGTGGTCGCTGCTGCACCCGGATTTTTTGAAATGGCCGTGACCACGTCCACCGGCAGATGGAGTTTGACGCTCGTTGACTTGAGCTTGCGCAGTTTCGGTAAAATTGTTTTCTCGACCGGAGAACGTCCGACGGCAACCCCTTGCGCTTTGAGTACGGTGTTGGCGAGATTACCGCCCAGCAGCAAGTGATCCGCACGATGCAAGAAAGTTTCAATGACCGCCAATTTGGTCGAAAGCTTGACGCCGCCGATGATGGCAGAGTACGGGCGGCGCGGACGCTGCAGAAGCTCGGACAGCACGCGCACCTCTTCGGACATCAGCAACCCCGCATAGCTCTTGCAGTACTTCGTCACCCCCACCATTGACGCGTGCACGCGATGGGCATTGCCGAACGCATCATCAACATAATAATCAGCCGTCCCGGCAAGCGCCTTCGCCAAAGTCAGATCGTTCTCTTCTTCGCCGGGGTCGAAACGTAAGTTTTCCAGCATCAGCACGGCACCGGGCTTGGCGCATCCGATAGCTGCCGCCGTTTTCTTCTCCCGCACCGTACCAAGCTGCGTAACCGGACCGCCGAGGAGTTTTGCCAAATAATTTGCCACGGGCTGCAGGCGGTACGCCGCAACCGCCTTACCGTCCGGCCGCCCCAAATGGGTGGCTAATACCACAACCGCCCGATTTTTTTGCAGGTATTGAATGGTCGGCAGCGCCCGGGAGATCCGTTCGTCGCCTTCGGCGTCAATGGTCCCGCCGCTGCCGATCGGAACGTTGAAATCGACCCGCAGCAACACCCGTTTTCCGCGCAGTCCGCGAATTTGGCGAACACTTTTCAGCCGCATATCTTCACCCTTGGCCTACGCAGCGCCCACTGCTTCTGCCAGTTCGACTAAACGATGCGCATATCCCCACTCGTTGTCGTACCAGGCCAAAACTTTTACCAGATCGCCGCCCACTACCCGGGTGTATTCAGGATCCACGATCGCCGAGTACGGATTACCGATGAAATCCGAAGAAACCAACGGATCCTCGCATACCTGCAAAATCCCCTTAAACCGCGGTTCGCGGCTGGCTTTGCGCAGCGCGTCGTTCACAACCTCCACCGTCACTTTCTTTTTCAAAACGGCGGTAATATCGGAGAGCGAAACGCACAGGGTGGGCACGCGAATGGAAATGCCGTCAAACAAACCTTTGAGGGGCGGGACCACTTTAGCCGTGGCCTGGGCCGCCCCGGTCGAAGTCGGCACGATATTTGCTGCCGCCGCGCGCGCCCGCCGCAGATCGCGGTGCGGTCCGTCAACCAATACCTGATCGGCCGTATACGAATGCACCGTGGTCATCATTGCTTTGGAAATGCCGAATGCGTCCTGCAGCACTTCGATCACCGGCGCAATGCAATTGGTCGTGCAGGAGGCATTGGAAATTACGTCAGCGACTTTCCTGTCGCGCACGGCTTTCACCGTCACGTTCGTACCGAGCACCAGCGTCTGCGTCTCCTCGTCTTTGGCCGGCGCTGAAATGATGACGCGTTTGGCGCCGGCTTTCAGATGGCGCGCGGCTTCCGTGGACTTCGTAAAACGTCCGGTGCACTCCAGCACCACATCGACTTTCAGCGCACCCCACGGCAGCTGCTCGGGTTCTTTGATGGCGCTCACCGGGTATTTTTCGCCGTCAACGGTAATCGCATCGCGGCTCGCTTTCACCGTCGCATCGAAGGTCCGATACACCGTGTCGTACTGCAGTAGATGCGCGAGTATGGAGGGCTCCGTGATATCGTTGATCGCAACGACCTCAATATTTTTCCGGCTGCGGGCGATCCGGAAAGCGGCACGGCCGATCCTTCCGAACCCATTAATGCCAAGGCGTACGGGCATACGTAGCTAAAAAATTTCCTTATGGTTAACCCAAAAGGGTTAGTCACAGTATACCAAAAATGTTCGCCCATAACAAAAAAGGGGTGGACCACCCCTTACGGAACGAAAAATGTCTACGGAAACCGCGACTGGACCGTCCGGTCTCCGCAACCGCACGCGGCGGCGCATCCATCCGACAAGCAGATGATCAGCCACCCGAACAGCGAGCCTGACATCCGCAGCGGCCATACCGCCGTCACGACGGCGATCCCGAGCAGTGTTCGCAGCGCGCTGCGGTTCCAGAACACCGTCCCATAGGTGTCCGGGTCGCCGGAGTAGCGGAAGTTGACATGCAGCGGGAAGAACGTTTTCACCCACGCAGGGATGTCTAACGGCGTGCGTGCGTCGAGGTGACGGCTGCCCAGACGCAGCGTGTTCGCGACGACCAGGCCGATCACCGCATAGCCCGAAATCCACCACCCCCAGGTCGTGTGCAGAAAGAGCATGCTTCCCTCCTCCACCAAAGGTTCTACGGTTGCAGAATATCTTCCGTTCTGCCGTTGATTGCGATGATGACCTCTTTCACGGTCGGAAATTGCTTGAGCGTCTGCATAATTTCCGCTGCGATCGCCGCGACCCGGCAGCTGCCGCCGACGTTGCGGTCCAGCGCGGGTGAAAAATCCGCCGTGGCAACGCCGTCACGGATGATCAGCGAGTTGAGCTTCACGCCGGTAGGAATGCTCGAAGTATAACCGGCGCTTCGCTCCGCTGCCGTCGGCCCGGCAATCAGCTGATTGAGCGCCGCCGTTCCGATCGCTTCGGTTTTCGGGATATAGCGCTTGACCGGGAAAACTTCCTTACAGGTCTCCGGTGCGGCGAGCTTGCTGTTCATGAAATAGACTTCCACCGTAGTCAGCTGCGGATTGAACACGAGTGGCACTTCCTGAGCGGAGGTCGTTTCTGCACCCGAGTACACCGCCAACTTGCCCGCCGGCGTATTCGGCTTTACAAACGTTACCTGCGACTCGAACACGGAAAAATCTTTCCGCGGTTCGCTGATTGCCAGCTTACCTTGCGCCACGCTCTTTCCCTCTCCGTCCAAAACCCGATAGGTCAGCGACGGCACTGTGGCGCGGGCGTACCCATAGATCGATACCTTGCCTTGCGCGACCGCATTCGGTTCCGGCTCGTCAAGGATAACCGCGGGAAGTTGTTCGAGCGTCCGGTCGGCGACCACTTCGACGCGGAAGGTTTTGGCCGGCTGCCGCCGGGTATTTGATCCTTCGTAGTCAAGCTGGAGGGTGAACGTCGTTGCCTTTTCAATTTTGAATACCCATTCCGAAAGCACCTCTCCCTTTTTTAGCCGCGCATCATTCTCCGTCACCACGTGACGTTTCATGGTTAAAATTCCGCCGTTGATCGGCGAACGGAATGACCACTGATAGCCGGGGGTTCCGATCAGCGGTACGGACAGCACATCGCCGGGTTTGGCCACGACCAGATCGCCGCTGCGATCCGCCAGATCGATGACCGTACCGGTTTCGGCCACCACCGGACTGGCGGTGACCCGCGGTTGGGCGGCCGGCGGGACGCGCTGGCTGCTGCACGCGGCCATGCTCACGCCGATCAGCAACGCGACGACCAGCCACCAAAGTTTTGAGAGCTGACGCATACGCAGAATAATTCGCCTCCATTAAACCTGAAACCGGACAAACCGCTGGATCACGATCTTTTCTCCGGTCTTTTGCACCTGCTCCTCAACCATCTGCTGGACCGTCCGGTGGTCATCCTTAATGAACATCTGCTGGAGCAAACAGTTTTCCCGGTAGAATTGCTGCAATTTGCCCTCAAGGATTTTCTCGACCACCTGGGCCGGCTTGCCGGCGGGCACTTGTGCCCGGTAAATTTGCTTCTCCTTGTCAAGGATTTCCGCCGGAATATCCTCGGGCTTGAGGTACTGCGGATTCGCCGCGGCCACATGCATCGCCAAATCATGGGCAAACTGCCGGAAACCCTCCGTGCGTTCGACGAAATCAGTCTCGCAATTCACCACCACCAACGCGCCGACTTTACTGCCGGCATGCAGGTACGCCTCCACCACGCCCTGCGAGGCGGTGCGCTCGGCGTCTTTCTTGGCCGCTTTTAACGCCCCCATCTTCCGAAGGATCTCGATCGCCTTTTCCATATCGCCGTTGCTCTGCTCAAGCGCTTTCTGACAATCGCTCAAGCCAACGCCGGTGCGCTGCCGCAATGCTACGATTTGTTTGGTGTCAATGCCCATAGTTTTTAGGAATTACGATTTTTTTGCCGGAGACACGACGTTACACCGCTGAAACTTTTGCCGCATCATTCGCCGGCGCGGCGGCTTTCACCTTCGCACCGACCGCCGACACCCCGGTTGCCTCGCGGCGCTTGAGCCCGCTACTGACCGCTTCGGACGCCAGCCGGGTAATCAGATCGATGGATTTGATCGCGTCGTCATTTCCCGGAATGATGTACTTCACCTTGGTGGGGTTCACATTGGTATCGCAAATCGCGACGACGTTGACGCCCTTGCGGTCGGCTTCCGCGATCGCGATCTCTTCGTACTTCACATCCACCACAAAGAGTGCCTCCGGGATTTTTTTCATGTGCTCGATGCCGCCGACGAACCGCTCAAGCCGTTCGATCTCGCGGTCAAAATCCAGCCGCTCTTTCTTGGTGTACTTTTCCAGTTCGCCGGTCTCGCGCTTGCGCTTGAGATCCTGGAAACGGTGAACCACGCGGGAAACTTCGCCGAAATTCGTAAAGGTTCCGCCGAGCCACCGTTCCGTCACGTACGGCATGCCGACGGCAGCCGCATACTTGGATACGATCGGCTTGGCCTGCTCCTTCGTACCCACAAAAAGAACCGTTCCGCCATCGGCAACGGTCTGTTCGATATACCCGAGCGCTTCCGACAACTTTTGCAGCGTCAGCTCGAGGTTAATGATGTGGATGCCATTCTTGACCCCGAAAATGTAGGGCTGCATCTTCGGATAGCGCTTCGACAGCTGATGGCCGAAGTGTACCCCGGACTTAAACAAATCCAAAAGCGACGGCAGTTGCGGCATACGGTGTTCCTTTCTGGCCCGGGATAACCCGGACCCCTCTACTGCGTACCGGTGGAATCCGCCTGGGGCGGACAGGCTCCGCCGGTCGTCTAGCAGTATGTGATGTACCAACGCCCGACCGGAATCTCACCGACGGCACGTTGATCGTATGAATTAGTGTAAACGAAAAAAGGCGGTAATCTAAGCCTTTACGGCTATACTACCCAACATTTCCGGGAATGTCAAGGCAAGGACCGCGCTTCTTTGAGGTGAAAACCTTGCCTGCCGATCGGCCTTGAAAAGGTTTTCCATTTATGGTAGGCTGATGCATACGCAAATAACATCATCTTATGAAACCCACTATTCATCCGAAATGGTATCCGGACGCCAAGTTTACCTGTGCCTGCGGGCATGCGTTTACGGTTGGCGCGACCAAACCGGAAATTCACGTGGAAATCTGCTCGCACTGCCACCCGTTCTACACCGGTAAGCAGAAACTGATGGATACCGCCCGACGCGTCGAACAGTTCGAAGCGCGCGTGAGCAAGCAGGCCGCCGCGGCAGGGATCCGCAAGGGCAAAAAAGCCAAGCGGGTCAAAGCCGAACTGCGGAAGGCATCAAAAAAACCCAAGCTCGAACGCGAGGAAGGGCTGTCCAAGGCGCCGCCGGCCTCAGCCAAATAGACGGCTAACATACTGAGGCAACGCCGGCATCGCAATGCCATCATGATCTCGGAAAACCTCTGGTCGTCAAGAACAGAGGTTTTTGGTATCCTTAAGACATCAAAACGGCGAGTTTCTCACCCGATGAACTATGCAGGCGCAGAATAAAAATATCCTTCAGCGGTTTCAAGAGCTTGAGCGCGAGCTGCAGGGGTTTTCCGTTGCCCAAAATCCGGACCGGTTGAAAACGCTCGGCCAGGAACTCGGGAAACTCCGGCCGATGGCAGAAAAGATCGCCGAGCTCGAGCGCGTGGAACGCGCCGTCGAAGAGTCCAACACCGCGCTGGCGCAGGAAACCGACGCCGATCTTTTGGCGGTGGCCCAGGCGGAACTGGCGGATCTTTTGCAGCGCCAGACGGCGCTCGAAAACGACCTCGCGCAGTTGCGCCGCGAGTCCGACTCGCTGGCTAACCGCAACTTGATCATGGAAATCCGCGCCGGTACCGGCGGCGATGAGTCGGCACTGTTTGCGGCCGAACTCTTCCGCCTCTACAGCCGCTATGCCGAGCGGCGCGGGTTTGACGTCAGCCTGATCGATACGAACCGCACCGAACTCGGCGGCTACAAAGAAGTGGTGTTCAAGATCTCGGGGCGCGGCGCGTACGGCGATCTCAAATACGAGAGCGGCACCCACCGCGTCCAGCGCATTCCCGAGACGGAAAAATCCGGCCGCGTGCACACGAGCACCATCACCGTCGCCGTCCTGCCGGAAGCCGAGGAAGTGGAAGTTGACATTAAACCGGAGGAGATCAAAATCGACGTCTACCGCGCCGGCGGTCACGGCGGCCAATCCGTCAACACGACCGACTCGGCCGTCCGCATCACGCACCTGCCGACCGGCCTGGTCGTGCAATGCCAGGACGAACGCTCTCAGCGCCAGAATAAGATCAAAGCCATGGGGGTGCTGCGCGCGCGGCTCTTCCAGCACATGCAGGATGAACAGCAGCGGGTGCGCGGCGATCAACGCCGGGCGCAGATCGGCAACGGCGACCGCGCGGAAAAGATCCGCACCTACAACTTCCCCCAGGACCGCATCACCGATCACCGCATCAAGCAAAGCTGGCACAATCTTAAAACGATTATGGACGGCGACATCGGCGCCATCGTTGCCGCGCTGCAGAACGCCGAGGCCGAACTCCAGAGCCATGCGCATTGATGACGCACTGCGTTTTGCGGCCCGGCAATTTGCGCGTCGTCACCTGACGACGCCGTTTTTGGACGCCGAGGTGCTACTGGCTTACGCGCTAAAAAAATCCCGCGAGTACCTGGCGGCACACCCCGAGCAGCTACTCACGCCGTACCAATCCCGCCGTTTTCGCGCGCTCGTTTCTCGCCGCGCTGCCGGCGAGCCCGTCGCCTACCTGCGCGGGTACAAAGAATTCTACGGCTTGCCCTTCCGCGTAACTCCCAGTGTCCTGATCCCGCGGCCGGAAACCGAATCCTTGGTTGAGATGGCGCTTGGCCGTATTCCGTCAGACCAACCCGTCGTCGTTGCCGATCTCGGCACCGGCAGCGGCAACATCGCCATCACCATTGCCAAACAGCGCCCGCACGCCGCCGTTTGGGCGACGGATCGCTCCCGGCGGGCCATAAACATTGCCAAGCACAACGCCCGCCAACACCGTGTTTCCGTACGTTTCCGTCACGGAGACTTACTCTTCCCACTCAAAAAAATTCGGCTGGATATCGTACTGGCAAATCTTCCGTATGGTACGACCGTGCAAATGCGCAAGGCATACCGGACGCTGCGGTATGAGCCGGCCGCGGCCATCGCGGGCGGTCCTGACGGGTTAGCCGTGTACCGGCGGTTTCTGCAACAAATGAGAAAGCGAAAAAATCAGCCTCACCTAATAATCTGCGAAATGGAAGAGAACCAGATCGCTGCTTTTACGGCGCTGGCGCGCGAGTCCCTGCCAACCGCAACGCTTCAAACCACGGTCGTCAACGGCGTCGCAATAACTCAGCTGCAGCAGTAAAACCAAAAGAATCGTTTTCTTCTTCAAGTACAATACCCTGTACAATTGTACTGACACAATACCCGTGCCCGGTCATGCACAACCAAACGCCTCTGAAACCGTCACGGTCGTCGTCGGGGAGAATATTTGCACCGCGTCAAAATCCAGCGTGACGGTGATCCACACCGGTCCCGCAGGAACCGCGATTCGATCACCGCTCTCATCGCTGAACACAGTCCTCAAATTCGTTCGTTCCCAGTGACCGGGCAGGGTTTTTCCGTCAGTAAAAACGACCGCCGGACCGCTCGAATCCGTATCCAGTTTCAGGCGACCCTCGCGGTCGAGCACCTGCCCGGTAATCCCCTGCACCACCACGGTCTTCGCATACAGCTGCGTGCCGTCCGCCGTACGATGCCGCTCTCCCCCCAGCCACCGTTCGTACCGGTTATCCGCCTGTTCATACCGGTATCCGACGCAGTAATCCGAATCCAGCGTTGCGATGCGTACCACCGGATAATCCGCGGGTCGTTCGGAAACCGGTGACTCTGCCACGGATGGCCACAAGACTACATCGGACGTCGTCGGCAAGTGATAATCAGTTAACGCCTGCGTAATCAATGCGCCGGACGTGAACAGATTATGCGGCCGCACCCGTGCGTCATCGCGCCAGTAGTACCGGCCGTTGTAGGAAATCTCATCCAAATTCGGCAGATGATCGCGTTTTAATTCCGCCAGCGCATCCGGACTGCCGCCGCTGTGAAACAACGTCGCATCCCATTCCTCGGCCCAATCAATATAATACGGACGCACGGAGCGCACCGGGCCGATTTTCTCGGGCAAACGGTTGGAGGGAAATATCGCCAGGTACCGGCTGATGCCGCCTTCGGCCGGCGCTTCATACACCATCACGGCGGAATCCAGGCCGAATTGCGGCCGCGCATCGATATGATTTTCCACCATCACGCCAACCGTGGCGACGCCAAAAACCAGCGCGGGCAACGATGCCGACGCTCGCGGTGTGATTGCATCGGTTTGCCCGGCACCGTCCGCAGAAACCACTGCCGCCCGCCGCACCCTTGGACTGCACAGTAACAAGCCAAGCGAGATCGCGCCGGCCAAAATTAAAAACAACCCGCCGGCAAATGCCGCGGCGAGGCAGAGCGGCAACACCTGGCCGTCCTTGCCGGCGCAACAACCAACGGCCGCGGCGTGATGCCGCGGCCGAATGACAAACCGGTTATTCAGTTTTCTTTCCTGGAGCGGGCGGGGTAGCACCTTCCGCGGTCGCTCCGGTCCCCTCCGCATGTTCTTTCTCCTCCTTACCGGCCACCGGTACATCCGCCGCCGCGGCGGTCGCCGCGGGCTGCTGCTGAAGCGCCGCCAATTCCTCTTCACTTCTCGGCGGTATGACGTGCGCCACGACCGTGGTCGTTTTCGCGGTCGGTTGGATACCGTTCGGCAGTTTCAAGTCGGATACGTGAATATAGTCACTGAACGTTTTGAGTTTCGAGATGTCCACGGTAATCTCGTGCACCAGGTCTTGCGGAAGGCTGCTGACTTCCAGATCCGTCAGGTTGGTCATCAGCACGCCGCCGGCTTCCTTAACGGCCGGCGATACGCCCACGAAATGCAAATTAATGCGGGCAGTGATCCGTTCGCGCAGGTTCACCTGGTGGAAATCCACGTGGATAACCGCCTGGCTGACCGGATCAACCTGCACCTCCTGGATGAGCGCGGGGACCGCCGCACCGCCGTCAATCACGATGTCCACCAGCGTGCTGGCACCCGCCTGCCGGTATACTTTTATGAAATCGTTGTGCGGAATTACGATATTCCGGCTGGCCACCCGATGGCCGTACAAAACCGCCGGTAACTGACCGTCTTGCCGCAGCTGATCGACTTTCGCCGAACCGATGCCGGTGCGAATTTTCGCCTTGATTTGTGCGTTCGTCATAGCGTTCTTGGTGGTTAAAAAAAATGCTTCCGGTACAGACCGAGCGATTTGACGGAACCCTTGCGATCCGCGGTCCGCTGCGCCACGATCTCACCGCGGTCCTTCAACCATCCGCTGCAGAAAATCGATCTGCTGCAGGGCCTCATGGACACTCAGGACATCGTCGCCGCTGACCACCGGATGACGCCGGAATTTCAACACGTCGTCCCCCGAAAGGTCCGTCACTAACCCAACCGAACTCACGCCGAGCTGGTTAGATAACACGACGGCGAGCACCGAAGACTGGCACCGTCGGCAGCGGAGGAACACCAATTGCGCATCATTGCGCTCCTCGAGGATCCTCAGTTCCGCCGTGTGGTACCGCGCGTTGCAGATCGGGCAACTCGATATGACACGCAGGTGCTCAAACCCATTCGCAAACAATCCGGTCGATGGGGTCGTCATAGCCCGTAATCTTGTTAGCACCGTATCAAAAAAGTTACCGGACGTCAAATGGCCGTCGGATACCTCTTGCTCTGCCGTATTCGTGCGACGATTGAGCGAAATTTACCCTCCTCTTCAGGTGCGGTACTTAACGCTCGCGATCGCCACGCCCTGCGCCAATCCCAGGAGGGCAAAGGTTGTCACCAAATAACTTCCCCCGTAACTCAGGAGCGGCAGACCGATGCCGGTCACCGGAAGCACCCCAAGATTCATACCGATATTGATGGTCACCTGGGAAAACATGACGACGGAGATACCGGTCACCAGGTAGCCTCCGAACGCTGTACTTGCGCGCCGGATAATCGCGGCCAGGCGCACAAACAGCACCGCATATGCAGTCATCACCAGCATGGCGCCGAAAAACCCCAGCTCCTCGGCAATGACGGCGAAAATGAAATCCGTTTGCGCGGCGGGAATGAATTTCAACTGCGACTGTGAGCCCAACCCCAATCCCCGCCCGAACAGCTGCCCCGATCCGACGGCAATAATGGACTGCTGCACCTGGTAGCCGCGGAAATACGGATCCGCGGACGGGTTGAGGAAACTCATGATGCGATCGCGCTGGTAATTTTGCAGCAGGGTGGTCCACGCGAGGGCTGCTCCCAGAATAACCGCCACGAGTATTATTCCGGCCTGACGGCGGCTCATGCCGGCAACGACCGCCATACCGGCCCAGCACAGCAGCAGCAGCAAGGCCGACCCGAGATCCGGCTGCAGCACCGTCAAGATAAAGTACATCCCCGTCAGTGCGCCGCTGACCGCCAACGTCCTCAGCCGTAAAGCACCCGGCGCACTCGGTTCGCTGAAAACCCGCGCGAGCATGACGATCAGCGCGAGTTTACCAAGCTCGACCGGCTGAAAGCTTGCTCCAAAAACGGTAAACCACCCGGTCGTCCCGCTCAGGGTCCGTCCGAAGATCAGAACGGCCACCAGCAGGACAACTCCCAGCACATACCCGACCAGCGCGCTCTGGCTTATCCGCTGCACGCTGATGGATGCCACCACCACCATGACCAGCAGGCCGACAAAAATAAAAAAAAGCTGCTTGAACAAATTCAAATAGTCGGGCGGCTCCTTGCCGCTCGCGATGCCGTAGAGCGCGGCCAAACTGAACGCACTGAGCAGCAGCATGGCGGCAACCATGAGCCAGTCGAAGTCGCGCAGTTGACGAAAATAGGAACGCAGCGTCATGGTCGGCCGTTTTTCATTACGTAAAGAAACACCCCGTCATTTTCTTTCACCGGCAGCCAATGCGGAAAATGAAAGGCATGCGAGACCACCCGTGCACCGGGTTTCAATTCCGCCTCGAGCTTCCGTTCGAGCTTGCCCATGATCGGCCCCAGCCCGTAAACGGTCACCACATCGTACGCGCCCAGCGGCTCGGCCCACAGGCTGCCGCAGCGAAACGACGCGCGCGTTCCCACGCCGGTCCAGCGCGCACGCATACGGGAAAAACATATCAGCCACGGGTTGATCTCGACCCCGTGCGCCTGCGCGCCGCGCTGCGCGGCGGCAATCACGATCCGGCCATCACCCGACCCTAAATCCACCATTCGCTCACCGGGTTTCAGTTCGCCCAGATCCAGCATCCGTTCCGTTGTCCTGCGCCCCGAAGGAACGTACGGCGCACCGCGGCCAAACATCGGCAGCACGAACGGGGTGAGAAAGACGACCGCAGACAGCAGCACCAATAGCATCAAGACGAGAACGACGACATACAGCGCAATGACAAAGGGTGCCATAGAATGCGATTATCCGATCAATGTAATCCCACTGTATCAACTCACCGGTGTGAAGGCAACCCAAAAAAACCACCGGCAGCCCGCCGGCAGTGAGGCCTCCCACTTCTTTCACCAGTCTTCCCCATTCAACATCTTCTTCCGCGCACTTTGGCGCCGCCCAGGGGGATTTGCTCCGTCATTCGACGGGGCGACCGCAGCGGTCGAATCCTTGCCGGTCGAATGACCAAAGTTTCCGCCGCTCCTCCTCCCAAATTTTTACCGCCACGGGGAATCGAACCCCGATTACCAGGTTGAGAACCTGGCGTCCTAACCGTTAGACGATGGCGGCACAATGGCGGTAAAAACTTGGGGGGATATAAAGAGGGCACACGCGCACTCGAAGTGATTCATAGTCTAACAAAAAAATGCTCGCCTGGCAATGGGCCCGGCGAGCGCTACGGCAACCGTTACCGGTTGGCGCAAAGAACAACGACGACCGCCGTGGCGGTGCTACGGATACGACACGCAATCGAGCGCATCGCGAGTCATATCGACGCCGACGTCGAACGGTCCCGGGTACGGCGGAGTGCCGCCCCGACCAAACATCCAGAGAAGTAAGGTAATGGCATCGGTCACGCTGACGCGGCCATCATCGTTGACGTCGGCTGCCTTGGCGCACGAAATGGGTGCCGAAGGCACGACGAAGAGGTAAATCAGAATCCGAACGGCGTCGGACACGTCATCTTCACCATCGCTGTTGGCGTCGCCGCGACGGAAAATCGCGGGATCAAATCCCGGCCACGCGGTAACCACCACGAACGGCGAAAGCGACGTGACCTCTGCCACGATTTCGTTGGTATCCGGCAATACCTCCTTGGTGGCATCCTGCCAGCCGCGGTTCGTGTAATGGAGTACCTTCTGAGCGAGGTCCCATGAAGCGAGTTCGTCCGGCGGATCGGACGGATCGAGGTCGTCGTACGGCAGCTTGACCAGAATTTTTCCGATAAACGTCGCGCTGGTATTGATGTCGACGTACTCGCTGCCCATCTGCAGATCGCCGACGACCGCCGGTTCCATCGCGTCGCGGACATTGACCGTCACCTCGCCCGTGGCCTGAACCTTACTGAAGGTCACCGTGGCCTCGTTGCCAATGGCGACGGGTATGTTAGTGCCGGCGGTTGCGCCGAAGTTTTGCTGCACCTCACGAATCCGGCCGTTGAAGGTATCGGCAATCGCGACATCGCCCGATGGCAATGTGGCCAGTCCATACGGCAGCGCAAGCTGCCCCTTGTAGGCCCACAGGCCGTCACCTCCGTATCCTTCGTTGCCGTTTCCGGCGAGCGTCTTAATGGTACCCGAGGTATCCACCCGTCGGATCACGTTGTTGCCGCTGTCGGCGATGAACAAGTTGCCGGCGCTATCCACGCCGATCTTGCTGGAAAAGTAGCCGACAAAGTTCAGCTGCGCATCGGTGGCTGGTCCGCCGTCGCCCGCATAGCCGGCCGTGCCAGTACCGGCGATGGTGGTGATAATCCCGTCGACACCCACCCGTCGGACCCGCAGTCCGGCATATTCGGCGATGAAATACGTTCCATCTGCCGCGACGGTCACCGCGCACGGTTGATTGAGCATGGCTTCGGTCGCCTGACCGCCATCTCCGCGCGACGATCCGTCCGGCTCGAACATCCCGGCGATCGTCGTCAGCATGCCGCTCGTGTCCACCTTGCGGATGAGGCAGTTGCCGGTATCGGCGATGTAGAGGTTGCCGTCCGCGTCAACAGCGATCCCGCTCGGGTTGTTCAGATCGATATCGACCGCCAAACCGCTCAAACCGTTGAACGACCCCGTCCGAGAACCGGCATATCTGGTGATGATGCCCATGGCGGCATCGATCTTCCGAACCACGTGGTTCACCGAATCCGCAACATAGACGTTGCCCTGGAGATCGACCGCGAGATCCTGCGGCGCGTTGAGCATGGCTTCGGTGGCGGGCCCATCGTCGCCGCTGCCGCCGTCGCAGGCCGGAACACCACAGATCGTGGTGATGATGCCGTCGGCATCCACTCGGCGGATGGTATGGGCTTCCCCGTCCACGAGGTAGGTGCTCCCATCGACGGGCGACTGCGCGATCGCGACCACGGTGCTAAACGTTGCGGCGCTCACGTGGCCCCCGTCACCGTCGTAGCCGACATTTCCGGTGCCTCCGGTCGTGCTCAGGATTCCGTCCTGGGCGAACATCGCACCGGTCGCCAGCGCGACGAACAATGTGATCCACAAAAATGGAGAAAGTACCAGTCGGTGCATGATATACCCCCTTGGTATACCGTTGTGAATGTGCAGGCTAAATGCACCCACCGTGCATTCATGGCCAACAATTATCCTATCACTTTTTTGCCCGTCAATCAACGCGCAAATAACGCAGCCGGCCGGAAAAATATGGTATACTGCCCACAGCGATTTCTTCCAACCTATGCCCCAAGACATCCAATTCCCGCGCGACGAACAAGCGCACCCCACGATTGTCGAATGGTGGTATCTCAACGGCCACCTGCACGCGTCGGACGGGAGTCGTTTTCAGTTCATGACCTGCCTGTTCAAAGCCCAGCCGAATAAAATCAAGCTTCCGTTCTTCAAATATATACCGCTCAAGACCGCCTACTTCATCCATGAAATTGTTACCGACTTGCAAACGAAACGGACGTACCGGACGATCGTTCCGCTGGCGCTCGCCACTCCCGACAGCTTCACCCGCCCCCTCCTGCACGTGCAGGCGGCCGGCTGGACGCTGACGGAGCAACAGCCGTTCGCTTACGCGCTCACCACGCCGCACCTCGCGCTCGCGCTGCAAAGTAAAAAACCGCCGCTGTTGGAAAACCAGACCGGCTATATTGATTTGCGCGTGAAAGACACGTACTACTACTCGCTCACCCGTCTGGCCGTGCGCGGAAATATCACTCTGGGTGATCGCACCATACCCGTCGACGACGGCGTCGCGTGGTTTGACCACCAGTGGGCCAACTGCGGTTGGCAGCCGTCCGACGACATCTGGACGTGGTTTTCCCTGCAGCTGGAAAACGGCTGTGAAATCGTGGCATTCCGCTACGGCGGAAAAATCGTGACGGAGATGGCCACGGCCAGCTTTCAAGACGGTACGACAAAAACCACGCCGACCCTGCACTTTACGCCGCTCGGTACGACGTGGCGCAGCGGGCAAACCGGCGCAGCGTATTCACTGGCCTGGCGGGTACGCCTGCCGGAATTCAATCTCGACGTGACGGTACAGCCGCTGCACGAGCGCCAGGAAATGGTGTTTGGCGTCCTGAATTATTGGGAAGGCGGCCTGAAAGTGAACGGCACGTGCAACGGGCAGCCGGTTCATGGCGTGGGATTTTTGGAACTCGCCGGCGTACCCATTGCGACTACCCGCCGCCGGATGTTTGAACAAGCGCTGCAGGATGCCGTGAAAAAATCATACCGCCAAATTGAACGGCGTTTCCGGCACGCGGCCCAGCACCAGGTCCAATCATTGCAGCGCCTGGTGCACTGGCGAAAAAAACGCTGACGTTATGGCACGCATCTGGGAGACAAAAAATTTCGTCGTCGTATCTGTCGAGCAGCCGCACATCACGCGCACCGACGGCGGTCACATCGTCATCCGGCCGAAAGTTGCCGTGCCGGACCGGACAAAACTCACTCCCGCGCATGCGATCGAGCTGATGCGCCTGACGATGGTAGCCGGTCTGGCAATGACCCGCGCGATGAACGCACGCGGCGTTGATATCGGCCGCATCAACTACCAGGACAACGGCAACTGGAGCGTATTCAAGCCAAAAGGTCCGGTACTCCACATCCATCTCTACGGCCGCGCCAAAAGCGCCAAAATTCAAAAGTACGGCGACGCCGCGCATTTTCCGCATCCGGAAACCGGATACTACAAAAATTACGAGCCGCTCAACGCCGGCGACGTTTCCGCCATCGCCGATGCAATGAGAAAAATTTTCCGCCAGGCAAAATTTTCCGATTCCGCCTGGCAAATAAAAAAACGGCGCCGATAGAACGACCTGCGTTCTTCGGACGCCGATTGAGAGCCACATGCCGGCCGTTGCCTGATGGCGACGTTTGCCGTCAGCAGTTCGCTTCGAGAACGAACGTTTGGTCGCGGTGCGCCAGCATCCCTGCGTAGGCCGCGCGGATGACGGATGCGCCGTGCGGAGTCAGTCCGCCGAAAAAGAGCATGTCCGGCGAGCCGAACTCCTGCAGGGTCTCCAGCCGGTACTGCTGCCGCATCACCTCCGTGCAGACGCACGCGTCCACCTGTTTGGCGGCGCACAACTCGGCGGCGTGACCGGTGCTCATGGCTTGCACCCATTCGAGGTCACGGTTGGCCCGGAGCACATCCAGCAGCAGCGGCTGCAGCGACCGGTGGCTGGTGATGTACCGCCAGTCCGGCGGCACGCGGTGCGTGGTCTGCAGTGCCGAGATCACGAACGACGTCGCGTTCTGCGGACGCGCCGCCAGCTGCAGGCCGTCCAGGCGCATGCGCTCGACGATCCAGAACATCAGCGTTCCGGCACCGGGACCGAAGAACAGGTCCTTCTCGTTGCCGAGCACCGGGCTGGTCCAGAACAACGGCACCACGCCGACCTCGCGCACTTCGAGCGCCTGCGCCAGGTAGGTGACCGGGTCGTTGCCGGTAATGACGGTCGCCTTACTCGCCAGCCTGGTCCGAATCAACCACCGCTGGCAGGCCTGGCAGATACTGCTCATCCCGACTTTCGGGCCGAGCACGAAGTTCCGGATCTCCGAAACGCCGTCCGCCCGCAGCGCTTCGACGATGTCAAACTCCGCCGTCGGCAGCCCGTCCGTGGGCAGAAACCTTTTCGGTTCGCTCATCCACCACCTCCGCAATATTTCCCTGCCTTCGTTTCCAACAAAAAACTGGTCTTTCTCAAAGATCAGTTCATCCACCAACGCGACAATGCGTGCACCCTAATCCAATACTATTAGACTGTCAAGCAGACGTTTCTCGCGTCATTCCGCGTCCCGGAACTGCTCGAGAATATCGCGCTGCTTGCGGTTCAAACGGGTCGGAGTCTGCACCTCCACGCGGACCAGCAAATCACCGCGGCCATGGCCGCCCAGATCCGGTACGCCTTTCCCGCGGATACGAAACACTTTCCCGGACTGCGTGCCTTCGGGAATTTTGAGCGTCACGGTGCCATCCAGGGTCTCCAGGTCGATCGTTCCGCCAAGCGCCGCGGTCGCAAAAGAAATCGGGTTCTCCATTTTCAAATCCTGGCCCTCGCGGCTGATGCGCTCATCCGGCACGACCCGGACGCGGACGTACAAATCACCGGCACTTCCGCCGCGACCGGCGGATTCACCCTGGCCGGTCAGGCGAATCGCCTGGCCGTCGTCAATGCCGGCCGGGATTTTTACGTTCAGTTTCTCGCGCGTGCGCTGCGTCCCCTTCCCCCGGCACGCCTTGCACGGGTGCTCGGCAACGCTGCCGGCGCCGCCGCAATCCGGGCAGACCGCCTGCATGCCGAAACCCAACCCGATGGACCGGACCACCTGGCCGCGCCCGCCGCACGTGCGGCAGCGCGAACTCTTGGTGCCCGGCTGGGCCCCGCTGCCGCCGCACTCCGCGCATGCACGGTGACGTTCCAAAATCAGCTCGCGGGCCGTTCCAAACACGGCATCGCGGAATGGCACGGCAATTTCCACCTGCATATCGGCGCCGCCGCGTTGCGCCGCCCTCCGTCCTCCGCCGGAAGAAAACCCGAACACATCGCCCAGCCCGCCGAACAGATCGCCGAGATTGCCAAAATCAAATTCGACCCGGTTGCCCTGGTCCCCGTTGCGGAACGCCTGCGCGTAATCGGCGAAATCCCGGAAATTATCAAAACCCTGGAACCCGCCGCGGGCGCGCGCCTGTTCAAACGTCGCGCCGTACTGGTCGTACTGCTTACGTTTGTCCGGATCGGACAGCACCTGGTATGCGGCGTTGATCTCCTTGAACTTCTCCGCATTGCCGCCGGCCTTGTCCGGATGGTACTGGTGGGCCAGCTTGCGGAACGCCACCTTTATTTCTTCCGGTGTCGCGCTGCGTCCGACCCCGAGTGTTTCGTAGAAATCTTTCGCCATAATAAAAAACGTAAAAGGCAAAGCGAAAAACGCAAAAGAATTACCCTACCGGCTGTTTTACGCTCTGCGTTTTACGCTTTTCGCTTCGCTTATTCCACCTGGAATCCGACTTCCCGATGCTCGTCGGAGGGTTTCACGCCCGCGTCAATTTTCCCGTACTGCTTCTCGTAGCGGGCGAGATTCTCCGTCAGCGCGCGCACCAGCCGTTTGAAGTGCGCCGGGGAGACGAGCAAGCGCGAAACCAGCTGCGCCAGCGGCGGCACCATCAGCATGAAATCCAGAATGAATTCCTCGCGCGTATGCAGCACCTGCATATGCGTCGAGTACTTGCCCTTGAGCAGCTCTTCGCTGGCTTTCACCTGGATGCCGCCGGGTGCGCCGGACTGTTGTTCGGCCATAGACGGAAAATTTATTCGAACTGCGCGCTCTGGATAAGACCCTCGACCGGCGTGCCTTTCAGGGCCTGACCGGACGGCAGGAACGTGCTGAAGAGCACGACGTCGCCCTGACTCTTCGGTTGCGCGAAGTAGATCGTCTGCTGCAGGCCGCCCTCCGTCTTGTTCACGAGCTTGTGCACCGAGACGCTGACCTTGCCGATCTTTTCCGTGCTTTTCTCCACCGTCACCTGCGTTTCATCGTACTCCGGCCAGTTCTTCGTAATCCAGGCCGCCAACGCCAGCTTATCGGCATTGGCCACCTGCAAAATGTCAAACCGCCAGTATCCCTTGAGCGCATCGGCCTCCGTCAGTTTGTCCACTTCGATCTTCTTTTGGATTTCCTCGACGGTCATGCTGCTGATGCTCTCGGCGGCCACCAGCGTGATGCCGTTGAGCGCAAAGGCTTCTTTCAGACCCGCCGGTTCAACCATCAACGCTCCGGCCGGCACCATCACCGACATGCTGCCGAACGTTTTCCGCTCCGCTTTGGCAGTCGGCGTCGGCGGCGGTACGGTCGGGGTAGCGGAAACCGTCGGACTCGGTGACGGTTCCGTTGTCGGTTGACCGGTCTGCTTGGATCGCTGGAGCAGCAAACCGTATGCCACGCCAAAAATTAATATACCGATGATAACCGCGATGACCACGCGATTGCCTCCCGCTCCGGACGGTTTGTTGCTTGACGGACCCGCAGACGCTCCCCCCATCGGTTTTCCCTGTTCCATAACGAAATATTTATTCGCGGTGAATTAATACCAGTAGCTTACTCCGGCCTTCAAAATTCTGCAAACGTGCCCCGTTTTTCGCTATTTATTCCCGCCGACCGACTCCAAAAAAATTTTCTTCGCAAATCCACCGCGCTCAGCCCGGCGTTTCGCTTTGATGCGGGCAATTTCCTGCTGGTCTAAACCAAAGTGAGTGATCAGCGCTTCGATGACTTCCCACACATCGCCGATTTCTTTGGTCAGTTCGGTTTTGTCTCCGGCGGTCGCTTCCGCTTCCTTTGCCTCTTCCACCAACTTCGCCATAAGCGCCCTGCCGAATTCCTCATCATTCAAAATCCGCGTCACCGCCTTCTCCCCTTTCGCAGCAATTATTTCCGGAATCCTATCGCGGATGAGCTTGTTGTAGGTTTTCATACAGTTAAGAAAACCACTTCGGAACGACATCTCTTATTCTATTTAGTATGGTTGGACTAATTGCTTTTCTGTGCCGCTGAAAAAGACTATACAAATTTGGTCGTGCCAATATGCATTCTCTAATCTGTGAATTTGCAAGAAAACTTTCGAATATTTTATTCACATCCTTCTTGTCAAGCTTTTCACTGAATAATCTTAATATTAATTCCGATTTTGCGCCTGATTGAAAATAATTTTGACTTTCCGAAAATGAAATAAGCAGTTGTGATAACAACCGTTTCGCAATCACTGGATTTACTTTTACCAAAACCCTATAAATACTATCTGCGGTAATAGAATTAACATCATTCGCTGCAATAAACATAGCCTGGTACTTAGATAAAAATCCATATGGTTTACAACCAACGACACAGATTGGCAACACAATTTTTTTTGTATACATCGCAATCCCGGATTCTTGGTCTGTCCAATTTGATCCATGATAACTTTCTGTAATAATGGGAATAAATATTCCTGACTCACCAAGAATATTCAAAATTGTTTCCTGCCATTCAGCTGAAGGATTGATGTCTTCATGGGCTAAAAAAGCATCAAATCCCATCTCCTCTAAAATTATTTTTAATTGACCGGCGAGCGCGCTGTTTTGAGTGGAGTAACTAATGAATACCTTACGTAGTGACTCCTCATTTATAGCCTGACTTGAAAAATCAACCTTAGTATTCGTGCCCGGTATTAATATCCGAAACTCAACAGCTACAATTTCGGGTGCATCGTCGGTAACTGGGTATATATCGCGTACACACTCTAATAACAATTCCTTTGCAGAATCAAAGTAATTTCTAAGTTTGAAGTAATTTTGTACTGGTAAATAAATTACAAACTTGGAAATTATGGAATTCCATTTACTCCCATACTGGCCAGATTGAATAATCTCGTAACTTGAATCATACAACAAACTCGAAAGGTAGCTATGTCCTTTTAATAACAAAATATTTTGGAGCGTTTCAACTATCGGATCCATATTCTTTGGGCGGGGCCCCTCCTGGCCCCGCCCTTTCAAAAATCCTACAAATTATTTCTTGTCCACCACTTCGCCCTCAACCGGCTCATCTGGTTTCTTGCCTGCATCCGGTCCGCCGGGCGTTGGGCCGCCGGCGGCGGCTGGACCGGCTTGCTGTTGCGCCTTGTACACGGCTTCGCCGATTTTCTGCGCAGCGGCGGCCAGCGCCTGCGATTTTGCCTTGATGTCGGCAACATCATCCTTGTCCTTGGCTTTCTTCAAGTCCTCAAGCGCCGCTTCAATTTTTTTCTTTTCGTCAGCCGAAACTTTATCTCCGCTTTCGCGCAGCGCTTTTTCCGTAGCGTAGACCAGACCTTCCGCCATATTGCGCGCTTCGATCAGCTCGCGCTTCTTCTTATCTTCCTCGGCGTGCAGGTCGGCTTCTTTCTTCATCTTCTCAACCTCGTCTTTCGACAAACCCGTGGTTGCCGTGATGGTAATCTTTTGCTGCTTATTGGTGCCCTTGTCCTTGGCGCTGACGTTCAGGATGCCGTTGTGGTCAATATCAAAGACCACTTCGATCTGCGGCATGCCGCGCGGCGCGGGCGGAATGCCGTCGAGCATGAACCGGCCAAGCGTCTTGTTGTCCGAAGCCATCGGGCGCTCGCCCTGCAGCACGTGGATTTCCACTGACGGCTGGCTGTCGGACGCGGTGGAAAACACCTGGCTCTTTGAGGTTGGCACCGTAGTGTTGCGCTCGATCAAAGGCGTCATCACGCCGCCCAGCGTTTCCAAGCCCAGCGACAGCGGCGTCACATCCAACAGCAGTACGTCCTTGACGTCGCCCTGCAAAACCCCGGCTTGCACCGCCGCGCCGGCCGCCACCACTTCATCGGGGTTGACCGAAACGTTCGGCTTCTTGCCGAAGAACTCCTCAACGATTTTTTGCACTTTGGGCATGCGGGTCATGCCGCCCACCAGCAGCACCTCGTGAATATCCTTGGTGGTAAGCTTGGCGTCGGCAAGCGCCTTCTCCATCGGCAGGATGGTTTTTTGCAGCAAGTCGTCGCACAATTCCTCGAGTTTCGCACGGGTCAGTTTCAGCAACAGGTGTTTGGGGCCGGATGAACCCGATGTGATGAACGGCAGGTTGATTTCCGACTCCTGCGCCGTGGACAATTCGATCTTTGCCTTCTCGCCGGCCTCTTTGACGCGCTGCAGCGCCAGCGGGTCTTTGCTCAAATCGATCCCCTGGTCTTTTTTGAATTCGGCGATCACCCATTCGATAATGCGCTGGTCAAAGTCATCGCCGCCCAGATGCGTGTCGCCGTTGGTCGCCTGCACGTGCACGGTGTCGCTGGACACGTCCAAAATGGACACGTCGTACGTGCCACCGCCGAGATCATAGACGGCGACCATGCCGGGCTTCTTCTGCTCAAAACCGTACGCCAGCGCCGCCGCGGTCGGCTCGTTAATGATGCGCCGCACTTTCAAACCCGCGATTTCGCCGGCGTCTTTGGTTGCCTGGCGCTGCGAATCATCGAAATACGCCGGTACGGTGATGACGGCTTCAGTAATTTTTTCTCCGAGGCGCTCTTCCGCGTCGGACTTCAGCTTCGCCAAAACCATCGCGGAAATTTCCTGCGGCGAATATTCTTTACCGTTCATGACCACTTTGACGCCCTCGCCGGCCTTCACCATCTTGAAGGGCATCAATTTCAGGTCGCGCTGCACCTCCGTATCCGTCCAGCGCCGCCCGATCAAGCGCTTGATCGAGTACAGCGTGTTCTCCGGATTGGTCACGGCCTGCCGCTTCGCGAGCTGCCCGACCAGCCGTTCGCCGGTTTTGGTCACGGCAATCACCGACGGCGTGGTGCGCGCGCCCTCTTTGTTCTCTAAAATCTTCGGCGCGCCGCCTTCCAGCACGGCCATGCATGAAAACGTCGTACCCAGATCGATCCCAAGAATCTTTGGCATACTAAATTCAATTTATGAGTCCTTTTAAGTTAAAGACTTTCATCGCCGGCAATCGGCCGGCCGTGACAACCTTCAACTTCCATTGACAATCATGCGCAAGCGCGTACTATGTGACTTCAGGTTCGCTGGTCTTCGACAATCCCACAACACCGCAACGTGAGGAGTCCTATGACAGATATCCGTCGTACCCTTATGGTCGGCAGCGAGATCATTCTCGCAACGGGACGCGACTTGCGTCCCAACCATTTCCTCCCCAAAGACGGGGAGGAATCGCCCTGTCCGTTCTGTCCGGGCAACGAGCACCTCGCGCCCGATCCGCAGCTGGAATGGAAGGACGACCGTCGCCGCTGGAAACTCCGGGTCATCCCCAACAAGTTCCCGGCGGTTCGTGTCGAGGGCAATTCGACGTTCCTGGTGGACAGCACCGGTTTCGGTATCGCCGATGCCCACGGCGTGCACGACATCCTGGTCGAAACCCCGCGGCATGATGCCACGCATGCGACCTTGTCGGTCGCCGAACACCAGGACATCCTGTGGGCCATCCGCAACCGGACCAACGATCTGCGCGGCGATACGCGCCTCCACTACCTGGTCGTTTTCAAGAATTTCGGCCTGGCAGCCGGCGCGTCGCTTCCGCACCCCCACACGCAGATCATCGGGCTGCCGTTCATACCGGCCAAGCTTCTGGAACGGTGGAACCGCCTGGAGAAGGACTACTACCAGCATGGCGTCTCGTGCTTTGCGCGTGCGCTGCAAAAAGCGCGCATCGAGAAGCTCGTCGTGCTGGAAAACGACCGCTTCATCTGCTACTGTCCGTACGAGTCCCGCGTCCCGTTCGAAATGTGGATCCTCCCGAATGACAACATCGCCCACTTCGACGACCTCTCTGCGTCGTACGGCCAGCTGGCGAGCATGCTCGCCAAAACCTTCCACCTGCTCGAACTCGCCGTCGGGTTCCTGCCGCCGTTCAACCTGTTCCTCGATGAGGGACCGACCAAGCAGCACCGGAACTGCGACCGTTTCTACCGGGTGCGCATCCGTATCGTGCCGCGCCTCACCTGTATGGCGGGCTTCGAATTCGCCACCGGCTGTTTCATCAACAGCGTACCGCCGGAACAGGCGGCCAAGCGTCTGCGTGAAGTGGACGCCACCGCGGCTTTTACTGCGGCAACGCCTGCGGCCGTTCCGGTCGCCTGAACGCCCTTTGCCTCTCCGCACTCCCATCACTTTCGTTGATGGGAGTCTTTTTTTGTAATGTGCGCTCCCGGAGCCCACCCGCCTGGCGCTATGTAGGAACCAGCGAATGAGCTCCGGCAGCGCCGGTCCCGCGGCCGCGGGACCGGAAACGCCGTTTAGCCCAAGATTTACGTTACCATGCAAATCCTACCCATTCATTTCGATGTCAAGTGCTCAACTAACTGGATGAGATCCCTCGACCCCACCTTCGCCAAGCCTCCTACGCGTAAAACTACGGACGGTCAAGGGGCTACGGTGGGCAGGCGGGCTCGGCCTTCGCCGACCGTAGTCGGCTTCGGCCGACGAAGGTCGGGATGACCGTGGCGGTCATTTCTTCTTTTTCGCAACGATCTTCACGGTCTTGGGCTTGACCTCGGCTGCTTTGGGAATGGTGATCTTGAGCATTCCCTCGTGCGACTCGGCGGACGCCTTGTCGCTCACCACGCGGGTCGGCAGCGCCACGGAACGATAGAAACTGCCAGCGCGGACTTCCTTGCGGTAGTAATCCTTATCCTCGACCTCCGACTCTTTCTTCATTTCACCGCGAATGGTGAGCACGTCGTTCTCCACAGTGATCTCAACATCCTTAGGGTCAACGCCTGCCAGCGGCGTCTCCACGATGACGGCATCCTTGGTCTGGTAGACATCCACGGCCGGCGTGAAACCCTGCCGGATGGGACTCAACGCACCGTTGAAAATGTTATCCATATACCGGAACGGGTAGGAAAACATC
>JAQTQO010000045.1 GCA_028712155.1 Patescibacteria group bacterium | reverse complement strand
TATGATATGATCGCCGTACGTGCCGCGGAGAGCCAGTCCGATCGCCGTGGTGTAGGAGTGCAGCGTGCCGGGGTTGGATGCTTGACGATGCAGCTCGACATTGGTCAGGGGGTTGCCGATGCGGACGGGCAGTTTGAGGAGCTCACGTAGAACTTCTTCAATGCCGATGAAATTGGCGCCGCCGCCGGTCAAAATCACCTCGGTGATGGGCAGGTGGTTGGAAAAGTTTTCCGTGTAAAATGCGATCGCATCCTCGATCTTATGACAGAGATCATCGAGGGTGGCGTAGAGCACACGGCGCAGCGCTCCCTGGCAGCGCTGGTCGTTGAGGCCGCAGACTACCTTGGCATCTTCGGCTTCGGCGGTACTGATTTTCAGTGTGGCGGCGATGGTCTGGGTGATGTGCGCACCGGAGATCGGCAGGCTGACGCTGAATTGAATGGTGTCGTCGCGCGTGACGACCAGTCCGGTCCGGGCAGCTCCCAGGTCAATGATGAGGCGGGTGCCGTGTTCCGCGGTTCCGCCGGTCCGAATCAGGCACCGGGCGATGGGGGCCGCTTCAATTTCCAGCGCGAACGGCAGCAGCCGTGCCCCGCGCAGCACCGCGAGGTACGTATCAACGAGGTGGCGCGGTGCGGCGCCGATGAGGAAGTGGTGCACGCCGTTTTCCGTCGTTTCAACCAGTTGCCAGTCATAGTAAATTTCCTCCAGCGGAATGGGGATATGGCGGGGGATCTCTTCGCGGAGTCGTTCTTCAATATGATCCGGATCGCCGGCGTCAAGGGTGATGAGTTTGATGAAGGTTTTACTTTCCGGCAGCACGCTGATGACGCCATTGCCGGGCAGCCGGTCGGAGCGCTGCCGGCCCGTGTACAGGACGGTGACCAGCTGGGTCAGCTGTTTGGGATCGGCAATTTCTCCGTCGATGATGACTCCCGCAGGGACATCGATTTCCCGCAGTGCGGCCAGGCTCTTCCGCCGGCGGGAAGTGAAGACTTGTGCCAGGCGGAGCTTATACTGGCTGATGTCCAGGCCGAAGATGCTTTGTTCAGGAATGGTCAGCATGATGGTTCAGGAAGCTGAGAACGCGTGCGTGCATTTTTAGTTCCGTGATTTAATAGCTCTCGTTCGGAAGCACTTCCTGCCAGGAGATGAACTGGTACTGCCCCGACATGGGGAAAGACGGCGGCGGGGCATAGGTGAGCTTGCTGTCGAAGTTGAGGTTGCGGTTGGCGTATCCCGAACAGTACGTTCCGCCGCAGACCCAGGCGAATCCATACCGCTGCTTGGTGGCGATGGCGCCGTAGATGGTGATGGTGCTGCGCTGGTACGACGTGGAGCTGCAGTCCGACGGGTAGTACGGCCGGCCCACGCGGCCCGTTTGCGCCAGGAGCGCGGCGTCAATTTCCAGGTCATCTTCGCTGAACAAACCGATGGAAATGTCTTTCTGCGCGATGAGCCCGATCGCGACGGTACCGTCGCGGACGGCGTACAGCACGTCGTTGTTGATCCAAATGGTCGCGTCACCCGAAGCGAGCGGTTCTTCGGCCGCCACGACCGTCACCCGTTCGCCGCTCTGCAAGGTGCCGTCAACCCACGCGTTGTCCTCGACAAATAGTATACCATTGGCCGGTAGATTTTCGGTAGCCCAGTTGCCCTGGTATTCATAGATGTCGCCGACGGAGACGGTGGTTGGGTTGTACCATGGCCCGTACGTACAGGTACGTGTGGTTTTGACCTTGCGGTAGCGCAGCGTCCCATCGCCGAGGAATTGAATATGCCAGCCCTGTTGGTTCGATTTGTGCAGGTAAATACCGGCGGCCGTTTGCATCTGACCCAGGTCGACGGTAATCGCGTCGAAGTTCACGGTGGTGACCGGGTATTGGCGGCCGGCGGTGAACACATCCAGCCGGGTCGGTGGCGTTGCGGTCGGGGCGGGGTCGGCCGGGCTCAGGCAGGTGTGTACGCCCCAGGAATTCGCCGTACACGCATCGCTGTCCTGGTCGACGTACGTTTCCCGCGCGCTGGTGACGATATTGGACGCGACGCCGTCGAACCGGATGCCGCCGTTGGCGTGGAGCGGCCCCTGGACGGTCGTACCGGCGCCGAAGCGCAGACTGGTGTCGGCCACGACCGCATAGGTTGCCAGCGACGGCCGGCCGTACCGGGCGACCACGTGCCGCTGGAGCTGGGGATTTTCCACGCTGGTGCCGCTGGATTTAATTTTAACGATGGTGGATCCGGCCGGCGGCGGGGTGATGGTGAGCGTAAACGTTCCCAGCACCGTGCCCGAGGGATCGGTATAGCTGTGGGCGTAGGGGCCGCATGGGTTGCATCCGGTTTGGCCCGTGCCGTCCGCGTAGTCGGTCGGTGTGTGCGCCAGGTGCCAGCGGTAATAGTTGAGACCGGCTTCGGCAATCTCAATCGCGGAGAGCGCGGCCTGGCGTGAGAGCGCGAGTTTGCGTTGGGCCCCGACGTACCCCAAAAGTCCGGTCGCCAGGACGATAAATATGAACGAGAACACCAGCGTCGCGATCAGGATCGAACCGCGGCGGCGATTTCGAAATGTCGAAATTTCAAAATATCGAGAGGTCATAGGTTATCCTTGACGTTGCGGATCTGCACGTAGGTATCCAGCGTAATGTCGTCGGGTGCGACCAATGGGTCAAGGTTGACCTGCAGTTTGAGCTCGACCAGCTTGACCTGGTTGGGGTTGGCCGGGGTCGTGAGCGGTACGGTGGAGGTGGGGAAGCTTCCGCTGTAGTAGTAAAAAACCGGATCGCTCCCGTTGCGGACGTACTGCGCGACGGTGGTGAGCGTTTCGTTGGCCGGCGCGTAGGTCAGGGGATTGCCGCTGGGTTTGATGATCCCGCGTTTGAATTCCGTGTCGCTGAGGAAGTAGCGGACGCGTTCGACCGAGCTGTCGGCGTCGACGTTGCTGTAGAAGGCAAAGGTCTGATCGCTGGCAGCAATGATCGGGTAGCTTCCCAGGTCGGAAAACGATGCCTCGCGGGATTCCTTTTCCATGATCTCGAGACCGTGGCGCGCGTGTTCAAGGGCGTCGGCCTGCTGCATGGCGAACCGGTTGACCCGGTAACTTTGGATGATGTAGCCCATGACAATGAGGCTGGCCATCGAAAAGATCGAGAGGGCGATGATCACCTCGAGGAGCGTCATACCGGTTCCGGGAAATTTCGGATGCGGGCGTCTCATTGCAGGTTCAGATAAATGGTCGCCGCCGTATTCGGGCTGACGAGCACCGGCTGGGCCGGTTCACTGCGCAGCAGCGTATAGCCGGTCGGCGTCAGCGTGTAGTTGTCCCATTCGATGTTGCTGATGACCACCACCCCGGTGCCGTCGGTGGTGTATGACTGCTGGAACTTGGGGATCACCGGATTTTCGCCGATGCGTTTGGCGCCGCGGAGCGTGAACAAAACGTTGCCGACCGGTGTGACCGTCTGCGGAGTGTCGTCGTAGATGGCGGCGCGGATGTCAAAATTGCCGCTCGCATTATCCTGCCACACGATGACGAGTTTTCCGGCGGCGTTGAGGGCGAGATCCGGTTGTCCCTGGTCGCCGGTCGTTTGTGTGTTCACTCGGACGTCAAATTCGATGAGTTTCGTGCCGCTGTTGTCGAGGCGCTGCAGGTACACGTCGTAGGTGCCGTTGCGGTTGTCTTCCCACGCGATGGAGAGCGTGCCGCCGGCGTCCACCACGATGACCGGGCTGCCTTGGGCCGCGGCGCCCGTGTCGCTGTTGACGCGCACGTCAGACGCCCACTGCGGCGCGCCGTCGCCGTCGTAGCGCTGGGCGTAAATGTCGGCGTTCCCGTTCCGGCTGTCTTCCCAGACCCCATAGATCGCTCCGTCGGCGCCAACCGCCACGTGCGGGCGCAACTGCTCGGTGCTGCCCGTGTCGCCGTTCATCCGCCGGTCGCTGGGCCACAGCCGCACGCCGTCACGGCTGAATTTTTGGCCGAAAATGTCATTGTGCCCGTTGCGGTTGTCGTGCCACAGGAAGATGATGTTCTCGTCGGCGTCGAGCGCCACCGTCGGGATCGATTGGGTGGCGTTGCCGACGTCGGAGTTGACCCGGACTTCGCTCGCCCACAGCGGATTCCCGTCGGGGTCGTACTTCTGGGCGAAGATGTCGCCGGCATCGGCGCCCGCATCCTGCCAGACGACGTACTCCGCGGTGGAGCTCGCATTCACGACCACCTGCGGAGCGGTTTGGTCGGCGCTCTGGGACGCGACCTGGACTTTCTTTTCACCGCCCCACCCGTCCAGGCCGGCGGCGGTGTATTTGTCAAAATAGATATCCTGGTTGCCGTTACGGTCGTCCTGCCAGGCGTAGTAGATGTTGCAGATGCCGTCCACGGCCACGTCCGGCTGGTTTTGGTTATTCGAAGTGGTGATGGCCAGATCGGGCGACCAAACGGGGTTGCGGCTGGCATCATACTGCTGGGCGTAGATTCTGGGGTTGTTGTTCTGCCTCAGGTCGCGCCACACGAACAGATAGTTTCCGTTCGGGCAGATGGTCATCGCCGGATTGTCCTGGTCATACGCGCCGCCGCCGGTGTTGATGACCCACTCGGACGGGGTCGGCTGTCGGATGGTTTTGACCGTCAGGGTGGAGAGCTGGTCGATGGCAAAGCTGATGTCGGTCAGCTGGCCAACCAGAACGGTGGCGTGCGGTTTGGTCGGATTGGGGTTGCCTTCCGACGTGGTGCAGGCGCTGCCCGCCTGGTCGATCGCGCACGTTTTGTCCGTGCTGTACCCCGTCTTGGTGGCCGTGATGCGGTAGCTGTTCAGCGACGCCGGGGCGCCGGGCAAGAGGTACTTGCCGTTGGCGTCCGTCTGGATGCCGCTAATGTTGACCGGCGGTGTGACCGTCGTATTGACCACCGTAAGGTCGGCTTGCGGGACGGGTTGGCCGTTGGCGTTGAAAACCTGAATCGACAGCGTGCCGCCGCCGCTGGAGGATTCGATGCCGCGCGGAGCGACGGTGGTGACCGCGACGAAACTTTTCTGTCCGAACCGGCCGGTCCAGCGCGCCGCGATGCGCACTTTTTTGTAGTCGGTGCCCAGGGGGTCGTTGGGGGTGCCGCCGACCGTGCCGTCGAACGGATCGTCGACAAACACGACCTGCGTTTCGATGGTGTAGGCGGAGTCACTGAGCGTGGTATTCTGCACCTGCGCCAGTACTCCGCTCGGGATGCCCCCGACGGTTCCGACGGAATCGTACGGGAGGTTGCGGGAGAGCTCGAGCTGCCGTTCAACCAGCGTGATAGCGCCGATCCGGAGTTTGTTCTCCATGATGACTGCCAGTGCGTAGTTGAATACCGTGATGACGCCGGTTACCAGAAGAGCCGCGATGGTGATGGAGATCAGTACTTCGATCAGCGAAAAACCACGCCGCCGGAAGCGCCGGGGCAGGGAGGCGGTCCGCCGCCGGCAGACTCCTCTCTTTTTCGTTGTGCATTTTTCGTTGTGCATTTTTTACATCGCCTGGCTGAGCGAGTACATCGGCATGAGGACCGCCACGGCCATTCCACCCACGGCAATCCCGAGAATTACCATCAGGATCGGTTCAATCAGCGTGGGCAGCGACGTCATGGTCTGGTCAACGTCGTTTTCGTAGAATTCGGCGGATTCTTCCAGGACGCTGTCGAGCGCACCGGTTTCCTCGCCCACCGCGACCATCTGGATAACGACCGGCGGGAAAAGCTGCAGGTCGGAGGACAGCGATTCCCTGATGCTCATACCGCGTTTTACCTTTTCTTTACCCTCCCGCAGGAGGCGGCGGTAGAGTTCGTTGCCGAGCACGTCGGCGGTGATCTCAAAACTGCGGATGACGGCGATGTCGGTTTTGAGCAGTGATGAGAACGTGCGGCAGAAACGCGCGATGTTGATTTTTTTGATGATCGTTCCGGCCACCGGCAGTTTCAGTACCAGCCAGTGCCACGCGTAACGGCCGCCCGGCAGGTGCATCACGTAGCCGCACCCCGCCGCGAGCGCGATCACGCCTATGGTGACGTAGACCCCGTAGTGCGTGAGGAATTTGCTGACGGTGATCAGGATGCGCGTCGCGATCGGCAAGGGGACATCCATTTCCTCGAAAATGGTCAACAGGTTTGGCACGACGAAAATCATGACCATGATGCCGACGCCAACCATGGCCGTCAGGATGACCGACGGGTAGATCATGGCCCCGCGGACTTTGGCGGTGAGGGCGTGATCGCGCTTGAGCTGCAAAAACAACTGCGACAGGACTTCTTCCAGCTTTCCCGAGGCTTCGCCGCCCGCGATCATGCTGATGAACAGATCGCCGAATACCGCGCGGTGGCGCTCCAGTCCATGGGCAAACGTGTTGCCGCGCTCGACCTCGGACTGAATATCGGCCAGGATGCGTCGCAGCGGCCGGTTGGCCGTCTGCTGGCTGAGCGTTTTGAGGGCGACAGCCAGCGATATCCCGGTTTTGACCATGATGGAGAGCTGCTGGACGAAGAAGAGTTTTTGCGCGACCGGGACGCGCGAAAACTTCGCCCGGAGGCGCTGGATGAGCGCGGGGCGGGTGAGTGCTGGCTTCGGTTTGAACGCGGCGTTGGGTTCCAAGTGGCCCTCCATACGTTAATGCGAAAAGCAAAAATCAAATACACAAACACGGCCCGGCACTTTTCCGTGGCGGGAAGAGCGGGTTGCCTGCAGGTTACCTTTTGTTTTTTGCATTTTGGATTTTATTCTTGCGTCACCCGCAAAATTTCTTCAACGGTGGTAATGCCGTTTTTTGCCTTGATGAACCCGTCTTCCAGCATGGTGAGCATTTGCTGCCCAATAGCCGCCTCCTGCAGCTGGTCGGCGTTCGCGTTCTTGATAATCAGCGTTTGCAGCGTCGGGGTGATCTCGAGCACTTCGTAGATGCCCAGCCGCCCTTTGTAGCCTTCCTGGTTGCATTCGCGGCAGCCTTTGCCGCGGTAGAACAAGAGCGACTCGACCGTTTGTTTCCCCGGTGTGATAATTTTTTCGCGTTCCAAAACTTTGATGAGCGATTTGAGGTCGACGGCTTTCTCCAGTTCCTGAATTCCCTTCTTATCCAGGGTGTAGCTGTAAATGCATTTCGGACAAATTTTTCGCACCAAGCGCTGGGCGACGATGACGTTGGTGGTCGAACCGATGAGGAATGATGGTACGCCCATCTTGGCGAGCCGCGGCAGGGTGGTGACCGCGTCGTTGGTATGGAGCGTCGACAGCACCAGATGGCCGGTCATCGCCGCGTGCACGGCGATCTCGGCCGTTTCGGTGTCGCGGATCTCGCCCACCATGATGATGTTGGGGTCCTGGCGGAGGAATGAGCGCAGCCCGGCGGCGAACGTGTAGCCGATCTTCGGGTTGACCTGACTCTGGTTGACGCGCGGCATGCGGTACTCGATCGGGTCTTCGATCGTGCAGATATTGACTTCCGGCGTGTTGAGGATGCCCAGGACCGTGTAGAGGGTGGTGGTCTTGCCGGAACCCGTCGGCCCGGTGACCAGGATCATACCGTGGGGTTTGGCGATGTTGCGCTTGAGGATTTCCAGCGGTCCCGACTGCAGGCCCAGTTGTTCCAACGTCAGGAGCTGGGCTTTTTCATTCAGTAAACGCAGGACCACTTTTTCGCCGTCAAACATCGGGATGATCGAAACGCGGAACGACACCTTGTATTCCGGCGTCGAGATTTTGAACCGCCCGTCTTGCGGCAGGCGGTGTTCGTCGAGCTTGAGGTCGGACAGGATTTTAATGCGGGCGATGACGCCGGCGTGCACCGCCTTGGGCAGCGTCATGACGTTGCGCAAAATTCCGTCGATGCGGTAGCGGACGCTGACCTCTTTTTCGGCCGGCTCGATGTGGATGTCGGACGCGCCTTCGTAGATGGCGTACTCGATGAGCGTGTCCACGATGCGGATGACCGGCAGATCCTGGGCCAGTTCCTTGAGTTCCTGGTCGGAAACCGTTTGCGTCGAGCCGTCGGCCGGTCCGGCCATCGGGCCGAATTCCGCCTGCAGTCCTTTGTGGTACGATTTCAGCACTTCGGAGATCGCGCCCGGGGTCGTCAGGTGCACGATGACGGTGCGGCCGGTTTTCTTGCCCAGGAACTCGAAAATTTCCAGATCGCGGGGATTGAGCGCCGCGATCTTGAGTTCCCGGTCCGTTTGCTCGAAGGCGACGACGCGGTGGGTCTGGGCGATCGGTTCGGGGATCAGCAGCAAAATATCCTTGCGGATGGTGCGCCCTTTGAGATCGATGAATGGGACATGGAAGTAATCGGCCGCCAGCCGGTAGAGCTGGACTTCGCTGATGATTTTGCGCGACTCAAGATACTGGCAGAGATCGAGGTTGCGTTCCTTGGCTTCCTGCGCGTAGGTGTCGAATTCCTGCGCGCTCACCGCGCCTTGCGAGGTCAGGACGAGTTTGAGCTGCTCGGGAGTGAAACGGTGCTGTTCCATAGCATGGATTTTTATGCGTATGTTGGTTTTGGGAAAATCGAATTTTTGCGTTAAATTTTGGTCCGAATATCAAACACCAAAAAATTCCGCAGCCGAGGTTGGGTCGTGCACAATTATACCATAAAAGCCTTCATCTTTCTATTTCAAACAGGAGGCACAATCAGGGAAAATCTGATAACAGAAGTTTTTTCGCTCGGTTGAACAAATATTGTCGTCCCTGGCACCATTTTCCTGCATAACAATGCCGTTTTTGCGCAAACAGACTGTTACATCGCTCGAGTGGACAAAAGTGATGAATTTCAGTACCATTTCATGTACACATCCCTTGCGCTGTTTGCGGCTGTACCGTACGCCGGTTCGCATGGTAAATCCATTGGATAATCAATCTATCCGTCGCAGGTATGGAGTCGTTGAGCGCAAAACAAGCCGTTACCAACCCGGGGGGAGTGCCTCTCCAGCGATTTGAGCGCCGGGTAT
>JAQTQO010000044.1 GCA_028712155.1 Patescibacteria group bacterium | reverse complement strand
GCACCTGGAGTTACTGCGTGAAAAGTCCGTTCGTCCTGGTTTTGGTGCTGCAGGGAAACCGGTTGGTGCTGGTGAGGCAGAACCGTTACCCCGAGCGTCAGCCTACCTGGGAGGTTGTGAAGGGCGGCATCGAGCGCGGCGAGTCGCCGCTCGCGGCGGCGCGACGGGAGCTCAAAGAGGAAACCGGTTTTTACGCCAAACGTTTTCTTCGGATCGGCCGTTTGGTCGTGGCGCCCGGCTATTTCAATCAACCGGGTATCGTGTACGTCGCCAAGCAATTGACCCCGGGGGTGTCGCATCCGGAAGCAAACGGAGAGATCCTGGAGGTCATGCGCGCATCGCCTGCCCGTATCCGGCAGATGATTGCGCACGGCGATCTGTACGACAGCACGACGTTTGCCGGCTTACTGATGGCGCGTAAATTTTTCCCGGTATGAAAATATTGGTAACCGGCGGGGCCGGATTCATCGGTTCAAATTTCATTCACTATTGGCTGCAACACCATGCCAGCGATCGCGTGGTGAATTTTGATAAGCTCACCTACGCCGGCAATTTGGAGAATTTGAAGGCGGTTGAGAAAAACCCGCACTATCAATTCGTGCGGGGTGATATCGGCGATCCGGAGGGGGTGGCCAAAGCGATGTCGGGCGTTGATGTGGTGGTGCATTTTGCCGCCGAGTCGCACGTGGACCGGTCGATTTTGGGTGCCACGCCGTTTGTTTTGACCAACGTGGTCGGTACCCAGGTAGTGCTGGATGCGGCGCTCAAAGCCAAAGTTCAACGTTTTCACCACGTGTCAACCGATGAGGTGTTCGGGCAGTTGCCGCTTGGCTCTGGTGAGGCATTCAACGAGGAGACGCCATACAATCCGCGCAACCCGTATTCGGCAAGCAAGGCCGGTTCCGACCACCTCGTGCGCGCATATCATGCCACGCACGGGCTGCCGGTGACGATTTCCAACACCGCGAATAACTACGGGCCATACCAGTTCCCCGAGAAACTCATTCCGCTGGCGATTACCAACTTGATGGAAGGCAAGCCGGTGCCGGTCTACGGCGACGGCAAATATGTGCGCGACTGGTTGTACGTTACCGACCACTGCCGCGCGATCGATTTGATGCTGTCGAAAGGTAAGGTGGGGGAGACCTACTGCATCGGCGGGTTGACCCAGGACGTCAACAATCTTACGCTGGTCAAAAAAATCATTGCGTTGCTGGGCAAAGACGAATCCGCGATCACTTTCGTGAAAGACCGGCCCGGACATGACCGCCGCTACGCCATTGATTGGTCAAAAGCGAAACGGGAGTTAGGATACCAGCCGAAGCATTCGTTCGATGAATATTTGGAGTCAACCGTGCATTGGTACCAGGAAAATCAGGACTGGTGGCAGCGTGTCAAGTCCGGCGCGTATCAGCAGTACTACCGGGAGCAGTACGGAAATCGATAATTTGACTTTGCATGCGCGTAGCTATTGTCGGCGCCAAGGGGATGCTTGGGCGCGAATTGGAAGCGGCGTTCGGCAGCAATACGATGTTGGGTTTGGATCTGCCGGAGTTCAGCCTCACCAACCCGGCGCACGTCGAACAGCAAATTCAGGCATTCAAGCCCGACCTCGTCATCAACGCCGCCGCCTACACCAACGTTGACGCGTGCGAAGCCAACTCCGACTTGGCCATGGCGATCAACGGAACCGCGGTCGGCACGCTGGCGGAAGCCTGCCGTCAGGTGAACGCCCGGCTGGTGCATTACAGCACCGATTACGTTTTTGACGGTGCCAATTCGCAGGGATATGCCGAGGACGCCAAAACGAATCCGCTTTCGGCGTACGGGCGCACGAAATTGGTCGGCGAACAGAAGTTACTGGGCAGCAGCTGCCGTTACTTGATGATTCGCACCGCGTGGCTGTTCGGGAAATACCGCAACGATAACGTGGTGGAAAAAATAATTGCGCGCGCAAAAAAGGACGGCAAACTCCGAATGGTCAATGACCGCTGGGGCAAACCGACGTACGCTAAAGATTTGGCCGCCGTAACCTTGCAGCTGGTGCAGTGCGGCAAACCCGATGGCATATTCCACGTGACCAATGCCACGCCGCCATCGGGCATCACCTGGTATGAGTTCGGCCTGGCAATTGTTGAACAACTCGGTTTGAAAATTCCGGTCACGCCGTGTGCATCCGACGAATTCCCTCAGGCGGCGGTGCGGCCGGTGTACAGCCTACTCAACAATACTAAGCTGCCGCCGCTGCGTCCGTGGCAGGAAGCGCTCAAGGAATATCTCAGCGAACGTTCGGCATAAAAAGAACCCGCTTCGAATTACCGAGGCGGGTCGAGTTTGGAAGTGCAGGGGAACCATGATTATTTCGCCGCGAGGCGATCGGCGCAGTCGGTCATGTCCTTCCGCACGAGGACGTCGGGCATGCTATTCCGTGCGAGCGTGCGAATGGCAGTGGCGTAGCGGCGGCGCAGCCGTTTTGGCGCGATGAGCTCGAGAATCTCGAGCTGCACCAAAATACGTGTCCACGACACCAGTGTGCCCTGTCCGCCGGAAAGCCTCACCACATAGGTTCGGATTTCCGTCAGCAGTAATCCGTACACCAGGTGGTGCGCTTGGCCGCGTTTCGTTGGCACCATGGAAAGAGCCTCCTGACTTGCCCACGCGATTGCGGAGGTGTAACGTTATCGTAGGATATAGCATTTGTCAAGCGACTAATTTTTTTGCTTATGAAAGGGATCATTCTGGCCGGAGGCACGGGCACGCGATTGCGACCGTTGACGCAGGTGATGAACAAACATCTGCTACCGGTGTACGACCGGCCGATGATTTACTATCCGATCCAGACGCTGACTGAGGCCGGCATCACTGACATCATGATCGTGTCGGGAAAGGGCCACGCCGGGGGATTTTTGGAGTTGTTGCAATCCGGGGCGCAGTTTGGCGCGCGGTTTTCCTACGGGGTGCAGGATGCGGCCGGCGGCATTGCCCAGGCGCTCGGACTGTGTGAGGATTTCGCCGACGGCGGGCCGGTGGCGGTGATTTTGGGCGACAACATCATTTTTGACAGCATCAAGGACGCGGTCAGCGATTTCCGCCGCCAGCAGCGCGGGGCAAAAATTTTTCTGAAAGAAGTGCCAAATCCGCAGTCGTTTGGCGTGGCGGAAGTGCATGCCGGGAAAATCGTGGGAATTGAAGAGAAACCGAAAAACCCGAAGACCAAGCTGGCCGTCATCGGGCTGTACTGCTACGATGCGCAAGTGTGGGAGATGGTGAAGACGCTGAAGCCCTCGGCGCGCGGTGAGCTCGAGATTACCGACGTGAACAATTTCTACATTCAGCAGGGGACCATGACGTACGAAATTCTTGAGGGTTGGTGGGGCGACGGCGGAGAATCATTCGAGAGTTTGCTGCAGGCCGGAACACTGGCGGCGGAACGGGCGAAATCGCAAAAATAAAAACCCTCCGTGCGGTAGGGTTTTCCTGTCCGATTCTTTTAATAATGACGGTCTAGCGATGGTATCCGGCGGCCTTCAGAACGAGCGTGGCCGCCGTAATCAGGAAGCCGCAAATGAACGCAAGGTAGATGAGGCGACGGGTGACCAGTTGCATATCGCATGATTGCGCTTTCCACCGGCCAGGGAGCTTGCTCCGGCTGACGTTTGTCGGTAGAATAAAGTGAAGATTTCTAATCCTTCGCCATTATAGCAATCTCGGACGGTTGACGCCAATGGCGGACCGAGCTACCGGCGGCATTCCCCGCCGGAGGTAAAATATTGCGAAGTTATGCTGCCAACCGTGAAACCGGATTCCGCATCCCCGCAACCTTCCCTGTGGCGTCACGGGCGTTCTGGCCGGTGCTACCGGATATGTTTTTCGGTCTATTTGGTTATCACCGGGGCGCTGGGCGGAATGTTCATCGGGTTGAGTCTAACGGCTTTGCAGCAGCCGTCCGCAGTCGCACCGGCGATGCGGCCGCCGATTATCAGTTTGATCGGCGGGGCCGAACCTACGCGCACCATAGCCGGCGTGAATTTTCAGGAGTTCTGGCAAGTCTGGGATTACGTCAAGGAGAATTACGTCCAGGGGAATGTCAGCGACCGCGAGTTGTTCTACGGTTCCCTGCGGGGGATGGTCGATGCGGTCGGCGATCCCTATTCGGTATTTCTGGAACCGACAACTTCGGCGGAATTTCAGCAGGATCTCTCCGGCAGTTTTGAGGGTATCGGTGCCGAGATCGGTCTGCGGAACAGCGCCATCACCATCATCGCGCCGCTGCCCGGTAATCCGGCCGAGCGGGCGGGTCTGCGGGCCGGCGACGTCATTATGACGATCAACGGCGAAAGCACGGCCGGGATGCCGCTCGACGCCGCGGTGCAGCGGATCCGCGGACCGCGGGGGACGCGGGTCACTTTGACCATCGGTCGGGACGCCGAGGTTACGCCGCGCAAGTACACGGTGGTGCGCGAAACCATCGAGGTCGTGAGCGTGACGTGGCAGGCGCTGGCAAACAACATCGCGTATATCCAGCTCAAGTCGTTCAGCGAAGATACGGAAGAGCGGTTTCGGCTCGCGGCCGAGCAGATCATGCGCTCCAAGCCGCGGGGGGTCATCCTTGACCTGCGGAATAATCCGGGCGGTTTTCTGACTACGGCGATCGAAGTGGCTTCATACTGGACCGGACCCGACCGCGTAGTGGTTTCCGAGCAGCAGCGCAACCGCCAACCGGTCGGCCATGAATCGACCAATCCGACGGCGCTGTTCGAGGGCATTCCGACGGTCGTGCTCATCAACGGCGGGAGCGCTTCCGCTTCGGAGATCGTGGCGGGCGCGCTCCAGGATTATCAGCTGGCCAAATTAGTGGGAGAAACGAGTTTCGGAAAAGGTTCCGTGCAGGACCTCCACCCGTTGGAGGACGGTTCGGCCGTCAAACTTACGATTGCGAAGTGGCTGACGCCGGCCGGCCGTCAAATCGACAAAACGGGGATCAAGCCGGACATTGAAGTTGCGCCGGCGGCCGAAGATGCCGACCCGCGCCAAGATCCCCAGCTGGATAAAGCCATCGAACTGCTCAAGTCGTCACCGGCCAAACCGTAGGATTATTTACCGGGCGGCCATGCCGGAACCGGCGGGTGTGCGTGTATGGAACGTCTCCAACTGCGGATTACAGGTGATGTGCAAGGGGTTGGCTTCCGGTACCAGGCCCTGCAGGAGGCGCGGCGCCGGGGGTTTAACGGCTGGGTGCGCAATGAGCGCGATGGATCCGTTACCGTGGTTGTGGAAGGGAGGCGGGAACGCTTGCAGAAATTTTTGGACTGGTGTTATACTGGCGTCAGAGCGGCGCGGGTGACCGGCGTCTACCCGCAATGGGCAGGGGCAACGCAAGAGTATAAAGATTTTTCCATTCAATTTTAGGGCATACCTCGCAGGAAAGCGGACGGTTCTTCATTACCGGATGATGTCGCGTCAGGCAGCCTCGGTTGGTATGGGGTATGACCCGGTGTGGCCCTTACCTTGGGAGTATGCGGAAAACCATGAAAGTCATATTGCTGAAACCCGTGGATAAGCTCGGGCGGACGGGTGAAATCAAGGACGTGGCACTCGGTTATGCCCGGAATTATTTAATTCCGCGGGGTCTGGCCGATGAGGCAACGCCTGATCTTGTCGCGCGCATCGGACACCGCCAGGAGCGCGAGCAGCGGGCAGCCGAAACGGAATTGGAGAAGGCGGAGAATCTTGCCGCACAGCTTGACGGCCAGGAAGTAGAGGTAACCGCGAAGGTCACACCGCAGGGGACGCTGTTTGCGGCGATCAGTCCGGCAAAAATTGCCGCCGCCTTGCAGGCCAAGGGTTTCGCGGTGAAAAAGGACCAGATCTCCGCCAGTCACATCAAGGAAATCGGTGAGCATGAGGTGGTCATCAGTCTGGCGCACGGATTGGAATCCAAAGTGGTCGTGACGGTTAATGCCGAAAACCATGCATAATGCCGCGCACAACATCGAGCCGAGAAGTTGAGAGGCCCACCCACCGGTGGGTTTTTCGCTTTCCGACGATCGTGTTTATGATTCCATTGTACCGAAAAAAAGGTTTTGACACGGCGCAGTATTTGGCTGTGCAAACCCAAGCGATTGAAGAGCGGGTGAAAAAGTTTGCCGGCAAGCTCTATTTGGAGTTCGGCGGAAAATTGTGTTATGACTATCACGCGGCGCGCGTGCTGCCGGGGTACGAACCGACGGCGAAAGTCCAGCTGCTCAGGAAACTTAAGGACATTGAGATCATCTACTGCGTCGGTGCCAAAGACATTCAGAAGGGCCGGGTGCGCCGCGATTTCGGCCTGACCTATGACAACCAGACGCTCAAAGATATTGCGGACCTCGCCGCGTTCGGCCTCAAGGTGCGGGCGGTCGTGATCACCCGTTTTGCGGGCGAGAGTCTGGCGAAGCGGTTACAGCAAAAATTGGAAATTCACGGCATTACCACATACCTGCATGCGGAGCTGGATGGTTATCCTGACGCGATCGACCGCGTGGTCAGTCGCGACGGGTATGGCCGACAGCCGTATGTGAAAACGGAAATGCCGATCGTCATCGTGACGGGGGCGGGCGGCGGCTCGGGTAAAATGTCATTCTGTCTCTCGCAGATGTACCACGATAAGCAGCACGGAGTAACTTCCGGCTTTGCCAAATTTGAGACGTTTCCGATCTGGAATCTCCCCCTGAACCATCCGGTGAACACCGCATACGAAGCGGCGACGGCGGATTTGCGGGACTGCAATATCGTGGATCCGTTTCACCAGAAAGCTTATGGCGTGACCGCCATCAACTACAACCGGGATATTGAAAATTTTTCTATCATGAAAAAAATGATCGCCAAGATCCTGGGAACGACGGGGTATGCGGCGCAATACCAGTCGCCAACGGATATGGGAGTGAACATGGCCAAGGCCGGCATCATTGATGACGCCATCATCCAGGCGGCCGCCAAGCAGGAGATCATTCGCCGTTACTTCCGTTACCATCGCGAACGCATGGAAGGCATCGAGAGCCAGGCTACCGTGGACTGGGTGGCGGAGCTGCTGAAAAAAGCGGGGGTGAAAATTACGGATCGCGCGGTGGTGGCTGCTGCCCGTGCGGCGGTCGAGGAGGCCAAAACCACGCGCCAGGACACCGAGGGGATATTCTGCGGGGCGGCGTATGAACTATCGAACGGAAAGATTGTGACCGGGAAGAATTCCGCGCTCCTGCATGCCGAGTCCGCGGCGACGCTCAATGCCATCAAGGTGCTGGCAAAAATTCCGGACGAAATTGATCTGTTAAGTTCCGGCGTCATTCAAAAGATCATTGATTTCAAAAAAGAGTATCTCGGCAGTCATAGCGGTGCGCTGGATCTGGAAGAGACGCTGATCGCCTTGACGATATCCGCCGCGACCAACCCGATGGCCGAGAAGGCGCTCAAAATGCTTGCCCGTTTGGAAAATTGTGAGATGCATATTACGCACCTGCCAAACCACGGGAACGAACAAGCGCTGATGAAGCTCCGGATAAATTATACGACCGACGCAGAGTTGGCGTTGCAGGCCGTATTTTCGTAATATTTTTTTGTAATTTCATTTCCTTATGGCGAAATATATTTTTGTGTTTGGCGGGGTGATGTCGGGGGTCGGCAAGGGGGTGGCGTCGGCCTCGATCGGAAAGATCCTGCAGGCGCGCGGCTACCGGGTGACCGCGGTCAAGATCGATCCCTACGTCAATGTGGACGCCGGGACCATGAATCCGACCGAGCACGGCGAAGTGTTTGTCACCGATGACGGCGATGAGACCGATCAGGATGTCGGCAACTACGAACGGTTTTTGGATGTCAGCCTGCCGCGCGAGAACTACATGACCACGGGCCGGGTCTACCAGTCGGTCATCAGCCGCGAGCGCAATCTCGAGTACGGCGGCAAATGCGTTGAGGTCGTGCCGCACATTCCGGAAGAGGTCATCCGTCGCCTGCGCCGCGCGACCGCGAAAGCCAAGGCGGAAATTACGATCATTGAGATCGGCGGGACCGTCGGCGAGTACCAGAATATTCTCTTTTTGGAAGCCGCCCGCCAGATGCACCACCAGCAGCCCGATGACGTGCTGTTCGTACTGGTGAGCTACCTGCCGGTGCCGGGTTCGATCGGCGAGATGAAGACCAAGCCGACGCAGTATGCGGTGCGCCAAGTCAACGAGGCCGGTATCCAGCCCGATTTTATCATTTGCCGGTCAACGGCGCCGCTGGACGCGCCGCGCAAACGCAAGCTCTCCGTTTTCTGCAATGTGGATGAGTCAGACGTCATTTCCGCACCGGACATCGCCAGTATTTACCAGGTGCCGCTGAATTTTGAAAAGGAGCATTTGAGCGAGAAAATTCTCGCCAAACTCAAGCTGCGTTCCCGGAAGAAGAACCTCCAGGACTGGAGCGTGATGCAGCGGCGGATGGCGCGGGCAAAAACGGTCGTGCGCATCGGCATGGTCGGCAAATATTTTGCCACCGGCGCGTTCATTCTGCCCGATGCCTATATATCCGTTATTGAAGCGTTGCGGCATGCTGCCGGAGCGAATCGCGTCAAGGTGGAAATCGACTGGATAAACTCCGATGACTATGAAACGCATCCGGCCAAAGTCCGCGAGCTATCCAGTTACCATGGCCTGATCGTGCCGGGGGGGTTTGGCAGCCGCGGGGTGGAGGGGAAGATTTCCGCCATCCGGTACGCGCGCGAACACGGTTTACCGTATTTTGGGTTGTGCTACGGCATGCAGCTGGCGACCATCGAGTATGCCCGCCACGTCTGCAAACTCGCCGGTGCGAACACCACCGAGATCGACCCCAAAACAAAGTATCCGGTCATCCACATCATGGCCGACCAGGCCGAAAAGCTCGCAAAAAAACAGTACGGCAACACGATGCGGCTGGGCGCATACCCCTGCGTTCTGGACCGGCATTCGCGGAGTTTCAAGCTGTATGGTACCCGCCGCATAACCGAACGCCACCGCCACCGCTATGAATTGAATAATTTTTTCCGCGACCGGCTGACGAAGGCGGGGATGCGCTTGGCCGGCGTTTCGCCGGACGGCCAGCTGGTCGAGATCATTGAACTTCCGTCGCACCCTTTCTTCATCGGCACGCAGTTTCACCCGGAGTTCAAATCGCGGCCGCTCCATCCGCACCCGTTGTTTAGCGGCTTCATTGCTGCAGCCAAGCAGCGGGCCGCTACGGGCGGCGGAAAAATTGCGCGCAAAAAAACTTGACCGATACGGTCAAGTTTTTTGGAGTCAAATTTTTGTTCCGTTACTTCGTACTGCCGGTTTTCTTTTTCGTCGTTGCGGTAATCACATTCGCCACGCTCACGAACTTGCGGTTGCCGTCAAAGCGGGTGAACTGACGTTTGG
>JAQTQO010000043.1 GCA_028712155.1 Patescibacteria group bacterium | reverse complement strand
GTATGACGAGATCCGGCGCGCCCTCCCCGCTTTTGCCCGGTCGTGCGAGAACCTTTCCGTTCGCGTCAACGTCACGGCCGACAACCGCTATTCGATTCCGAATCTGCTGTGCGACCTCGACGCGATTTCCACCCACCGCGGCCTCGAAAACATCCACGTGTATCTCGCGCGGGCCACTCCGTACGGCGGCTACCAGGTCGGCGAGTTCACTCCCGCCAGCTACGACGATTTCCGCAGTCTGCGCGTCGAATTTGCTGGCATGCCAAGCCGGGTCCACCGCCGGTCCAGACTTTCCCGGACATGTTCCATCATTGGCGCCTCCTGCGCCGCGCCCTACGTCGAACCGGCGTGGATCGACACCGAAGGGTACCTCTACGATTGCCAGCACCTCTGCGGCTCATCCGACAAGTCCCTTGGCCACATCAACGGTTCACATGCCACCGGAACCGGCCCCCTCGGCAGCTCCCAACTTTTCTTCGAGAACCTGCCTCACTGTTCCGCCTGCCGGCACAAGCTCTTCTGCGGCGGGCCCTGCCCATCACAGCTCGCTGGTGGGGTCACCCGCACCGAGCTGTGCAACGAGGGGTTCCGTGTGCTCGTCCGCGCTCGCCTCGACGAGATTTCCGGCAAAACGCCTACCCCGCCCCTGCGTACCTCCGCCCCGATGCCGGGCGCCGACCCCGCGGAAAGGCGCTGCCCGTCCCGGCCGGTCACGACCGCCGACATCCTACAGACGACCCAGTCATTCCGTCAGGCTCCTTAGCCACTCGCTATCCCGTACAGCATCAGTTGTACGGGTTTTTTGTACTCTTCAGGGGCAAGTAAGTACTGGAAATATACGGTAAGAATCACCTCATCGAAACGTCTATTATTACGTAAAGGTCAAACAGCGGCCGATAACGGCATAAACTTAATCACTTACTCATATGCGCTTTACAAAACTACAATGGGGTCTGATGTCCGGCGCTGCCGTTGGCATTCTTGCCGTAGGGGTTACCGCTTTCCTCGTCGGGCAGGTGAAAAAGCCGTCGCCGGCGACAACGGCGTCAACTACGGGTTTTCGCGCCATGAGCGATTACATTAATGACGGATACGTCGCCCGCTCGTTGGTGGAACCCGCGGCGACTCCCTCCCCTGCGGGATCACCCGTGGCAGAAAATAAAAATGTGCGTCTGCCAGGCGGAACAACCTCGCCAACCAAACAAACATTCCGGATTGCCGTGACAAGCCAGAGCGCGCTCACCGGCGATAACCAGGTCACTGCCGCGCTCGCCGGCCAGTCGTACACTGCGGCACTGGCACGGTACGGCACCTACCACATCCAGCTGAATAACTGCGCCTCCCTTCCGCCGCATCAAACGTATGCCAACGGCAGCTGGGTGATGCTCGATAACCGTTCGGCCGGACCGATGGTGCTCTCCTACAACGGCCGGCAATATTCGATCGGCCGCTACGGATACCAGGTGATCCGTCTCGCCAGCGACACCGTACCTTACGCCATCAAAATCGACTGCTGGAACGGAAATTATTGGGCCAACAACGCCGCGCAAATCACACTGCAATAAAACGAGGAGGACCAAAAGACCGCAACACCACCGGCGCACGGTGGTGTTGTTTAATTATTTTCCCCCGCCAATTCATTGACGAAACGCGGCAAATTATGTAACGTCATTGCACGTTCTCTGGGTAGTTGTTCCTTGGACAATTCCGAAAGGTGGTGGATATGCAGCAACTCCGGCTCAAAGATACCGTCACGGTACGCGGGCCGAATCTTTTGGGACGCCAGTCTTCAATCACTTTCTCGCCCATCGAGAACATCGGCTGGTTCTGGTTGAACGACGACACCCACCGGCCCATACCGATCTGCGCGACCTTGGTCAGCGGCAGAACCCGCCGGATCACTCTGTGCCTCAATGGCACGCGGCTCGAGATCTACGAGCACATTGGGGCGCTCGCCTGGACCGGGCTGACCGGAGTCGCGATCCGTTCCGATCGCTTTCCGCCGTACTACGGCCGCATCGGAGAATTCTGGCACGCGCTCCAACCGCACTGCCAGCCGGTGTCCGGCGAAGCCCACTGGCAGACGCCGCATGAAGCAGTCCATGTCACCAGCGATGACGGCCAACGGTTCATCGATTTTCTGCCGCACACGACCGGCACACCCACGCTGACGGCGGTAATCTCCGTTGACTTCCCCGGCCTGGGGCGGGCGCGCCAGCGCTATACGCTCGCGACGGCGGACGTCGAAAGGGGGTTTGATACCCACACGCTCGGCTGGCCGCCACACTGGTACTGGGTTTCCCGCCTGGCTCCTCGGATACTCTGGCCGCACCATCGGCACATCAACTGGCCCCACGACAACGACCGCCAGACGATGCTGCAGAGCATCCTCGATCACCGCTTCGGTGACCTGCTCGGGACGCTCAGCCTGCTGGGCGACGGATCGCTGATCGCGGGGGAGGTAACCTCGCACTGCGCCGGCCATCGCCTCGATATCCAACTCGTCCGACGACTCTCGGGTACCTTGCGCCAACTCTAAATACCAGCGACTCCAACCTCTGCCCGGGGGCTGGAGTTTTTTTTAATTGTTTCCCCAAATTTTTCCGCAAAATTTGGTTGGAAACAATTAACCCGCCGAAAGTCTAATGATCACATGATGGCTATACGTTGATGAGCCGTAGGCGGTAGACCGCGCCCACCAATCATCACTTTAAATTTTTCGTATTCGCGGATTGTAGGCGGGTAAGTACTTCAAAAATTTTTGCCAAAAAATTTGGCTGGGAACAACTCATTGCACGAGAGGCAATTCTTTTGCTACAGTACACGTACGTACGCACTTACCCCCTCAAACATTTCGCACCTATGGAATCACGCAAAGTTAAAAAGATTGTCCGGGAGAGCTACGACAAAATCGCCCGCACGCCGAATGCAGGATGCGGTTGCGGCTGCAAAAACCGGCAGGCTATTTCCAAAAGCATCGGCTACACGGAGGCGGAAATGAATGCCGTCCCGGAAGCCAACCTCGGGCTGGGCTGCGGCAATCCCACCGCGCTGGGGAAAATCCGCGCGGGCGACACGGTGTTGGACCTCGGCAGCGGCGCCGGTTTCGATGCGTTTCTGGCGGCCCGCAAAGTCGGGTCGGAGGGAAAAGTCATCGGCGTGGACATGACCGAAGCCATGGTCAACAAGGCGCGCGAAAACGTAAAAAAATACCAGTACCACAACGTGGAATTTCGGCTGGGCGATATCGAACGCCTGCCCGTCGAAGACCATTCCGTTGATGTCATCATATCGAACTGCGTGATCAACCTCGCGCCGGACAAACGGAAAGTTTTTCAGGAAGCCAGCCGCGTGCTGAAATCCGGCGGGCGGATGTACGTTTCCGACATCGTGCTGCTGCAGCCGCTGCCCGAAGAGCTGAAAAACAACGAACGATTACTCTCGGGATGCGTCGCCGGCGCACTCCTGAAAGATGATTACCTCAACATAGCCAAACAGGCGGGTTTCCAGGTAAAAATTCTGGGCGAGAATACAGAAATCAGCAAACAGCAGTACCTCGGGATACCGCTGGAAAGCCTGTCGATCGAACTGACGAAATAATTTATGCATCCTGAACTTCAGCAGTATATCCAGAAAAATTCACACGCAGGAGTATCGGCTGAAGAAATCCGAAAGGCGCTGGTCGCTGCGGGATGGGACAGTAAAGAAATTGACGCGGCATTTTCTCGTCCATTACATCAAAAAAAACCGGCATTCCATGCGTCGTTTCTCATTATTTTTTCTATTGCCGTGCTAGCGCTCGGGGCAGTCATCGGGGGAATAATATTTTTTTCGAAGCTGACGCGCGTGGTGTCGCCTCCGCAAACAACGGCTACGTCAACCCCAACCCCGTCGTTAACGGCCACGCCCAGTCCCCTGCCAACGGCGCAACCGACGCCCGACCTGACGGCGTGCGAGCGCATGGCTCCGGATTCATCGCAGCAGTACGACTGCTATCGCGAAGCGGCAGTGGCGGCCGAAGATCCGGCGATCTGTGATGCGCCGACGATCAGCGGCTGGAAGCCGATGTGTATGCTGGCAGTCGCGGAAGTATCAACTGATGAAACCGTATGTGACTATTTCAAGGTTCACTACACCGGATTTATGGAACATTGCATCGCAAACGTTGCCATAGTAAACCGAGATACCACGCGGTGCAGCGCCATCCAGGATAAACTTTGGCATGACGAATGCTACCAGAAAGTTGCCATTGCCCTCAACCAACCGGAATTATGCGCGCCGATAATTGACGAAAAAGATCGCGATACCTGCGTGTCGAAAATCGCCCGGACCAAGCTTGACGCACAAATATGCGAAAGCATTGCCGATGCCGAACGGCGAGCCACGTGCCAGCGAGCGGTCAACTCCGACTACTAACAATAATCTTGACCAAACCGCACACAGGGACTACGCTGAGATGACGGCACAAAACGCCGATAAACTATGGAACTCCTTGATGACATTCTCGACACCGATTTATCAGAAGAGGCCAGCGAGGTCGGGCACCACCTGCTGGACACCGGGGCGGCCATCGTCGGTCCGGTGGCAGTGGCTGGCATCGTACTGGTCGGACTGAAAAAAATACTGGATGGATTCGGGAACTAGTCGTTGCTCGCATCATCCGCTCCGGCTCATGGAGCCGGTTTTTTGTTTCCCAGAGATACCGGTATACTGACGGGGTACCACGGGATTGCCCCACGAGCCATATGCACAACATCCTTCTCATCCATGGATTCGGCGCGGATCGCCGACAGTACCGACCGATCGTCCGCTACCTCCGGCGGCACGGATTTTCCCAGTTCTATGAATTCGAATACCGGAAAAAATTCGGCCAGGTTCCGATCGCCCATCTCGCGCAGCAGCTGGACGATTACGTCCGGCAAAACATCCGCGAACCGCACGTGGATTGCATCGCCATCAGCCAGGGCGGAATGATCGCACGCTACTTCATTCAGCGCCATAATCCCCGCCTGATCCGTTGCTGCATCACGCTCTGCACACCCCACCACGGAACGCTTGCCGCCCACCTGTTACCCTGGAAAGGGCTGATGGATCTGCGCCCCGGCAGCCCGCTGCTTCGACAGCTAAACCAGACGGCGGACGCGACGCCGTACTATTGTGTTTGGACGCCGTTCGACCTGATGGTCATTCCGGGCTGGAGCGCCCGGCTGCCGCAGGCCGCAAAAAACCTGCGGGTGTGGTCGCTGGCGCACCCGCTCGCGTTCCGCTCGCGCGCGGCGCTGCGCTTTATCGCTGCCTGCCTGACGGCAGAAAAATTACCGCGGTAATTTTTCAAAAAACCCGGCAAGTAAAAAGACCGTTCCAGTGAATAACTGGAACGGCCGCGATGTGGAGCATAGACCCTACTCGCTCAGGAGTTGGGAGTAGCGTTCCACCATCGTCGGGGTGGGACCTTCCCGGTAATGGCCTACCAGGAGGGCAAGGATATCGGAGCACTTCCGTGCCAGCGGGCCGCGCACCGGCGGCGGGCGCACCATTCCGGGAATGCCCCGATGTAAACGAACGAGGACCGCATGAGAGCTGCCGCACCAATCTCGCCGCGCCTTCTCTAAAAGCGCGATAATATCTATCCGCGTCAGCGGACAGTAATCCGGAACGGATTCCGCAAGACCGGCGGCAGCGCCGGAACTTTGCGATCGCGGTGTCTCGATCATCTCCTCCACCATCTCCATACTCCTTTCTGATCGAGGTGGCCGCTGCTTCCGTAGGGTATTTCAAAAGGAAAGAACACCTTGATATTACCTTATCATACTGCAACACTTTTTCAATGCCGGTTATGCACGGCGGAAAAAAATCCGAGCGTATGCTATGCTGGGAAAAACACTCATCATCTTATGCGACTTGTCTTAAAAATCCTGCGGTTTACCGCCTGGCTGCTGGTACTGGCCACCGTGGCCGAACTGTTCACGGGGTTTTCCATGATAAAAAATCTCCTGATCCCGTGGCTGGGTTACCCATCGGCCCAGTACTTCCATTCAGTTGTCCTGCCACTCGTGTTCATTCCCCTGTTTTACTTCCACTCGTTGAGCGGCCTCCTCATCTTGTTCACCCGGCATAAACTACTCAACCGCAAACCACTGAAAATCGGAGTGGGCGTGCTGTGGACCGCGATGCTTTTGGCGTTCGGGTACTTGTACTTCGCCCCCAACCCCCTGCCACCCGCCGTGCAAAATACCTCAGCCTCGCAAGGTTCCGAAACGGTTACCCTCACGGCGGAGGAAATTGCCAAGCATAATTCCGCATCCGACTGCTGGATGATTCTCGACAACAAAGTCTACGACCTGACCAGCTACCTCAACGCGCACCCGGGCACGCCGGCCACCATCATCCCCTCTTGCGGCCAGGACGGTACCGCGGCATTCAACACCAAAGGCGGCCGGGGCCGACCGCACTCCGCGTACGCCTCGAGCCTCCACCCGACGTACTACCTCGGCGATGTCGGTGCAACGACAACCACCCAAACAATTGATAACGCAAAAAACCAGCCCGCTCCGTCCGACGGTGAAAACGAGGATGACTGATTGTTTTCAGCCGTTTTACAGCATCAATGAAGTGTAAACCCGGTGGGTAACGGAGTGCCTTGAAAAACGGGGTGTATATTATTATTTCCCGAGATTGTTTTTGTGCTCCTACTACACCGCAAAGAGCAGTAAAAAAAATACCGCTTCACCAGAGGTGAAGCGGCGTAAAATGTTCGTACGAACGTCGATCGAATCAGGCAGACTTCGCTTGCGTAGTACTACGCGGTCGGGGGCGCAGCCGGGGCTCCGCCGCTGCCGATCTGGGGCATGGCCGGCGGCGCGTCCAGAGTGAGGAACTGCCGGAGGGCGGGCGGCAAACGATCCGCCCCGCCACGGGCCGCCATCTCCTCGACCATCGCGCGGATCCTTCCCCGCTCCTCCGGGGTCGGATCGCCTTCTTCGTCGATCCGCCTCTTGATCACGACCACGGGCTCGCGGGCTTCGTTCAGGTTCAGCTCGGTCGTGAGCATGCCATCGCCCCTGAGCTTGGGGACGACCTTCTCCTTGAACAGCCGGGAAACCCGCTGCCGCTTGGTCTCGAGCATCCGCTCGAGGCCGGTGGCCTCGCGCTCCAGCCGGCTAGCCTTCTTGCGGGCGTCGCTGATCTTGGACGCCGCGGCATCGATGGCCGCCTGCCGCTCGAACAGGCTGGCGCCGACTTCCGGGGCGAGCGTGGTGACGGGAGAACCGCTGCCGCGCCGGACCAGGAACTGGCCCTTCTCCTCGGCGAGCTTGAGGTCGGGCTCGCTGAAGTAACAGCTGCAGTCATCTGGCAGGACGCGCCAGATGGCTTCGAGGAGGGCATCCCGCGCCTCTGCGTTCTCCACCTCCTCCTGACCGGCGGTCTCGAACAGGTCCGACGACTCCTGGCCCTTGTCCTCGATCTCGCGAACCGCTGCGGCGAACGCGTCGCACGCGGCCTTGACGTCCGGCTCGAGGTCCGGAATGTCGCCGAGCTTCTTGGTCTCGGTCGTGATGCCGACGCTCCGCCGGATCAGCTTGCCGTCCTTCCTGATACCGATGTCCGTCTTCCTGATGTCCACCGAGGGGATCTCGAGCAGGGACATCAAGTCCCCGAGACCGCCACCCAGCCCGAACGGCAGCCCGCGAGATGCACCGCGTTCACCTCCTCCCATCAGCTCCCGCTCTTCCTCCCACGAATCCATGATACTCCTGAGTATCTCATCCCCCCGACAATTCGGATTGCCGCAGATTCGACACATCGTTTTTTCCCCTTTCCATACTTGGGAAAGAACCACCAAAAAAACAGAATATTGTGTAACACACACAATATCAAAAAACCGTAACATAAATTTTAAAAAATGTCAATATCAAATACTCGAAAAAAATCTACAAAAAAATTGCATCGATTTATAAATACTGCTAAGGTAAGCCCTGCTCTGCACTCTAGGTTGAGCGCGGAGTGCTCGTTGAAAATGAGCCAATGTATGCTCAAAAAACCAAGGAACTGTTTTGGAAAGGAGTGAACGATGATCCACACCGTATGGGTCAGCAGCCGTGCTGGCCCGGGTACTGCCAGGAGCGACGTGCTCCGCGAAGCCATTCGACTCGGCGCTACGACCATCGAAACGGTCTTCGCGCACCGGGTCTTCCGCCTCGAAACCGAAGAGGACTTCGTGGAACACGCCGCATTTCTCGCCACGAACCTCCTCACCGACCCGGTGACCGAAACCTGGTCGTGGCAACCGCCGGCGATCCCCGACGGCCACCGTGCGGTTGAAGTGGCCTACATTTCCGGGGTGATGAACCCCGAAGCCGCTTCCATCGTGAAGGCCGCCGCTGACCTTTCCGTACGGCTGCTCGCTGCCGATTCCAGCGTTCTCTACGTGTTCGGCAGCGCCCCAAGCGAAGCCAACGTGCAACTGGTCATCGACCGCCTGCTGGTTAACAAAACCGTGCAGCGGGTCGTGACCGAACCGCCGACGACGCTCGTCATTACCGGCGAACCCGGACCCGTCAACATCGTGCCGATTCGAACGGTAACCGACGCCGAACTCCTCGCGCTCTCGGAGAACAAGCTCTTCCTCAACCTCGAAGAGATGCGCTTCATCCAGTGCTACTTCCGTGAGCTTGGCCGCGATCCGACCGACGTCGAACTGGAAACCATCGCCCAGACGTGGTCGGAGCACTGCTGCCACAAGACGTTCCGCGCCCAGCTGGAAATCAACGGCCGGCGCAAACCTCCGATGCTCACCCGCATCAAGGACGCGGCGCGGCAGTACTTCGGCACCGACGTACTCTCGGCGTTCGATGACAACTCCGGCGTGCTCGACTTCTACGACGGCATGGCGGTCACCGGCAAAGTGGAAACCCACAACGCGCCGTCGGCAATCGAGCCGTACGGCGGTGCGGGCACCGGAACTGGCGGCGTCATCCGCGACACTATGGGCACCGGCCTCGGCGCCAAGCCCATCGCTTCGACCGACATCTTCTGCTTTGCGCCATGGAACCTGCCGTCCACGGAACTCCCGCCGGGCTGCCTCGATCCCCTCTACCTGCTGCGCCAGGTCGTTTCCGGCGTGCGCGACTACGGCAACCGGATGGGCATCCCCACCAACAACGGCTCGGTGCATTTCCATCCGGACTGGCGGGCCAAGCCCACCATCATCGTCGGCTCCTACGGCATCATGCCGGCCGCGCTCTGCCAGAAAGGCGCCCCCCAGGTCGGCGATTGCATCATCGTGATGGGCGGACGCACCGGCCGCGACGGCATCCATGGGGCGACGTTCTCCAGCGGCGCAATGACGCACCGCACCATCACCGTCAATTCGGCGGCGGTGCAGATCGGCAACGCCATCGAAGAGAAACGGCTGCTCGACGCGCAACTGGCGTGTCGAGACGCCGGTCTCCTCCATGCGGTCACCGACTGCGGTGCCGGC
>JAQTQO010000010.1 GCA_028712155.1 Patescibacteria group bacterium | reverse complement strand
CGCGTGGGAGGTGTGGAAGTTTTTGTGGGGACAGAAAGCGGAAGCCTCGGAGATTTTTGAGGTACTGGATAGTTTAGTGGAGCAGGGGAAGATTGAGCGCGTGCACGGGTACTATTGTTTGTCCGGACGTTCGGAAATTATCCATACGCGTTGGCAGCGGTATTTATTGGCCGAGCCAAAATACAAACGGGCGCTGCGGACGGCTCGTTTTTTGCGGTTTGTGCCAAGCGTTCTTACCGTTGCCGTTTGCAACAATTTGGCGTATAGCAATGGCAAAGCGGAAAGTGATATCGACCTCTTCATCATTGTCAGGCGTGGGCGTATTTGGTTGACGCGTCTTCTGGTGACTGCCGTCGTGCAACTGTTGGGGTTGCGCCGTCATGGCAAAAAAGTTACCGACCGCTGTTGCTTGAGTTTCTACCTGACCGACGAACATTTGGATATTTCCGATTTGGCGTTGCCCGAGAGCGACCCTTACCTTTATTACTGGATTTCCACACTTGCACCAATCTATGACCGGGAAGGGACGTTTGAGAAATTTTGGCAGGCGAACGCTAAGCTCTTGCAGCATATACCGAATGCGCATCCAAAGTTTGTGAGCCATCGGCGCAATGTCGGTCGCATTTTTTCTCACAGTCGCGCCGCGACAAAATTCGGCGGTTGGCTGGATGCATCCGCCAAGCGGCTGCAGCAGCGCAAGATGAAACATCGTCCGGCACATCCATCAGCCGATACCAGCGTAGTAATTTCCGATTCCATTTTAAAGTTTCATGAAGAAGACCGGCGCGAATTGTTTCGTAAACAGTGGATGGAACGGTCAGCACAATTCCTCCCCTTACACGGGGGAGAGTAGGAGGGGTAGTAGGCAATGACCAAAGTATTCAATCGTACAACGGAAACCGTTCCGCGAAAACGTGTGCGGAACAATCTTTCCCATGCGGAAAAGATGCTGTGGCGTCATTTGCATCAAAAGCAACTGGGTAATAATAAATTTCGTTGCCAGTACCGCGTCGGCAAATACGTCGTGGATTTCTACTGCTCAAAGGCGAAGTTGGCGATTGAAATTGATGACGGGGCTCAATTGTACGATCGGGCGCAAGAAGATTACCTCCGATCGCTGGGCGTGACTTTGATGCGCTTTACCCATACCGAAGTATACCGGAATCGGGGAGAAATCATGTCGAAAATTTACCTGTATTTGACGCACCGTTACCTCCCCCCGCCCCTTCCTGCCCCGCAACCGCGGCCGTCTGGAAAAAAGTGAAGATATGACCGCCCTTTCTTTGCCCCCGGAACCGCGGAAAATGACCGGGCACGGTTGGCCTCCCGTGACCGAATGGCTGTTGGCCGTGGTCGTATTCCTCATTCCGTGGCAGGCGCGGTGGATCTGGTTTCCGCAGTATCTGAACGGGTCTTTTTGGGAGTACGGCAGCGGGAGCATCTCCGTGACGGAAGTACTACTGTGGGTGTGCCTGGCACTGGCGGCGGGGCATCTGCTCAAAACGTTCCGCCGGCCGCGCCCTCCGGTGCGCCCCGGGCAGTTTTTTTCGCCGGCGGGTGCCTTATACTTCGGCAGCACGGGATTGGTGGTGGTCGCCTGGCTAACGCTGGTATGGGCTCCGGACCGGTCCGTGGCCCTGCAGGCCGCGTTCCGGCTGACCGAGGCGGTAGCGCTGTTCACGGTCATCCTGTTGGCGCGCCCGGCCGCACGGTTTCTCGCCATGCAGGCGTGGGTGGTTGCCGCCGCGCTGCAAGGAGCCCTGGTCATGACGCAATTTTTCACGCAGCAGGTGTGGCAGAGCACCTGGTGGGGGATGAACGGCCAGACGCCGGGGGAGCTCGGCGCATCGGTGCTGGAGCTTGCCGACGGCCGATGGCTGCGGGCGTACGGCACGTTTCCGCACCCGAATATCCTGGCGGGATTTTTGGCGCTCGGCATTCTGTTTGCGGTCCGGTGGTATGTGCGGCGCTACCGTCACGCGGATCGCATCGCGGCACTCGCGTGCGGGATAATTTCTGGTCTCGGTCTGGTCCTGAGTTTTTCGCGGAGCGGGGGATTGGCCGCGGTGCTCGGCATGTTGGTCGGGATTGTCGCCGCAATTTTTTGGCATCACCGAAAAGAGGCGCGGCAAATATTTCGTTTCGCCGTGCTCGTTGGGGCGGTGGCTGCGGTGGCGCTCTTCTTGGTCCTGCCGGAAGTCAAACTCCGCGTGAGCGGTGCGGGACGGCTGGAGATAAAATCCTCGGTTGAACGGCAGGCGTTGCTTGACCGGGGGTTTGCCCAGGCGGCGCAGTCATTTCCGCTCGGGGTCGGTTGCGGGAATACCACGGTGGCGGCGCACCTCCAAAATCCGACCCAGCCGGGATTTGCGTACCAGCCGCCGCACAATGTGGGGCTGCTGGTCGCCGTCGAGCTTGGCATATTCGGCGCGGCGGCGCTGGCGGTAACGTGGCTGGGCGCGGCGTGGCTTTCCCTCCGCCGGCGTTTGGCAATTTCGTTCGGCGTGGTTGCCGCACTCTCAGTCCTGGCGTGGTTTGATCACTACCTTTGGACCTTAGTACCCGGTGTGCTCATGCTTTGGACCGGTTTAGCGCTGGCGGCGTCGGCGGAAGAGGGGAATGCCGGCGATTGATCCGTGCCCCGTTTTCGGGCGATTTCAGCGGTAATTTTTTTATTGCCAAATCGTCAAATTTTGCCTCATTTTTGCCATTTGACAGCGGCTTGACAAATTCTCTATAATGCCTTACCATGGCGCTACCAAGACGTTTAGCACTCAATAATCTAGAGTGCCAGTTATTAATAATAATTAACTCAGTCAAAACGTAATTCTTTTGGCCTATGCCCGAGAAAGCAAAGCTGCGGCCGTTGGGCAATCGCGTGATCGCCCAGCCGCTGACCGAAGAGGAGAAAACCAAAACCGGCATCATTCTGCCCGATACTGTCGATAAGGAGAAAAAAGCCGAGGGCAAGATCATCGCCATCGGCACGGGCGAGAAAATCACCAAGTTCAACCTGAAGGTTGGCGACCGCGTGATTTTCGGCAAATACGCCGGTGAAGAGGTCAAGGTCGACAACGTCGAGTACAAAATTCTCACCGATGAGGATGTTCTCGCGGTGGTGGAATCCTAAATGAATATCTCGTAATTAGGTATCTCGAAAGGTCAATATTGTATGGCTAAGCAAATCAGCTTTAGTGAGGATGCCCGCATGAAAATGAAGCGGGGCATCGACCAACTCGCCAATGCGGTCAAGGTCAGCCTCGGTCCCAAGGGACGCAACGTCGTTTTGGACAAGGGGTACGGCAGTCCGACGATCACCAACGACGGCGTGACGATCGCCAAGGAGATCGATCTGGAAGATAAATTCGAAAATGTCGGCGCCCAGTTGATCAAAGAAGTGGCCGAAAAAACCAACGACGTGGCCGGTGACGGCACCACCACGGCGACGGTGCTGGCGCAGGCGCTCGTCGAGGAAGGTTTGAAGAACATCGCGGCCGGCAACGATCCGCTTTCCCTCAAGTCCGGCATGCAGAAAGCGCTGTTGGTGGCGGTCGAGGGGTTGAAATCCATCACCAAGCCGGTGCACGGCAAAAAAGAAGTCGCGCAAGTTGCGACCATCGCCAGTCTCGATGAAAACGTCGGCCAGATGATCGCCGAGATCATGGAGGAAGTCGGCAAGGACGGCGTGGTGACCGTGGAAGAGGGCCAGACGTTCGGCTTGAACAAGGAAGTTGTTCAGGGCATGCGGTTCGACAAGGGCTACGTGTCGGGCTACATGATCACGAATGCCGAACGGATGGAAGCCGTCTACCAAGATCCCTACATACTCGTTACGGACCAGAAAGTTTCCGCGATTGCCGACGTGCTGCCGCTCTTGGAAGAGGTGGCGCGCACCGGCCGCAAGGAACTCGTGATCATCGCCGATGAAGTCGAAGGCGAGGCGCTGGCGACGTTCGTGCTCAACAAGCTGCGCGGCACGCTGTCGGTCCTGGCCGTGAAGGCGCCGGGATTCGGCGACCGCCGCAAGGAAATGCTCAACGACATTGCCGTCTTGACCGGCGCCACCATGGTGTCGGAGGAAATCGGCAAGAAACTGGAGCACGCGAAAATGGTTGACCTGGGCCGGGCGGATAAGGTGATCGCAACCAAGGAGTACACCACGATCGTCGGCGGCAAGGGTGCGAAGGATAAAATCGCCGCCCGCGTGACGCAAATTCGCAAGGAGCTTGACACTACCGATTCCGAGTTCGATAAGGAAAAATTGACCGAACGGCTGGCTAAACTTTCCGGCGGCGTCGGCGTCATCAAGGTGGGCGCGGCGACCGAAACCGAGATGAAGGAGAAGAAATTCAAGATCGAAGATGCGCTCAACGCGACCCGCGCGGCCGTGGAAGAGGGCGTGGTGCCGGGCGGCGGTGCGGCGCTGGTGAAAGTCGCCAACGCCTTCAACGAGCTGTTGGCCAAGTACAAGACACAGCTGACCGACGAGGAAAAAGTCGGTGTGAAAATCGTCCAGTCGGCGCTCGTGTCGCCGCTGCGGCAGATCGCGCTGAATGCCGGCGTCAAGGACATTTCGCTGATCGTCAATGACATCAAGGACATCAAGCAGCCGACCACCGGCTACGATTTCGCCGAGATGAAAAAGTGCGACATGATCGCGGCCGGCATCATTGATCCGCTCAAGGTGACCCGGACCGCGCTGGAAAACGCCGTGTCCATCGCCAGTTTGCTGGTGACCACCGAAGCGGTGGTGACCGACAAACCCGAGAAGAAGGATGAGAAAGGCATGCCGGGCAGCATGGGCGGTATGGGCGGTGGCATGGACATGATGTAAGGAAAAACATTTCGTATCAACAAAACCCCGCCGGCCGGCGGGGTTTTTGGTTACGTTTTTGCGTTGGCCATCCGCTATTAGACCGTGCTACGCTGGCGGGTAAGGCGAGTGGTTCGCCTGGCGTTTCGTCGCCGTTCTTTCCGAAGCGAGGTGATCCGATGTGTGCGAGGAGTTGGTGGTGCGCCGCGGTGTATGGAGCGATCATGGGAGCCGGTTGTGCAAGTTCGCCGAAAAAAATTCAGTTGGCGCCCAGTCCGCCGTCTATCGGCCTGGGGACGTTTCGGCAGGTCATGGTGTCCGATTATCACGGTCAGCTGGCCGGCCGGGCCATCGGGCGGGTGCTGGCGCAGGCGCTGCAAGAGCCCGTCGACCCCGATCTGTGCGTGACCATCCTGGCGGTTGCTGAAGACGGCCAGGTCCTGGCGCACGCCACGGTATTCAGCGGTCATGTCGACCGAACGATAACGCACCGGGTCGGTGACGCCCGCGCTCTGCTCGTTGAATTTCTATTCAACATTCACAACTGGGAAACCCCGACGCTGCAGATCAGTCAGGGGGAGGGACGTACGGTGCTCGCGAGCGCCGCTTTCACGCGTTTCCTCGGCGATGCCGAGGCCGAAAGCCCGCCGTACCGCCAGTCGGTATCCGTTGTCCAGGGTGAACCCGATCTTTTCGTGGTCGTGTCCGGTGTTCCGGAGCGGGCGGCCGAGCGGATCGTAACGTCCGGCACTTCGTCGAGCATCGCCCGGCGGCATTTGATGCACGCTGCGAGCGGTCATTGAAAGGCCTCTTTGTATGATCTCTTTGAAGCGGATTATCCACATCCGCTTTTTTTGTTAATTTTCAATGAATAAACTACAATATAGGTGAGAGCAGGGGGTCATGACGCTCATTTTTCGCATATCAAGAATTTAAAATTTTTTTACCTCAGGAGTATGGCAAACGCCAATTTTAACGTCGATACCGCCGTCGCGGTAAGAACCGGAACGACCACGCGCGTGGCGGTGATGCTGGCGGTCGCAACCGCTGCCGCGTCGGTCGGCGTGGCGCTCGGTGTTGGCTCATCGCTTTCCCCATTTCTCGCTATCGGCGGGGGAAACAAAAATACGAATATCAATGGCGGCGTGAATACCAATCTTAATACCAATAGTGCGGTGGCCAACCCCAATTTGGTGAGTCTCGGCAAAGCGTTCGTGCGCGGCAATGCCAACGACGACGGTTTTTTAGACAAAAAAGATATTGACGCGATCTCGTCCTGGATGCAGCAGAGCGTGCCGCTGCCTTGCCCCGATGCCGCGGATGTCGATGATAACGGGAGAATCGATATTACGGATGTCGTTTATTTGAGCTCGTATTTGAATATGGGGGGCAATGCGCCGAAGAGCCCGTTCCCCAGCCGCGGGGTCGACCCCACGTCGGACAAACTCGGGTGCAAGCCGGTCCCGGAGCTGGTGAGTGTTGGGGACCGATTCGTGCGCGGCGATGCCAGCGACGACGGATATGTTGATGATCGGGATGCTGATGCCATTGATGCCTGGCAATGGCATGGCGGGGTGATCCCTTGCTTGGATGCCGCGGATACCGACGACAACGGAAGAATCGATATCAACGATACTGTCTACCTAAATAATTACCTCCACCTCGGGGGCGCCGCGCCGGTGAGCCCGTATCCGGGCCTGGGCGTCGATCCGACGGTTGATGCGTTGGGATGCAAGCCGGTGACCGCTGGAAGATTGAATGTTGCTTTTACCGGTATCCCGCCCGCTCAATCCGTTAATGCGGGGACAAAGAATTTCGAAGCCGCTCAGCTGCTCTTCAATCTCGGTACTTCGACCCCAACGGTGTCCGTGACCGGTTTGACCTTGCGGGTTGCCTCTCAGGGCGCGTTGCCGTCCGTGGCGTATGGCAATCTTGCGCTCTACGACGGAACGACTCGAATCGCCATTGATACCAGCACTAGTACTCCTCCATGTGATTGGGTGGGGTGCTATCGGTCATTTTCGATTTCCAGCAGTTCGCCGCTCGTAATTTCCGGACCCCGGACATTACGGGTCGTCGGCGACGTGGGGCCGGCAACGACAACGGCCACGTTTACCGTAAGCATGGCGAATGAGGCGGTACGGGCGTGGGGTGCCGACGGAACACCGATAGCCGTGCAATATGGCGCAACCGTGAGTAACCAGATGACGATCATCCCAACACCTCAGGCGAAATTGAACGTTGCTGTAACGACCATGGTCCGGAAAGAATTCATTCCAGGCGAGCAGGATGTGCAGACAGTAAACATTAATCTCGACGCTCGCAATTCAGGCCTTGATGTGTTCGTGAGCGAAATCAATGTTGCGGTCTGGGTGTACAATAATGCTGACCCCGGGGTATATCGTAACCTTGAATTGTATGCGGGTACTACTCGCCTTGTCCTCTCCCAGCCGGTTCAGGAGCGATGTACGATCAGCGGCTGCACGTACCGTTTTGTATTTCCAACACCGCTGAAGGTTCCTTTGGGGAGCCAGAAGGATTTGCGGCTTTTGGGCGATATTGCCACAGGGATTGACACGGCGGGATCGTTTATGGTGGCGGTCGAACCCGGCGGAGTGAAAGCCGTCGATAGTAATAGGCAGGCTGTGGAACCAAGCTACACCACTTTCGTCAGCGAACATTTCACTTTTCGCTCGGGAGGGGGGCTAACGATTTCCGGTCTGACGGCGAACTATCCGGCCGGGTTGCTGCCGGGAAACACCAATGGTATTGAGGTTGGCGTGTTCCGCCTGACGTCAATTACCGAGCCGATTCGTGTTGAGAAAATCGTACTTTCCGGAGACAGCACGCGGCCGGTGTATCCGAGTGGTCCGCGGGCGTCGGCGTTCAACCAGGTCCGGGCGATCCACCTCTACGATGGGGCCACCCGATTGACGCCTGTCAACGGCATTGCGCCGACCGCGACAGACCGGCTCGACCGCGCCACGGTGCTGATCGATTTGACCAGCCATCCGATTGAGGTATCGACGACGAGCCCGAAGGACATTACGGTGAAAGTTGATACGAATCCGGTAACCCGCTACCCGGTTGCGTCGGTTGGTGCGCCGGGCCAGGGCTTCCGTTTATCCGTCGCCGGGCAATCCGACGTGAAGGCGCTCGGCCTGCTCTCGGCGACCACCCTCCCGCCAAGACAAATTACCCTCTCGGGCGCCACCCTGAACGACTGGACGGTGTACGTGAGCGTTCCCACCGTGACGGTCTACCGCGATTTGCCGGTCAGCGAGAAGATCGGCGGCAGCGCCGCGCTGCCCCGGTTGTCGCCGGGACTGCGCAAGGATCTCTATCGTTTTAAGATTAAAGCCGATAGCGCGGGCGATATCTACCAGTTCCAGGTCGGCTTCGCGGTCAATGAGCAAAAAGTTACGACGACGAACTTCGTGATCGTGGACGCCAACGGAACGCAGCTGGCGGCCACCACGACGGCCGGGCTCACCTTCGGCAGGTGGCCCGGTGGACGGATGGATATCTATCACCTGTGGTTTACCTCCGACGGATTGCGGCCGTCGGGCGGGAGGGCCAATGTCGCACCATACCGCATCCTGGCGGGGACCAGTAAACTCCTCACCTTGAAGGGTGATATAACCTGCTGGCGCGATAACGGTTGCGCTTCGGCTGTCCCGTCGGGGAGTTTATCCATTTCGTTCCTCGGTGATACCGGTTTCCCCGCGCTCTGGGGCTCCCAGACGATCGCGTATCCCGAATCGGCCTATGTGCTGTATGCCGATACGCGGTTCAACCGGAATCGTTTCATCTGGAGCGACATGAGCATCAGCGGGCCGTTCGGCATCACCTCGCCCACCGCTCTGACGGACAAGCAATGGACGAACGGGTATCGCGTCCAAAGCACGGCCAGTCCGAACAGCCGGCTGCCAGCCACTACCACGGACGTAACCTTCGCCCCATAAACGCCGTTTTTTAGCACTTGAAGAACCCTCGGAGTGCAGCCCAAAGGCTGCACTCCGTCTGTGGACGGGGGAGACTTGGCATACTCAGGTATTCTGCTATAATTCCCGTATTCCGTTTTTAATCAACAAAACTAACGAAATCCAACCTATGGAGACACCAACGTTCATCCGATGGTTTTCAACGCTGGGGATCAATGATGTGCCGCTGGTCGGCGGCAAGAACGCATCCCTGGGCGAAATGTATCAAAAGCTCACCTCAAAAGGGGTGGCGGTCCCGAACGGTTTTGCGATTACCGCGCCCGCATATTTCCATTTGTTGGACGCCGCCGGTATCCGCAAAGAAATCCGCCAGATTCTCTCCGACCTGAATACGCATGACCTGCGGAATCTTCAGGCGCGCGGGCGGGCGGTCCGGCACGCGATTTTGTCGGCCGAAATCCCCCAGGATCTCGTTCAGATGATTACCGATGCGTACGCTAAACTGGAGAAAGAGTACGGCAAGAACGTGGATGTGGCCGTGCGGTCATCGGCGACGGCGGAAGACCTGCCGGACGCGTCGTTTGCGGGCCAGCAGGAGACCTACCTGAACATCTGCGGGGTTGAGGCGCTGATGGTCGCCTGCAAGAAATGCTTTGCCTCGCTGTTCACCGACCGGGCGATTTCCTACCGGACGGACAAGAAATTCGATCACTTCAAAGTCGGCCTGTCCATCGGTGTGCAGAAAATGGTGCGGTCCGATCTGGCGAGCTCCGGCGTGATGTTTTCCATCGATACCGAATCGGGTTTCCGTGATGCGGTGCTCATCAACGCGAGCTACGGACTGGGGGAAAATATCGTGCAAGGTTCCGTCAACCCGGATGAATACTACGTCCACAAGCCGACGTTAAAGAAGGGCTTCTCTCCCATCATCGGTAAAGCCCTGGGCGGCAAGAAGATAAAAATGATTTACGGCAAGACCAAAGGGCAGGCGACTAAGAACATTCCGACCACGCCGGCGGAACGCCAGCGGTTCGCCATCTCCGATAAAGAGGTGCTCGAATTGGCACGCTGGGCGTGCATCGTGGAAGATCATTATCAGAAGCCGATGGACATGGAGTGGGCCAAGGACGGCCGCACCGGTAAACTGTTCATGGTGCAGGCCCGGCCGGAGACGGTGCAATCGCGCCGCAACGCCAACGTGTTGGAAGAGTACGTGCTGACCGGTACGGGTAAGGTGCTGACCACCGGCGTGCCGGTGGGCAGTCGCATCGGCGTCGGCGCCGCCCGCGTGATCCGCAACGTGTCGGGCATCCATCAGTTCAAGGCGGGCGAAGTGCTGGTGACCGAGATGACCGATCCGGATTGGGAGCCCATCATGAAGATCGCGTCGGGCATCGTGACGGAGCGCGGCGGGCGCACCTGCCACGCGGCCATCGTGTCGCGTGAGCTCGGCATTCCCTGCATCGTCGGCACCAACGACGCGACCAAGAAGGTCAAGAGCGGCAACCCCGTGACCGTGTCGTGCGCCGAGGGGACCGTCGGCAAGGTCTACGCCGGCAAGCTGGCGTTCAATGTCAAGCGGACCGACCTCGAGCACATCGCCCGGCCAAAAACCAAGATCATGATGAACGTCGGCAGCCCGGATATCGCGTTCGAATCCTCGCTCATCCCCAACGACGGCGTGGGTTTGGCGCGCGAGGAGTTCATCATCAACGACCACATCAAAATCCATCCCAATGCGCTACTGAATTACACCAAGCTCAAGGATCGGACGGTCAAACGCAAGATTGATGCGCTGACGGCCGGCTACCCGGACAAGGTGCAGTTTTACGTGGACAAACTGGCCGAAGGGGTGGCGCGGATCTGCGGGGCATTCTACCCCAACGATGTCATCGTGCGTTTCTCGGACTTCAAGACCAACGAGTACGCCAACCTCATCGGCGGTGCCGCCTACGAACCGGCGGAATCCAACCCGATGATCGGCTGGCGCGGCGCGTCCCGCTACTACAGCCCGAAGTTCAAAGCCGCGTTCGCCCTGGAGTGCAAAGCCATCCGCAAGGTGCGCGAGGAGATGGGCCTGGTGAACTGCAAGGTGATGATCCCGTTCTGCCGCACGATTGCGGAAGGCAATCAGGTGCTCTCCGTGATGGAGGAGAACGGCTTGAAGCGCGGCGATAAGGGTCTGGAGGTGTACGTGATGTGCGAGATTCCGTCCAATGTCGTACTGGCCGAAGAATTCTCCAAGATTTTTGACGGTTTTTCGATCGGGTCCAACGACCTGACCCAATTAACGCTCGGCGTGGATCGCGATTCCGAACTGGTCGCCCATGTCTACGACGAACGCAATGCCGCGGTCAAAACTCTAGTCGCGCAAGTCATCCGCGTGGCCAAAAAGAATGGCAAGAAGATCGGCATCTGCGGCCAGGCGCCGTCGGACTTCCCGGACTTTGCCGAGTTCCTCGTCGAAGAGGGGATTGACTCCGTTTCGCTGAACCCGGATACCGTCGTAAAGACGACACTCGCGATCCTGAAGACCGAAGAGAAGCTGAAGCGATAGAGCAGGCCGGTTCTTGCGGCAAAGGGACGCGCAAAATAAAAGTGTAAATAGAAAATTATTTGGGATTCGAATAGCCGCCTATTCGATCTACACTTTACATTTGCGCCAAGCATGTTCCTCCATACCTTCAACCCGTCGCCGATCCTTTTCCATCTCGGTCCGTTGACCGTCTACTGGTACGGATTCTTCGTGGTGCTGGCGATCGCCGCAGGCGTGGGTGTGATTCGTGTGCTGGCGGTGGGGCGTAAACTGGGCACACCGGAAACGGTATACGATCTGGCGTTCTACGTCATCATCGCAGCCGTTATCGGGGCGCGGCTGTACGCAGTGCTCCTGTTCTGGCCGCAGTACTTGGCCAACCCGCTTGAGATATTCGCGGTTTGGCACGGCGGCATGGCGATCCACGGCGCGATTCTCGCCGGCGCATTGACGATCCTGTGGTACTGCCGGCACAAAAAACTCCCGTTTTTTGAGTGGGCCGATCTGATCGTCATCGCCGTCGCGCTCGGTCAGGCCATCGGGCGGTGGGGCAATTACTTCAATCAGGAGCTGTTCGGCCGCCCTACCAACCGGCCGTGGGGGATCTTCATCGACCCCGCCCACCGGCCGCCGGGCTTCGAGACGAACGCCTATTTTCACCCGACTTTCCTGTACGAATCCGTGCTGAATCTCGGGCTGTTCTTCACGCTGCTGGTTTTTCTCAAGCGGCGGAAGAATGCCGGCCAGGTCGGGGCGGCGTACCTGGTCGGTTACGGGGTGATCCGTCTGCTCATGGAGCAGTACCGGATTGACCTGACGCCGGTTTTTTCCGGCGTCCGTTTCCCGGTAGTGGTGAGCCTGGCGCTCATCGCTTTCGGTGCCGCGCTCTTAAGCTACTGGTGGCTGTCGTCGAAACGTCCGTCCAGTTCCTGATTTTGTCGCCTTAGCCGGGGAGTGCTATACTAAAAAGGTATGGCAAATGTGGGCAGCTTCCTCACCCGTTGCCGATGGTTGATCGCCGTAATCGCCGTGGTCTTTCCGACCGCGGTTTTGGCTGCCGGTGCATCGGTTCAGCTGCCAAATCCCCTTGGCAACGTCGTTGATCCGCGGGTGCTCGTAGGCCAGGTGATCGGGGCGGTGCTCGGCATCGTCGGTTCTCTTGCCCTTGCCATGTTCATCTACGGAGGGTTTTTATGGATGACCTCGGCGGGGAATACGGAGCGCGTGACCAAGGGGAAAAATGTCATCCTGTGGGCGTCGTTCGGCCTGGCGGTAATTTTTTCCGCCTATATTTTGGTGATTCAGGTACTGGGTGCAATAGCTCCAAAAAAGCAAACCCTCCCAACTCCCGGCGGCAGTTCAACATTATCTACTCCGTAGAAAAGTATCGAAAATTAGCGAATTATCGATAATAACCCCTGAAAAGGGGTTTTTAGGTTGACAAAACATTATTTATATGCTATTATTAAATGTTATGGTTTTGTGCATTTTGTGCCCAAAATCATAGGGACCTTAACAATTAAGGCGTAAGAAAATTGAGGTGCCACGGTGGCCCTCCTTTGACGTCTGATTGTTTACAGTCAGGAGTTGTTCCAAATTAGGAATCTGGTGAATTACTAGGAAGGAGGCCGTTCGATGGCAGAAAAAGGTAAGGGCAACAAGGAAAACCATTGCCCAGGGTGTAACCAAAAGCTTCCCGTCGGCGCCGTATGCGAGTGGTGCGAAAAGATGTGGAAGTGCAACCAGTGTAATCGCTGGTTGAAGGTGGCGGAGCATAAGATTTGCCCCACCTGCACGGCGCGGGAAGATCGCCAGGACGCGAGGGCTCAGGCGGAGCACACCCGTAAGGTCGGCTTCGCCCACTGCAAGGACTGCGACCACGACTACCCGGTCGCTGACGGTGGGTGCAAAGTCTGCACCCTCAAGTGCCCGAAGTGCAAGGAGCGCTACTCCAAGAAAGAAGCAGCGTGCCCGCGGTGTCCGAAGGCGCCCAAGCCGACGTACCGGCTCGAAGTTCTCACCACCGAAGGTGAGCATGAGTGGCACTGTAAGGCCACGATCTACCGTGAACTGCCCGGCGAAGTCGCCAAGGCAGTGCCCGGCAAGGTCGAGGTCTACGACCGTACGATTCGGGTTCTCGACGCCGCCTCCAGCGGTTTGGAGGTGGAACTGGCGTTCGAGCGCCACCATCGGGTGGCCCGCTTCAGTGTCGAGCTCGTGAAGGATGGTCGGGTGCAATTCAACCCCAACATCCACACGCAGGAGATCAACCTCCCCGGACGGTCCTACGACAAGTGTCGGAAACCGATCACGCCGGAAGCCGGCAAAGGCTTCTGGGGGAACCTCGGCCAGGCCTTCAAGAAGGCCTGGAACCAAAACAGATAAGAAAGAAGGTAGACATGTTCTGGATGATCGTTTCGGTCGTTTCGTTGGTGGTCCTGTACGGCTGGATCGTCAACCGGTTCTCGCCCCACCCGGTCTGGGAGTACCTGGGCCACCTGGTCCCGGCGCTGCCCTGCGCGTGGGCGACGATCTGGTTCGGTGTCAAGCGCGTGACCGCCAGTGAGGAGGTCTATCGGGACATCCCGTGGGCCTACCTGACCATCGGTGCGATCCTGTGGTCGGCGGTGACCATCACGATGATCGCACTCCTCTCGACCCAGGCCGGGCGCGAATGGCTCGGCACGAAGGTCGGGGAGTACGGCGGACGGCTGGCGAGGTTCTGGGGGTATGATAGCCTCCCGGGCATCTGCCTGTGCGTGTTCGCCGTAGTCGCCCTGGTGACGTTCGGAATCCAGGGTCTGCCGCGCTTCCGCGAGGGATTCATCGGCCAGGATCTCGAAGAGCTTCAGGCCAAAGTCTCCGGAAGCGAGTCGGCTGCCTCCGCACGGGAGGTCGCCAACACCCTCTTCGGCGGAGGGATCGACCGGGCGCTCGGACGCGCGCCGCGCCCCGAGGTGACCAGGCTGGAAGTGGTTACACCGCTTCCGCGGTACCCTCGGACGTGGTTCTGGTTCTGGGCCGCGATTCTTGCGGTCTTGGCCAGCCCGGTCGTCGTTCTGCTCAACTCGCGGGACAACATCATTGATGCGTTCGCGGGTGTCGCCGAAAAACTCGGGTTCATCAAGTCTCCGAGATCAGAGTCCGCCGTCGCCGAAGTCGCCGCAGAAAAGGATGGCGGAAAGGAAGGGAAGGAAGGAAAAGGCAAGGAGAAAGAAACTCCGAAACCTACTTCACCCCCTGCCCCCGTAGCGGCGTTCGCTGCGGAACGACAAGGCATCACGTACTGGTTTTCCCACGTATTGGCCAACCTCTTCTCCGACACCGTCGTCGAGAGGTGGATGGGCAAAAGAAAAGCCTAAACAAAGGAGTCAGTCATGAAAACGGATCTGGGAAAGATTCTGAAGTTCATCGTTCTCGTCGTCGTCGCGCTGGTGGCACTCTGGGTCGGCACCGGCATGCTGGCCGCGTGGCCGATCCCCACCGCGATCGCGGTGGCGTTCGCCACATTCATGCTGACGGGAAAGCAGGCGAACCTGTTCGGCAAGACCATCAGCACGGTCTGGCTGGTGGTCGTGTGGGCCGCCGGGTTCCTCCTCTTTCAGTCTGTCGCGGGCGCTGCCTTCGGCATCCAGCTGGGACAGCTCTACGACAAGATCGGCGATCGGGGTATCCTGGTCCTGCTGGTGGACCCCGGGTACCTGGGCCAGGCGTTCCTGGCTCAAGCCGCCGCGCTGGCGCTTTCCGGCATTCTGGCCTGGAAGTTCGCCAGCTGGGGCCACCGCAACCGTTTGCTGTGGCCGGCCGCGATCATCTGTATCGTCTATCTCCTGTTCTCGGTGAACGAGAGCTGGAGGTTGACCTTCGGATCTTACGTCGGCGCCGGCGACGGCAAACTCCACCTCACCAGCACGCGGCTGGACCTCCGTCGGCAGCTCGACGACGCTTTGGCGGAAATGCCGCCCAAGATGGTCGTCCCCGTCGACGGTATCCCGCTGTACGAGTACTCGACAGTCACCGTCCCCAAGAAGGGTGTCGCCGTGAAGCAAACGGTGCAGGTGCCTGAAGTGGCGAAGGGATCCGAGTACTACGTCTACCTCGACCGAAAAGTGCAGCACGTGGACGACCGCGTGTGGTACGTCCCCGTGAAGAACGTGCGGGATTCCAAGCAAATTGGAATGTTCAATCTAGCCGACGTGAAGCTTTTCATCGAGAAGGGTTTGGACGACCTCGAGAAGGCCAAGCACAAGGCTGAGCCTCCCGCACGTCCGCCCGCGGTAGTGGCCCCCGTGTCATTGCCGCCCGCTCCACCGGCTCCGTCGCCCATCGCTCCCGCAGCGGTGAAAGCGGCTCCGAAAAGCACCGTCACCAAAGATACGGTGACGGTCACAAAGACCGGGGTAGACTGGCAACCGACGAAGGTTGTCGGTTACCCGGGCGACACCATCGTGGTGACGCCCAAGAGCGGGCTGATGGCAGACGTCAGCCGGCTCAAGATCCGAGTGGGCGGTGCCGCCGAGGTTACCCTGCAGCCGGCATTCGTGTACGGAAACTGGGCCGGCCACCTCGAGTGTGCCGGTCTGCCCAACCCGCTCAACCAGCCGATTCTGTTGCAGCTGGTTGAGAACGGATCTCCGATCGCAGTCGTCGTCGAAAAGCGGTGATGTTCGTTCGTTTGTTCGTTTCTCAGTCAGGGAAGGGGTCGGAGAGAACACCGTGTTCTCTCCGACCCCAGGATCATCAAATAGAAAAGGAAAAATGCAATGACAACGAATCAGAAGCAGGTCATCGCCGTCGTCATACTGATCATCCTCCTCGGCGCGGTGATCATCTTCCTGGCGAACCGGGACTCGGCTGCCCCCACGGCTGCCGCGCCGCCGGCCGCCAAGGCGTCCGACAAGAGCGCCACCGGCGATGCCATCGCAGCCGCCTATGAGAGGGTGGCCAGGGCCGAGGCGAGAGTCGTGGCGGCGAAGAAGGAGGTCACGGAAGCCACCGCGACCGGCGATGCGGCGAAGATCAGTGATGCCGAGGCCAAGAAGGCCGCGGCAGACGAGACACTCGCAGCCGCCGTGAAGGCCCGCGGCGCCATCGAGAAGCGAAGCACAGGAGGCAGTTCCGACCACTTCGGATTGAATCTCGATAATCTCGTCAGTGTCATCGAGCAGCATCCGAACGGGAAGGTCAAGATCAGTTTCGCCATCGATGCCGAAAAGCCAGGTGAGCCCGTCACCGGAGCATCCGCTTCGGGGACAGGAATTTCCGGCAGCGGAGGTTCGACCGGTGGCACAGCCACTGGTACTGGCTGGAGAGCCCTGATGAGCGCCGATGACAAGCGGCTTGCCGTGGTTCATGGGATCGATCCCGATTCTATGTTGCCCAGCGACATGCGAACCATCGAGGCGCTCCGAGAAGCTGAGAAGTTCAGGGCCGAAGCCGCGGCAGCAAAAGACGCCAGGGCCGAAGCCGAAGCCAAGACCGCCAGGGCCGTAGATGAAGCCGCCGCGGCCAAGATGAAGGCTGAGGCCGAAACCAAGAAGGCAAGCGATGCTACCGCCAAGGCAGCGGCCGCCGAAAATGCAGCCACCGAGCTCAAGAAGCAGGTGAGCGAACGCGAGGCGATCCTGAAGAATAAGGAAAGGGCCCTGCTGGCCGCCAGCAAGAAGCTCGATGCCGCCAATGCGACCGTCGCGCAGGCGCTGCAAGCCGCCGAGGATGCCAAGGCTTTGGGCGACCAAGCCAAGACCGAAGCCGAAGCGAAGGTGCAGGCAGCCGAGCAGGAACGCGACGATGCCAAGGCCCAAGTTACGGCCAAGGCCGATGAGGTGACTGCCGCCCAGAAGGAAGCGGCAGATACCAAGTCGAAACTCGACGCGCTGATGGAGCTCGTCGAAAAATCGAAAAAGGCTGCCGCTGCAGCCGCAACCAAGAATCCGTAGGGTGCCAGGAGGTACACCCAACGCACATTCCGGTTGGCCCAAGGATCACCCGATCCGACGGTCACCAAAATTCTGAAGGCATCGAGCCCAGCTCGGTGCCTTCTTTTTATTTCCACACCCTCGCAGCAAGGGAGCTTGCGACCGACAGCGAGAAGGGTGTGGGAATAACCCGCCGAAAGCCATTGTGCAAACCAGTGTGATTCTTTGGAGCCAGCCGCAGGCGATAGATCGCGCCAGTCAGGCACAATGCTCAGCTCCGTACTGAGCTCGCGGGCTGTAGGCGGGTAAGTATCATATTTTCGCTTTTCTACGCTATACTGTAGGGGTATGCGGCAAGGGAATGTGCAGCGATATTTGTTTCCAGCGGTATTACTACTGGCGATATTTTTGCGTTTCTTTCAGCTCGGTGCAGCCGATGTGATTTCCGACGAGGCGATGATCGCATTCCGGTCCGTGGGGTACATTGATTACCTGGCCTCGCCCAACCAGCCGACGACGTGGGAAAAATTTTCTGGGCCGGTACCGGTCTGGGCGTACCTGTCATTTCACGACCACCCGCCGCTGACGTTCGCGGTGCAGTGGCTATCGTTTCGGATTTTTGGCGTTAATAATTTCGCTTTGCGGTTGCCGTTCGCTCTGGCCGGGGTGGCTTCGGTTTACCTCGTTTATCTAGTTTGCCGGCGACTGTTCCATGAGCAAGCGGCACTGTTGGCGGCGTTGCTAGTAGCGGTGAGTAGCGCGTCGGTGTGGGTCTCGCGTATCGGCCTGCAGGAATCGCTGGTGATTTTTTTCGCGCTGCTTGCCGTGTACTGGTACCGGCGCGCGCTGGACGACCACCGGTTCTTGCCCGCCGTCGGCTTGGCGCTGGGCCTGGGGATTTTAACCAAGTACACCATGCTCGCCGTCGCGGCCGCACTGCTCGTACATTTTTTTATTTACCGGCGCGACTATCTGCGGTTACGGACATTCTTGCTGGGCGGTACCATTTTCCTTCTTCTCGCATCTCCGCTCATCGTGTACAACGTGATGCTGTATAAAACGTTTGGCCACTTTGATCTGCAGCTGTCGTACCTTTTCGGACAACGCGTCGCGGAATGGCAGTCGCTTCCGGGCAAGGAACAGATCGGGAGCTGGTCGGCGCGCGTGGCGAACTACTGGACCAATGTGAGCGGCGTGTTGTCGTGGCCCGCCTTCGCCGCGGTGCTGCTTTCCTTGGGGCTGTTTGTCTCCCTGTGGTTTTCGAGCGGTGATCCGGAATCCGGCTACACGCTACTGGGTTTACTGACCCTGAGTTGGGGCGGGATGCTGCTGGTCATCGGCCCTTCCACGCGTTTTCTGTCGGTTTTGGTGGTGTGGTTACTCATGATTGCCGCCGTGGTTACCACGGCGCTGCGAACATCGCTGGCGGGATTGCGGTCGCTGCTCATGCTTGGCCTGGTTTGCTTTTTGATCTTTGAGCTGCTTTTCACCACGCAAACGGTGCTCCTGCGGCATCCCCGCGGTGTTGCCGGTCTGGCGTATGCGCCGTTGCTGCGGTCTGACGTCGAGCACTGGGGATACGCGGCGCTCGATCAATACCTCAATAAAACGCTGGCAGGCCACCGGCCGGGGCTGCAGCCGGACGTGCAGCTGCCGTTCCTCAAACAGCTGCAGAGCGCCGCGCAGGCGCGCGCAGAACGGGCAGGGCTAACGCCGCAGCCGCTCCTCATCATCTATGACGCCAATTTCTATAACTTGGCGACGCTGTGGATTCTGCATCGCCGGCTGGTCTACGACGGCTGGCCGATCATTACCGCCGATAAATTCCTCGCCGACGGAGAGGATGCCTGGCGGAAATCCGGCGTGCGCGATTTCCTGTTCATACAGTTAGGCAGCGATATGCTCGCGGAACCGGCTGCCGATCGCACCGACGGTGCGAAGCGCCTTGAGTCGGTTTTGCGCTCCAACGGAATCGTGGCGCAGAATATTTCCAGTCCAAGACTCGGAAAGCCGGCGTATATCGTATACCGGTGGGGAGAGGGCGCATCTCAATAGCCATAGTGTGGATAAGTGATATTTTTTGCTGAACCATAACCATTGACATTGGCCATCGGGCTGGTAGAATACTGTGCAAGGACGGTAAATTGGAAGTAGTTTTACAGAGGAAGTAGCTGCGGTAGAGGATAGAATCATACAGCCAAGCGGTTGGCTCTAGGATTCTATCTTCTACCACCTACCAATCCTCCGGCCTTCGGCCAAAACTAGCGCTTCGGCGCATCTCTTCCTGAAAAGACAAATTTACCGTCCTTTTCTGTTTGTTTAAAAATGGAGGAACAAATGTATGAAACTGGTCAGCCGCGATTTTGTCGAAGGGCAAATGCTTGCCCCGACGTTTACCTGCGACGGGGAAGGGTTATCACCGCATATGGCGTGGAGCGATGCGCCGCCGGAAACGAAGAGCTTTGCGCTCCGCTGCTTTGATCCTGATGCCCCGGGCGGGGGATTTGTGCATTGGCTGGTCGTAAATATCTCCGCGGCGGCGCGCGAGATTCCGGGGAGCGGGCCGCTGCCGGTCGGCTGCCTGCCGATCCTGAACGATTCCGGCCAGACGCCATACTGCCCGCCGTGCCCGCCATCCGGTGTGCATCGTTACCAATTCACCGTGTACGCGCTCGATGTTGCCATGCTCAGTAATGTGACGGCGGAGAATTTTTTAGAGCAGATGCAGCAGCACACCCTTGCATCAGCCATGCTCGCCGGACGTTACCAGCGTCAGCGTTGAATTTGCGCTATCGGCCGCATGCAAAAACAGCCTCCGGTATCGGAGGCTGTTTTAGGTTATTGAAGCTATCTTTTGCCGCGGCGGTTGACGTCGGCCAGGCGTTCGAGCGCCACGTGGTAACCGTTATTTCCGTGTTCCAGCCAGCGCTGCACGCGTGCGATGGTGGTTTTACTGATATCCAGGTCCTCGGCGATCGCGTCGTAGGTTTTGCCCGCCTCCAGGCGCTGGGCGACTTTCAGCCGGCGCGCAAGCATCGTGGTTTCGGTCACCGAGAGCAGATCTTGGAAAAAATTGGCCACTTCCTCGACGGTCCGGAGGTTGGCGATGGCGGTGAAGAATTCACGGAGCAGCTGCTGGTGGTCGGACGGATGGAGTTTGGACGCTTTATATTTTGGCATACGTTGGGATGCGAGCAGGGGATACTATGCTCTGTCGTTATTTGTCGGTAGTATCATTGTATATACTATTGTATGGAAAGCAGGGTGTCAATGGGCAACAGGAGGTTTTTTGAATTATGCGAAATCAGGGATGTACGTGATAGCCGGCTGGGTTTGCGGCACGGCGACCGTTTTGCGGTAGCCGACGCGATCCGGCGCGTTGTTTCCCGTGCCCCACATTGCACCGGTCGCGACTGCGTGTTCGCCGTATTTGTCGTTGATGGCGTCGAGCGTGCATGCGACGCGTTTGGGCGTGAGGATGTCGGTAAACAGCGACTGCTGTTGGGAGAGCGGCGTCAGGCCAAACACGCTGACGGCAACCATGGTCGCGATGTCCGGCAGGGGGCGGGAGAAGAGCAGGGCGTCGGCCTGCCGGAAGATGTCGGGCGTGGTGAACAGCGGCGACGGCAAACGTTTGCTGCCGCCCACGCCGTGGCCGTGCACTATGCCGCAGTACGCCATAATGCCATTGGCCTCCAGCTGCTGTGCCCGCAGGCGTCGGCCGGTCCGTTCGCAGAGTTTGGCAAGGATCGGCCGCAGGTAGGAGCGCTGCGACGTGCGCTTCGGAATGCAGTAGGAGTGGCCGATGGATTTTGGCGCTGCCGGCGTTTGGGCAACGCCGTCGAGTTCGATGCCGTTGACGTTCGCCCAGAGGTAGTAGCCGGGTTTGCCCAGGGTCGCCAGGAGGTTGGCGACCGGGTAATGACGCAGTTCATTGAGCGTGGTGATGCCCAGCTGCCACAGCCGCCAGGCGGTGGGCTGTTTGATGCCCCACGCCTCGGTGATTCTGACGCTCGAAAAAATTTTTTCAACGTTATCCGGCGCGATCAGGAGTGTCCCGCCTTTGGGAGCGATGTCGGAACCGAACTTCGCCAGCCACCGCGTGTGCGCAATGCCGATGGACGCCCTTAGCCATTCGCCGGCTTCCACCGTGATGCGGTGTTGGATTTCTTGACCAAGTTTTTCCGCCTGTGAGAGATTTGCAACCCAGCCGGTGAGATCAAGAAATGCCTCGTCAATGCTGTAGGGTTCAACTTGGTCGGTGTACTGCCCGAGAATTCCAAAAATAATTTCGGTTGTGTCACGGTATTTAGCCGGCTCATTTTGCACCAGGATGATACCGGGGTAAATTTTTTTGGCGTCAGCTATCCGCATACCGGTTTTTATGCCGACCTTTTTAGCTTCGATGGACGAAGCGATAATGCAGCCGTTGCCGTGCTTGGTTTTGGGCAAATACGCACACACGCCCACGGGTTTGCCGCGCAACAGGGGATTGGCCTGCTGCTCGACGGATGCAAAATAACTGTTCATGTCAATGTGCAATATCACTTTTGGCATATGGTCTTCTTTTGGCACCTTTCTCGAAGGGTGCCAAGGGTGTATAATGAAAACGTAATTATTCACACCCTAACTAACCTATGGTTCATTGGCGGGCGTATAATTCTCTCGGGTGGTTTATCTTCGTCGGAATGGCGATGGCGGGATTTACGGCACTGGTCGGCGTGATCGCCATTGCACTCATGCGATAGCGAGGGATAAGGTTGCGGCTCCGCCTAGGGTTTTCCGGCGGCTTTTTAACTATCCCTCTGCGTACCATTCCGCCAGGCGCCACGACATCCGGCGGGTGGAGAAGGCGAGCTTGAAATAGTTAGCGGCATCGGAAACATTGAAGTAGTAGACAACATCTTCGCCGTCGCGCTCGCGATGCACCAGGTTGAGCTTCTCGATCTGGTATTTTTTACCGCGCCAGCGAAAGAGCAGCGGCCTGACGCGGTTGCCCGCAACGCGCGGTTTGTTTGTCGTTGTGCAGGCCGGGACCGGGGAAAAGCTGGCGAGGACTTCCACCGGTTCATCAATAATTTCATGCATAGCTAGGTGGTTTGGAACTTTCGAATGATGGCGCGCACCACGCCCTGGATGAGCGGGTCCTTGGCGTAAATGGGCTGCATGGCCGGGTTGGCCGGCTGCAGGCGGATGCGGTCTTTCTCACGGAAGAATTTTTTGAGCGTGGCGTAGGCGTTGTCGAGCAGCGCCACGACCACGTCGCCGTTCTTGGGGCTGGGATTACGCTGGACGATAACAAAATCGCCGTCAAAAATTCCTTCATCGATCATGGATTGCCCTTGCACGCGCAAGACGTACGTGTTGATGGGATCGGCAACGAGATCGGCGGGCACGGCGATGGTATCGCCGCCATCCAGCGCTTCAATGGGTTTGCCCGCGGCAATCATGCCCGAGAGGGGGAGCGTGAGGGCGCGGGCGAGATCGAGGACGTTTTTCACTGGCTGCAACATGCCGCCGCGTCCCCCCGGAAGTTTGAGATAGCCTTTTGCTTCCAATGCCGTCAGATGTTCGGCGACCGTAGCTTTCGACCGGAGTTTAAAATGCCGGGCGATATCCTCGTAGGTAGGGGAATACCCTTCGTTTCGGAGAGCACCCAGAACGTATTTCAGAATGGCAGATTGTTTTTTGGTAAGCGTTTCCATATATTTTATGCTTTATGATAATACCCGAACAAAAACCGAACGTCAAGGGGATAACTATTATTGCAAATGATTTGCAATAATGGTATGCTCGCGCCATGACCAAATACGCCAACCAAGTCAAAACCGCCGGCCGCCGCATGACTAAAGCGCGACAAGCGGTACTCCGATATTTGCAGAATCAGGAGGAGCCGCGAACGGCGGCGGAAATTTCTCGCGGGCTCAATGGCTTACGCGTGGATCTCGCGTCCGTTTACCGGAACGTGGAATTACTGGAACGCCTTGGCGTGTTGATGCGCAGCCGGCAGGGGAACAGCGCCGCGTACGCGCTTTCAGATCGCCATCATCACCACATCACCTGCCGTTCGTGCCGGCGCCGGGTTTGCCTGCCGTGCGAGGTGTCACTGCCGCAGCCCAAGGGGTTTCGCAGCGTTCAGCACGAGGTTCGTCTAACCGGCGTGTGCGCCGCGTGCGCTTCGGTATAACCATATGGCACCTGAGGAAAAAAATCCGGCCGCGGTCGACGTCCATCATCTGACGGTGCGTTTTGGCAGTACGGTCATTCTTTCAAATTTGACGTTTTCCATCGCCCGCGGTGAGATCGTCGCGCTCATCGGCCCCAACGGGTCGGGCAAGACGACCCTGCTGCAGGCGGTTTTGGGCCTAGTCCCATACGAGGGCATCGTGCGGGTGTTCGGCGGCCCGGTCCAGCAGGCGCTTGGTAAGATCGGCTACGTACCCCAGCGTTTTTCTTTTGACCGGACCTTCCCGCTCACCGTGGGCGAGTTTTTGAGTTTGAGCGGCGTCAAATTGAGAAACCGCGAGTGGCGGGGCGCGGTGCTCGAAGAGGTGAACCTGAAAGGCGGGGAAAACCGGCGGGTGGGTGACCTCTCCGGCGGCCAATTGCAGCGGCTGCTGATCGCCAATGCGCTGCTCTCCGAACCGAAGCTGCTGCTGCTCGACGAACCAACGGCCGGCGTGGACATCGCCGGCGAGCGCGGGTTCTATGATCTCGTTTCTCACCTCCATCGTCACCACCAGATTACCATTATGATGGTGTCGCACGATCTCGCGCTCGTTTCCAAGCGGGCGACCAAGATCATCTGCCTGAACCGCGAGATGGTCTGCTTCGGCACGCCCGAGGAAGCCGTCACGCCGGAGGTACTCAAACAGCTGTATGGCGAGCCAGAAATGAACCACTTGCATTAATTATCTATGTGGTTTTTTAATCCGATATTTCTCGCTCCGATCGTGACTGGCGCCATGCTTGCCGCCGTGCTGGCGTGGCTGGGCGTATTTGTCGTCATCAAGCGGATGTCGTTTGTGGCCGACGGGATCGCGCACGCCAGTCTGACGGGCATCGCCATCGGCGTGCTCTGGCACGCCAATCCGCTCTATACGGCGCTCGTATTCTCTCTCGTGGTCGGACTCGCGATCTATTTTCTCGAACGCCGGACCAATTTGCAGGTTGACGCCATTATCACGCTGCTGTTCACCACCAGTTTGGCGATCGGCATTCTGCTCCTGGGGCATAGCGGCCAGCAGCTCGAAGCGCTCGAGAATGCGCTGTTCGGCGATATCAGCACCATTACCACCCGCGATATGCTTACCATCGTGGGGATTGCCGCGGTCGTGGGGATATTCTTGTGGCGTACTTCCAAACACTTGGCGCTCATGATGTTTGACCGCGCCACCGCCAAGGTCGCCGGCATCCCCGTGGACCGCCTTGAACTGGCGTTCTATCTGACCATTGTCATTACCATCGTGCTTGGGATCAAATTGTTCGGGGTGCTCTTGGTCGGCGCGCTGATGATTATTCCTGCGTCGGCAGCTAAACTCGTCAGCCGTTCGTTCGTCGGCGCCGTCACCCGCTCGATACTTTTCGCCGTTTTGATGGTGATGGCCGGTCTGCCGCTGGCGCATCTTTTTGACCTGTCGAGCGGCGCGGTGGTCGTCCTGACCGGCTCCATCCTGTTTACGTTCATGATGGGTGTGCATCGGTTCGCGTACGTCCGGCGGCCGTAAATCAGACAAGATCCGAATTACAAAACCGCTTCCGCCAAACGGCGGAAGCGGTTTTTTCGCGGATGCAAACTACGGCTGCGGAGGAGTCGGCGGATTTTCATCGGAGCCGCCGGTGGCCGGAGTTTCCGGCGGCAGGTAATTTTCGGGGACCTTCTCATGTTTGTGCCAGATGACGATGCCAACGATAGTGCCTCCAACAATGATGAGGGCAATCCCTGCCAGCAATCCGCCAACTAAAATCCACGGGAACGGTCGGGGTGCGGCGGGTGGCGGCACGGAGGTAGCTGCGGCGGGGACGGTCGGCGAGGGCGTGGGGGTCGGGCTCGGCGGCGGGGGAAGCGGCGGGGGATCGGACGGCTGGGTCCGCGTCGGGTTACTGAAGGAAACTTTGGAATCCAAACCATCTTCGGAGAGCTTTAATCCTACGCTGACATTTTTGATCGACATCCAGGAGTCCAGCAATGTGCCTTTATATGAGTTAAAGATCTTTCCCAGTAATTCTTGGCCGGTTGTATCATTGAGATTTTCAATCGGGTTGCGGCTGCCCTGGAAGACGATAATGACTTTAGCGTCTGCGACCTCGAGTTGGGAGTTCAGCCAGCGTTGCGGGAGGGAGCGGTAGTACGTGCCGGTGACATTGGAGAGCGTTCCGTCAAAACCGGGCAGTGTTTTGGCGAGCGTCAGGGCCTCGTTGAGGTGCTCGATTTTTCCTGCGATGGTTGCGCCGATCGTTTCCTGGCCGTAATCTTCGCTCAGCATTTTTTCTTTGAACGCAGCCAGGTACGCCGGCAGGTCAACGTGGAGCGCGAGGTTGTTGGTTTCGCCGACCGCCTGGATGCCGCGCCAGACGGAACCGCGATAGCGCTGTTGGGGCGATCTGCCCTTGCCGTCGATGGCGCCGTCAATGATTTGCTTGATGGCGGATTCACTTGCGGCCAAATAGAATTTGTCATCGAGAAACAGGTAGGAAAGTGTGAAGAATCCGGTGGGGAGCGTAGCGTATTCGATGTCGCGGTAGGTGGTTTTGGGCGGTTCTTTGGTGGAGAAAGAGAATGGGCCCATTTGGATACGACTGCCGTCACTTTCTTCCGCTGCTTTCTGGAACAGTTTTTGCACGAATTTTTTTGCCGCCGTGGGGTTGGCGAGCTTGATGCCGAGGTAGTAGTCGAGGTTAGCAAGATCTTCAATGCCGAACGTGTTGACCGTCCCCATGCCCAGCATCACTTCGTCGCCGATGTAGCCCAGGACGTCTTCTTCGGTGTCCAGGTCAAGTTCTTCCGCGATCGCGGCGTTCACTGCTTTCCGGAGGAGCGGTTTTTCCATGGTCTCGAGGTCGGAAAAAAGTGCGTTGACATTCAACTTGGGGTATGCGGCGACCAGGGCATCGCGGCAGGTTTTCCCTCGCTCGGATTCCGCGCACGCGGCTGCTGTAATGGTTTCCTCGCTGATGCCATACCGATCGAGAATGGTTTTCGTTTGGCTGGCATACTGTTCGGCGAGCCCGGCTCCACGCAGGATATATGCGGTTTCACCGCGGAACATGGTGGTGAGATCGTTGAGTTTGGCGGCCGCTAGAATCGCCGGCGCGCGATCCGGCGTGAATACGAAGTCGGATTTTATGGGCGGGCCGCCGAACAGGCCGGACAGCATGTTGTACGCACTCTCGTCGATGAGCGGCAGAATGACGGTGTGCAGCGTGATTTGGTCGGTGACGCTGACGGCGATGCCGATGGGATCGAAGAATTCGCGCCAGAATTGCTGGTAGCTCTCCTGGAAGCGCTCGTAGGAGAGCTTTTCGGATTTGCTGATTTCCGCGAGCTTTATCTCGGAGACAGAGGAAATTCTTCGCATGCTGCCCCATTGTTTATGGGTGACCCAGCCGGCGGCGTCCACCGTGTAATTCTCCGGATGTAAAATCCCGGCAAGGTTGAGGTAGCCTTCGTTCGCGATCTGCTGGATCGAACGGGGCCACTTGCCCTTGAGGTCGCGGTAGGCAAAAACGATGTACTGCAGGGTTTCCAGGGCGCGGATCGTCGCGTTGCGCTGCGCGGCCAAGATCCGGTAATTGGGCGAAACCAGTTTGGTGATGAAGGCTTCCGACAGGTACGCCAGGCCGTCGCGCTGCGGGTCCAGCACCGACAGGGTGTAGGCGAGGTCTGGCGCGTCAGCCATGGCGGGGATTTTTTTCTCCGAGGCGTTGCGGACGGAATCCAGCATCCGTTGGCTGGTGGTAAAAACCAGGAAGCCGTTGATTGCGGTGGTATAAACCCCGGGCGTTTTTGTATTATCGAATGCAATTTCTGCGATGCCACGTCCGCCGAGCAAGTTGAGAATCACCGCGTAGTCGGTTCCCGGGTAAAAGTCCAGGTCCTGGCTGACGAATGCGATTTCGCCTACCAGGGGCAGCGCTGCGTCCGCATTTGTAATCCCCAGCCGACGTGCGACTTTTACGACGATGTCGGTGATCTCCTGGGAGTAGGCAAGTGTTTCGGTCGGACCCGCCAGGGTGTTCAAGGCGTTCTGAAGTTCCCGTACGGTGCTGCCCTGTTTAAAATACACGAGGAAGTGGTCGGCCGGCACCAGGGAAAAGATCTCAGATTTTTTTACGGATTTTCCCGCGAGCATTTCGGCCCACGGGTGGGATTTGATCTGGACCGCCTTGAGATCGGCCAGGGTAAATTTTTGCTGACCGCTTACCGCCAGTTTCAGGGTGAAAGTTTTTCCATCCTGGCTGCGCTGGTAGGTGAATTTGCCGGCCAGGTCGGAAATTTTTTGAGATTTACCGTCGTACCAGACAGTATTTTTGATCACACGGAAATCTTTGTTTTGCGGTATGTTTTGTGATAGCTTTCCCGTCTTATCATAGTATGGTGATGCAAAATCCCGCAGAGTTTGCGGATATTTACCGGTCACAATTTTGTACGCCTCAATATTGCTACTCACATCGCGCAGCAGCTGTGTATCGGGGTCGTTGGCTTCGGTATCAATCGAACCCAGCTGGAGGCTTTCGGTGATGGCTTGTTTGCCCGTGATGAGATTGAGTGCGCTATCGTCCATGCCGGCGCCAAAGCCGGTGCCGCCGTAGAGGTCCGTGTGCAGGGCGGACGGCCGTTCGTCGGAACTCAGTCCGCCGAGACCCGGGATCCATGCCGTGCGCAGATCCTGCGTGCCCCAGCCCACGATCGTCGAATACTGTAGTCCCGCGGTGGGAGTCGGCGCAGCTTGCGGGTATTTGTGCTCGAGCATCTTGAGCTCGGCCTGCAGAATGGCGTTCGTGCTCCCCGTCAGCTGCGCTTTCAGTTGGGGAATTTTTGCCGCTTCACCGGTGAGTTTTGGCGTCGGCTGCGGGGTATCCCAGCCGACGATGGTGGAATACTGCAATCCGCGATTGACCGTCGCGCCAATTTGCGCGATCCCGGCCGGTGCAACCAGGAGTGTCAGGACGAAGAAAATCGCTCCGGCGATCCAACGTTTGAGCATCCGCGGCATATCGTTATGAAAAATTTATTTTAATAAATTGTGCGTTGAATGGTGGAGGAATTATGGCGCGGTAAACACGATCGTCTGCACCATGGTTTCAAAGATTTTCAGGCGTCGCTGAATGTCGGAATCCGGCGGCTGCCAGTCGCCGGTAACTTGTCCGAGGAGTTGCGACGTGCCCGCGGCGATCGCGGCCGCGTCGGTGGGCACCACCTTAACGGCCAACGCCGGTCCGCTGATGAGGAGGTTCGTGTAGCTTTCGCGCGCGTACGGGAGGAGGTACGATCGGGTGACCCAGAGCGTCATACTCCCGCCTTGTTCTGACCGTTCGCCGTGCACAAACGCCACCGCCGGGCGGTTGCCGACGGTCAGGCGCTGAAAGTGTGTGACGGGACCCATGTGTGCGGCGATTTCCATTGCCAATTGTTCGTCGGTTTGCGCCAGGTCAATAGTAGGACCGGAAAAACCGCAGCAGGATTCGTGTGCGCTTTTGCCGGGCGTCGCGGCTATCATTTTGAAAATTTGGTCGTAGGGCGTGGTCTGGTGGTTTTCCAGCAGTTCAGCGTCGGCCATTTTCCACTCCGCTGATCCAAACCACGCCGACGAGGTTCCTCCTGATGGGAGGTATTGGCCGCTGGTTTGAGGATATTTGAAATTGATGCCGGTCAGGTCTTGACTGCGGTAGATCAACCAATCGGCCGTAGCGAGCGGGGACGACACCGGAACGGTTGGCGTTCCCGTGGCGGCCGGAATCAGCAGGGCGACAAAACCGCTATCGCGCAGCGCGGTGGGGACCACGACGACGGCCGCAGTTACGGCGGTCGCTGCCGAGACCGCGAACGCCATGGTGATAATCCAGAACAATGTGTTGCGCGCCCTCCAGGCCGGCATACGGGTGTTGTACCCTCAGATGAGGCGAACTGCGGCGATCATCAGACCGATACCCGTCGCGACCGCCATGCCGACCGCCGACCAGGCGATGATCTTTGTGACGAAGTATTCTGTCGGACGCGGCCGTTCGCGGATGAAACGTTTGGCCAATGGCTGCAGGATATTTTGCATACGCAAGGTATTTAGACTTGGTAATTAGGGCTCTTGGTCGTCTGACGGGTAGTGCGGATGGATGCGGTGGACTTCCTGGATGACTTTTGTGATGAGCCGGCCGGGGTCTTTTTCGAAGATGATGTGTTGCCGACCGCGTTTCGCCGCCTTGAGGATGTGTTTGATCTCTTCGGTGATACCGCCGGAGTTATCCAGAACGCCGATAACTTTTTTGTCCTCAAAAGCGACGGTAAATTCGTTGAGCGTGCCGATGCGTCCGCAGACGATGACGACGGCGTCACTGGAACGGGTGAGCAGGAGGTTACGCCCGGCGTAGCCGGAGCCGGTAAAGACGATGACGTCGCTGTACTTGAGCGGCAGGTGGAACTTGCGGACATGCTCAGCCGACGTCGCGGCGGGAGAAAAACCGATGCACATTCCGCCGGCGGTTTTGCTGCCTTCGGCGGCCAGGAGCGGGATGCCGGTGGTCGCGCCGTGAGTGAGAATGGCGCCGGCTTTGGCGATGGCGCGTCCGACCGCCAGCGCTTCCGCATGGGCGATGTCCAGGCATTCTCCCTGGGCGGCGCCGGAGACGCAAATTTTTAGCTTGGGCGCGTAGCGGGTGATTTTTCGTTTACGGGGTTTGGTTCGCGGCATTGGCAAGGGTGGTTAGTTGATGAAATTTTGTGGCGAAGTTACGTGCGGTGAGCGCGCTGCCGACGATCAGGAGATTGGCACCGGCAGCGGCGACGGCTCCGATGCTTTCGGTATTGATGCCGCCGTCCACTTCGATGTTACCGTGCGGGTGTAAACGGCGGGCGCGCGTGATGCGCAAAACGGTATCGGGCAGGATTTTCTGTCCGCCCCAGCCCGGATTGACGCCCATGACCAGCAGCGTGTCCGTCAGACCAAGGTAGGGCTTAACTTTCTCCACTGGCGTTTCCGGGTTGAGGGCGATGCCGGCAAGTTTCCCCAAATTCCCGATTGCCTGCAGCACGCGGCGCGGTTCGGCCGTGGCTTCGAGGTGAAAAATAATTTTTTTCACCCAGGGCCGGTCCCAGCGGCGGATGGATTCCGGAGTGACCGTCGTCATCAGGTGCACTTCGAACGCCGGTAGGGGATGGAGCTGGTCAAGGTAATCGGGATCGTGATAGGTTTCCGCCGGGACGAGCGTGTGATCGGCGACGTCGAGCTGCACCCAAGGGACGCGGTGCGCGGTTGCCAGCTGCAACCGGGCGCGCAGTTTCGCCGCGGTCGGCACCAGAATGGATGGAATGATGGAGACCATGGCTATCGAGAATGGAACCGTTCCAGCATCGCGATGCGCCGCCGGTAGCGCTGCCGTTGGTTTGGGGCGGTGCGCAGCCACGTGGTGATGATGCGTTTGGCTTGCGGTAAGTTTGTTTCCCCTGCGGCGAGCACAAGCACATTCGCGTGGTCGTCGCGTTTGGCCATTCGGGCGGAAAATACGGTTCCGCACAGCGCGGCGCGCACGCCGCGGAAGCGGTTGGCTGCAATCGTCATGCCGTGGCCCGAGCCACAGACCAGCAGGCCGAATCCGCGACCGGTGCTGACTGCTTTGGCAACCGCGGCCGCGTACGCCGGATAATCATCGTCCGGGAGCAGGCGTTCGGCGCCGACATCATGAACAATGCCGCGGCGCTCCAACCACGGCTTGAGCCGTTCCTTGAGCGAAAATCCGTTGTGGTCGGCACCAACGTAGATATGCAATGTGGACATCCGCTTCATACCGTATAGTATAGCGTACTGCAGCGGCTTTCGCTACGGACTTGAGCGCAAGGAAAGAAGCAAATTTTTGCAGATTGGAGCGGAATTTTAGTGGGGATTTGTGCCCTTGACTGTTTTTTTGGTTTTGCTACAGTAGGGATACTTTGACATTTCAATAAGGATTATCCAGAGTGTCGTCTGTAAAGGGTACTGGCCCGATGGCGACCGGCAACCAATCCCGCCTTTGGTGGGATGTTAGGTGCCAATTCCAGCCCGTAGTTGGGGAAGATAATCGCGTCATTTACGCAAAAGCTCTTGTTCCCCAAGAGTTTTTTACGTTAATAAAAGCACCCTTCCCCTCATAGCGCGGAAGGGTGTTTTTTGATTTCCACCGCCAGATGCCGAACCCCGCCCTTTTCGAAAAAGGCGGGGTGAAGGTGAATGGCGAGAGGAAATCAACCCCGTACCAATGTTGCCACTGCCGTTGCTAATTTCTTGGTGATATCTCCTGACCGGATAAGATATTCGCGGAACGCGCAGGGCGAATAGCCCTACACCGACGCTGGCGAAGCGTTCCGCCATGGGTTTCAGCTGCAACATTGGTGCGGGGTAATCAGGAAGATTACCTACGCTGCTCCTCACGACTTGTGTCGCGTGGGGCCGGTCCGCAACTTGAAAACAAGGCAGAACTTTAGTGAGGAGGAAGCCATCATGAGCGCGAAGATTGTGCTCGTCACCAACGTCACCCACAACGCCCTGCGGGTGCTCCGGCGGGGGATTCAGGAGGGAAAACACCACGTCGCGTTCGTCCACCATCCGGTGACCGCGTCGAATTTCGACGCCGCGTTCTGGGTGCACCAGCACGCCGCGCCGGATCCGTATGAGCCGGTCATCGTCGTCGGCTACATCACCCCGTGCGGCAGCTGTAGCGTGCCGGTCGGCGCCTCGCCAACCAAGTTGGTGTACGCGCAACTCGTGGGCGGTGTGCACTGCCTGGTGAACGATCCCGCGGTGCTGGCGCTCGTCGGTTCGGATTCTCTCCGTCAGGCCGGCTACGTCGGCTATAACCCCTACCACTGGACCGCGGATGTCGCCGAGCAGGTCCGGTCGATCCTCGCCACCGGCGGGCCGTCGAAGGCGACCGAAGTCAGCGTCGCGATTCCGCTTCTGGCAACGCCGGTGGTGTTGCACGTCGGCGAGTTCAACTCCGTCACGATGTGGGCGCACCCCCAGGCGTGCGACACGGGCGCTGCGGTCGCCGTACAGATCGCCCGGCAACCCGTGCTCCAGGTGCCGTTCCGCAAGGGACACCTCGGAGGGCGGGATGACCTCGCGGAGCTCGCTGTACGCAACGGCGGCAACGATGAACACCTGCTCGATCTCTGGGTGCATCCCAGGGCCAGGTGGGGAGAGCGTCAGGCATCCGATGTGATCGCCGACATCAAGCCGGGTGACGCCGTCACCATCACGCCCGCGGCCTGACGCCGCACCTTCCGCTGTGCACATTCGAAGCCCGTAGAGATGCATTCTCTGCGGGCTATTTTTTTCTTGACAAAATCATTTTTTCCCCTTATACTGCGGTGTGGCGACACCGTACCTTAACCAACCGGTTCCCTCCAGGGCCAAGCTCACCTCCGGCGGGTTTGGTCCTGGAGGGCAGGACACAAAAAAATTCTGTCCGGCGGGCGGAGTTGGTCGCCGACTCGCCCCCTCCACTCACTCCTAAGCGGGGAGATATATGCTCAAGAGCATTTTCCTCCTCGTCCTCACCTTTGTTCTGGTGAAGCTGTTTTTCCCGGAACTTGGGGAAGAAGTGGAGCGCCTCCTGATGGGGCTCATTGAGGTGGTGAAAACCCATCTCAGTAACACCCCAGTTTAGGCGACAAAGAGTCTTCCACCTGGAAGACTCTTTTTTAGTTTAATTTCTTTGCCACTTTTGTCGCAAAAATATTTTGCCACCTTTCTAGAAAGGTGGCGCCAAACTGCTGCGCCACTCAGAAATTATCGTATTTTTTTGTAGGGGTAGGGGGCTCAGAGTTGCGAAGCCCGCCCCCTACCCCTACCACCCCACCCGGGGCACGCTTTTGGCGGCGCATCGGAAACCGGTAATATATCTAAAACCAAGTGCACCCATTGGACCCAGCCTTTCACGAAAGGCTGGGGAGACGGGGCGCGACTTTCCTCCTGCGCCAACCTCCTTCGCATTAAGCCACGGAAGGTCAGGAGGCTTCGGAGGACAAGTGGGTCACCTTTCTAGAAAGGTGACAAGACATCATTGCACTGCGTCTAAATCCTTGAGCGCACCGTCGAGACCGTCATCCAGCAGTGCGGGGTCGACCGACGGTTTCGGCGTGGGGATTGCCGCCAGTTGGGATGCCGGCAGCTGCGCATTATTTTGCGGTGCGGCCGGTGCAGGCTGGCGGGTACAGCCGGCTAATCCCAGGATACTCATGCATGCCAGTGTGGTGATGAATATTTTCTTGTTCCAAATCATAAGGTTTGGATGAGCTGCTGCCACGCGGCGCGAAGTTCCATAATGATCGCCCGTCGCTGCTCTTTGGTGGTCGCCAGATTGAAATGTTGCTTAGCGTTTTCAACCGCCGCGGTAAATTCCACGACGGCATCAAGCGTCGCACCGTGCTTGAGCAGCTGCTCGGCGCGCAGCGCGAGGTCATCGAAACGGAATTTCGTAAGGGTCCAGACTTGGTCGCGTAGAGTATTGCGGCAGTCCATCTGGAGGTCGGCGGGTTTTTCTTTACAGGTGGCCATCGCGGCGGCAACGTCAGAAATCCGTAAGACCTGTTGGGCACACGCGATACGCTCCGGTGAACCTGACGGCAGCGTACACGGTTGCAGCCGGCGGTAGAGATCCACGCACTGCTCGCGGACGGCGCTGTCGCCGTTCTGCCGGCATTCCTCGGGGAAAGTTTGAGGCGACGCTTGCCCAAGGGCGGACTTTGGCAGCTGCAAGCGGCAGCGGATGCGCTCGTTGAGAGCGGAAAGGTTTTGGCAGGGCAGGGGAGTCGGTGCGACACTGGGCGACGGCCGGGGCGTTGGCGTTGGTTTTTGTTTTTGCGGAGTGGGCTGCGGGCGCGGAGTGGGTGGCGGAGCGGTACACGCTTGTGTCGTTAACGGTGACGGCGTTTCGGCAGTTGGGCAGTCAAGCTCCAACATGCAGGTTCGGGTTTGCGTGGCGTCTGGCGTACACGGTTGCCATTCACCGCAAGCCCACGCATCGGCCGTGCATGGCGGGGTGCAGCGCTGCGCTTCTGCCGGTTTGGGATCATCGGCGTCCGGGCAATCGGCAAGCAGACGGCAGCTGCGCGTCTGTTCACCCGCAGCAGAGCACGCTGACCACGGGGTGCATTGCCAGGTATCATTAGTGCAACCCGAGCCAAGCGCAGTGCGGGTTTGTGACGGCAGCCCAAAACCGCCGACCACCACTGCGGCAAGCGCTAAACCGATCGCGCATTTGCGGTATACTGATGGTGCCATAATATGTCATTGAGTATACGGATACTGCGTCAGTCCCGCAACTCCTTGGGGAGAAACGGAAAGAGTATGAAACCTTCAGTCAATTATCCTGCGTTATCGCCGGTGGCGATCCGGCGAGTTCGGCGTAGGCTGTTTGCCTGGTATCGCAGGCATGGGCAGCATGATTTCATCTGGCGCCAGCACCCTACGCCGTACCGCGTGCTGGTTGCCGAGGTCATGCTGCAACAGACGCAGGTTGAGCGCGTGGAGCCAAAGTACCGCCGGTTCCTCCGCCGGTACCCGAACATCCGGTCGCTGGCGCGGGCGCGTACCCGCGAACTGCTTTCGTTGTGGTCCGGCTTGGGGTACAACCGCCGCGCGCTGCATTTGCGGGAGTGCGCGCAGCAGATCGTAGAGCGGCACGGCGGTAAAATCCCAAGCGACCCCGCTCTCTTGCGACAGCTGCCCGGCGTGGGGCCGTATACGGCTGCGGCCATTAACGTGTTCGCCCGCAATTTTGACACGGTGTGCGTTGACGTCAACGTCCGCCGCGTGCTCATCCACGAATTCAAATTACCGCACCACCTCAACCACCGCGCCCTCGAAGCGGTGGCGCTGCAGGCAATGCCCGCCGGCCGCGCACGGGAATGGCACAGCGCGCTGATGGATTACGGCCGGATGGTTGCGACCAGCCGGAAAACCGGCGTGAAGTCCCGCGGGAAAAAACCGGGCGCCTATGTCGGTTCCTCGCGCTACTACCGCGGAAAAATCATCGGGATGCTGCTGCAGCGTAAACGTTTGTCCTTTCGCGCGGTCGCCGACCCCTTGCATCTTCCCGAGATCGAGGTAAAAAAAATTACGCGCCGGATGGAGCGCGACGGTCTCGTGGTTATCCGGGGTGGCTATCTCCGGCTCCCGCAGTAATATTTCCCCGCCGTTAGATGGTCGCTCCAACGAATCGTTCCATTACGAAGCCGACCAGGTACGCGACCGCCGCCGCGCTGCCGCCGACCAGCAGCATCTGCACGCCGCCCCAGTACCATTTTTGAACGGTGATGGCGCTGCGCGAGGCGCCAACGGCGAACAAACTCCCCGCGGTCAGCAGCGCCGAGCTCCAGAGCGCCCGCGTTCCGTTGAGGCCGACGAAGTACGGCAGGATGGGAATGATGCCGATGGCAACAAACGCCGCGAACGTCACCAGTCCTTGCCGGGCGGGGCTGGCCGGCTGGTTTTCAATGATGTGGAGCTCTTGGCGCATCATGAAATCGACCCAGCGTTTTTTATCGTTGGTGATGGTTTGCACCGCCTCCTCGAGCCGGGGTCCGGAAAACCCCCACCGCTGGAACGCCTCGCGCACCTCTTGCGCTTCGTGGCCGGGGAACCGTTCCACTTCGTCGTGTTCGTGCTGGCGTTGCCGGCGGTGGTAATCCAGCTCGGAACGCCGGCCGAGGTAGTTGCCCAGGCCCATGGACATTCCGTCGGCCAGGAGGTTCGCCAGCCCGAAAATGATGACGATTGCCGCTGTCAGCTTGGCGCCGCTCGCGCCCGCGACCACCGCGAACGTCGTCACCAGGCCGTCGTTGGCGCCCAGGATGAAGTTACCCAGGTACGCGCCGCTGACGCTGCGCTGGAGACGGTCCGCTTCGTCATGTGTGGCCGGGCCAGCCCCGTTGCGTTTTGGCATAGTCAAGGGAGAAAATCTCGCCTTTCGTTTAATTATACACGAAATTTAACCGGGCGGCGAAACCGTTTTTGCCTATCCCCAATGGGGTATTGACGTACGGCGTACTATACCGTAGACTCCAATTTGTGGTAGGGGCCTACGATGCTCCTTGGTACGTCGAGACGGCGACTTTCATGAAAGGGAACTTTCATGACCAGGCGGAAGGTGGTCCTTCTCGAGTTTCTGCAATAGTCGGAAGGGTGGTTGGCTACGATGCTGACCACCCGCTTTTTTTAATAAAAAAAATGGCAAGAGAGTTTTCCCCCTTGCCACGGACAAGTGATCGAAGAGCAGTTGGCTGTTGAAAGTTTATAGACCTTCGGCGATGTCGCGGCGGTACCACATGCCGGGGAAGTTGAACATGGTGAGCAGGCCGTAGGCTTTTTCGCGGGCCAGTTTCCAGCTGCCACCGGTGGCAACCGCGTTTAGTGCGCGGCCGCCTGCATTGAGGTAGTCGCCGCTTTCATCGGTGCGGATGGTGCCGGCGTGGAGGATGTGCATGTCATCGCTATCGAATTCGGTCTCGGCCGCCGACAGGCCGTTGATGATGTAGCCCGTTTTGGGCTTGCCGGGGTAGCCATCGGACGCGGCGACCACGCACACGGCGTCGTCTGAGCTCCACTCGGGCGGCGAGAGTTCGTCGAGCGTGCCGGTTGCGGCTGCCCACAGGATGTCGGCGAGGCTCGACTTGAGCCGCGCGAGTACGGCCTGGGTTTCCGGGTCGCCGAACCGGACGTTGAACTCGAGCACCTTGGGGCCGTCGTCGGTGAGCATCAGTCCGGCGTACAGCACGCCGGTGAATGGATTCTCCTCGGCGCACATGGCGCTCAGGGTGGGGAAGATGATGGTCGTGAGGATCTGTTCTTCGAGCTGAGGCGAAACGTCCGGGAGCGGCAAGTACGCGCCCATGCCGCCGGTCATCGGGGCATCTTTGCCGGGATTAGCGGGCTTGTAGTCGCGCGCGAGCGGCAGCGCCAGGACGCTTGTGCCATCAGTGATGGCCATGCAGGAAGCCTCGCGGCCTTTCAGGAAATCCTGGATGACGACGCGCTTGCCGGCGTCGCCGAGTTCGCGCTTGACCATGAGCCGGTCAATGACATCCTGGGCTTCCTTGAGACTGCGCACGATGAAGACGCCCTTGCCGGAGGCCAGTCCGTCGGCCTTGATGACCACCGGACCAACCGAGCGTTCGAGGATGACGCAGGCCGATGCCGCGTCACGGCAGACTACTGACTGGGGGTGCGGGATGCGGTGCTTGGTCATGAACGTTGTAGCCCATGCCTTGCTGCTTTCGAGCTTGGCCGCGGCCGCGGTCGGGCCAAAGATCGTCAGGTTCAGGCCCCGGAAGTAGTCCACGATGCCTGCAGCGAGCGGCGCTTCGGGGCCGACCACGGTCAGGTTGATGTGCTCGACTGTGGCGAACGCGCCGAGCTTGATGAGGTCGGTCGCCTTGATGTTGACGAGCTTGGCGTGCCGCGCGATGCCGGCGTTGCCGGGCGCGCAGAACACCTCGGCGCCGTCTCGCTTGAGCTTGCGCACAAGCGCATGCTCGCGGCCGCCACTGCCGACGACTAGAATCCGGAGTTTGTCCGGTTTTTCCTTTTGCACGTTGTGCTCCTTTCCTGTGTTTCAGAGGTTTCCATTGAACTATCCGTTCGGGTAGCGCTCGCGGGCGATGCCTTTGCACATTTCCAGCAGCGGCATCTCGTTCGGGCGCACCAGCGGCTGACGTGGCGGCAGTTCGTGCAGCCGTTCGTTCGCGAACAGCTCGAGCGCCTGGATCTGCACCAGCCACTCGACCGGCAGCACGCGAGTTGCCAGCGTGTCGGTGTCGTCGTCGCAGAAGAGCGGAACGATCAGCCGGTAGAGGACCGCACCGGTATCGTACGCACCCGGTGCGACCCACTGGCAGATGGCCTCGGTCCACGGGTCGCGCCAGCCAACGGCGCGCTGGAACTCGATCACGGCGCAGTGCGGGGCCTTGCCGTGCATGCCCTTGCCGCCGAACTCCGGCGGCGCGGGGTGCTGGTTGGTGAGTGCTCGCGGGTAGGCCGCGATGACGATTTCCGGCGTCATCGGCAGCCAGCCGTACTGGCCAACATGGTCGACTCCGAATTCCCGGCAGACCGCCAGGATCTGTTCGCCGAACCGCTCCGCCGGCTGGCACGGGACGACTACGCGAGTCCGGATGCCTTGCCATTTCGCCTTGGCAATGCCGCCGGCATCCGGCCGACTGGCGATGACCACGGCGGGTTGGATCTTGCCATAGAGCAGGCCGCCGTCTTGGCAGGCTTTGATGATCGCCTCCATGGTCGTGCCTCCGCCGGAAATCAGCAGGGCTAAACGGAGTGGTGTTCCCATACGTTCAATACCTCCATCAATGGGTTGTCAAAGAATGGCTTCCCTGAGCGGAAAACGGTTTTCCGCAGCGGGTTTTTACCTTAGCAAGGTTTTCGCGTCATCGCAACTTGTCTGGATGCGGTCCGGGTGGCGGCGGATGACGTCGCCTGGCGGTTGTTTCCGATACGATGCTGCCGTTGTCGGTTTGTCGGCGCGGATGTTTTTTGGTACGATGCGGGTATTGTCCGGGATCTCCCGGTTTCACGTTTCCTGTCCTTTGGTGCAGGAGGTTGTGAGAGGATGAAGAAAATCATCTTCCGGTTCGTGAAGGAGGGTCGGAGCTCTTCCTAGGCAAGAAGAAGAACTGGGAATCTCCAGTAAACCCCTCTGGGGCGGGTCATCGCGACCTCGCCCCTTTCTTTTTATTGACGCAGGCTTGCTCGATTATTTATACTGAAGGTAGTGTTGTTGGCCCCAGCCGGGTGATACCGGTCTGGAAATTCCAGAGAACCATGGAGGATTTATGGCCCACAAGCTGTTGTAGCCGGGGCGACTCGTCACTCGGGGTGGCGAGTTGCCATTCACGGTACGTTGTACGTTGGTACTTTTTGGGGAGGTGACGCGAAACGGATGCGTTTGACGGACGTCACGAAGATCGAGAAGATGTAGCTCTTCACTGAAGCTCCATCATCATCGAAGGGACACTGGGGCGGAGTTCCACACCGGAACCCGCCCCATTTATTATGCATAAAAAAATCGGCTGAACGCGCAGGCGTCAGCCGATGGTTGAAAGTTGAAGTGTCAGCGGTATGGATTTCCGCCGACGGACAACGAAAGATCAGGCGAAGAACTTCACGGCGTTGAGGAAGAACCGCAGGCCATAGGGGGCGACATATCCGGGACGCCGCCAGTTGGGGTGTTGCGTCAGCACGACGAAACGTTCGGGGTGGGGCATCAGGCCCAAGATGCGGCCGGTTGAATCGCAGATGCCGGCGATGCCGTTGATCGAGCCGTTCGGGTTGGCAGGGTATGCCGTCGCGATGCCATCGGCATCATCGTAGCGGAGCGCCACCAGCCCCTCGCGTTCGATGCGAGCGATGGTGTCGGAATCGGCAATGAACTTGCCTTCCTTGTGCGCTACCGGCAGTTCGATCCTGCCCCACAGCGTGCGCAGGCCTCGCGGAGCCGGCACGGTCGTGCCTTCATGCTCCATGCCGCACGTGAAGACGCAGCGTGTGTTTTCGACACCGAGCCGGACCCAGCGGCATTCAAACTTGCCGCTGTCGTTGACGGTGAGCGAGACGGACGGTTGCCCGAGCGTGTTGAACGGCAGCAGACCCGTGCGGACGAGCACCTGGAAACCGTTGCAGATGCCCAAGATCAACCCGCCGCCTTCAACGAACTCGCGCAGTTGGCAGACCAGCATCGTGACCAGCTCGGTGGCCAGGATTTGGCCGGCGCGAATGTCGTCGCCGTACGAGAACCCGCCGGAGATGACGATAATCTGGTAGTCGGAAAGTTTGCGCGAGCCGTCGCGCAACTGGTTGACGTGGATGTGTTCGGGTGTACCGCCGGCCATCTTGAAAGCCGTAGTGGTCTCGACGTCACAGTTGGTGCCGTCGGTGTAGAGGATGCAGACGCGGGGTGGGGTCATGGAAACACCTCCTGCAGCGGCCGCTGCCAGGCTGCCTTGAGGTCGTCGGTTCGAATCTCGCACAGCTGACTCTCGCCGGTGACAAGACGGATGACCGGCCAGGACGTCGTGCGGCCGAGTATCGAGTAGGGGAGGCTGCCCAGCACGCTGGCCGGATGCCGCGAGGGGGCGATTTCGACCAGGAAACAGCCGGCCATCTCGTTGAAGAACAGCAGGTCCGGCCGGCCTTCGCCGAGCGCGGCGAGGTCGACCGTGGCGCCGCAGTTACCGCCGAAGCACATCTCGGCCAGGGTGACGGCGACGCCGCCTTCGCTGATGTCGTGTGCCGCGAGGATGCCGCTGCTCACGATGGCGTTGTGCAGTTGCCGGAAACGGCCCGGCAGCTCGTCGAGCGGGACGTTGGGAACCGGAGCAGCGGGCAGGCCGCCGAGAACGTCGAGGTAGACTGAGCCGCCCATGGCGTTCGGGTTGAGGTGGCCGACCAGCACGATGTACGAATTTTCGCGCTTGAAGTCCGCCGTTACGGTACGGGAAACGTCGGGAATGCGGCCGAACGCGGAGATGCAGAGGACCGGCGGGATGTGGATTTCACCGGTCGGGCCCCGGTAGGTGCCCGAAAGCGAGTCCTTGCCGGAGACGAACGGCCGTTCGAACGCGTGCATCACATCCACGCACGCATCCACGGCCGCGTCGAGCCGGCCGAGCCACTCGTCCTTGGGCTTGGGCCAGATGAAGTTGTCGATCAGGCCGATGGTTGCGGGGTCGCCGCCGACCGCCACGCAGTTGGCAATGGCTTCGGCGGCCGCCCACAGGCTGCCGCGGTAGGGGTCGAGTCGGTTGAGCGCGGGGTGCAGGCCGTGACCGATGACCAGGCCGTAGGGCTTGCCCGGTATCGGGGCGAGTACGACGGCATCGTTGGGACCGTCATGGCGCACGCCACCGTACGACGGAAGCGCGCCGGTCCCCTGGACCGTGTGGTCGTACTGGCGCACGATGGGCTCTTTCGAGCAGATGTTGGGGTGCGCCATGACTTTGCGGTAGAGGTGGGCCCAGGCAGTAGCGTCGGACGGTTGGGGAACGACCGGCACGGCGTACGTCGGTTGCGTGTATGTGCCGACCATGACGCGTTGCGGCAGACCGCGGTGGAGAAACTCCATGGTCAGGTCGCACACGACCTGGCCATTGAATGTGACGACGAGTTTTTTGTCACCGGTGAACTTGCCGAGCACCGTAGCTTCGACGTTGTGGAGCAGGCAGATGCCGAGTACCGCTGGCACGTTGTCCGGCGCCACCGCGATGACCATGCGCTCCTGGGCTTCAGAGATCCAGATTTCCCAGGGCGCGAGGCCAGAGTACTTGAGCGGGACTTGTGAGAGCTCCACCCGGGCGCCGATCGTTTGCCCCATCTCGCCGATGGCTGACGACAGTCCGCCGGCACCGCAGTCGGTGACCGCATGGAGGAGACCGGC
>JAQTQO010000072.1 GCA_028712155.1 Patescibacteria group bacterium | reverse complement strand
CCAGGTGCGCACGCGCGTACGGGAAAAACGCAAAGTGGTCTCGTGCACCTTGCCCACGCCGCTCCCGCGGTACACCACCCGGTCGGCCAGAACCTTAACTTTTAGTGGTGAACGGCGGGACGATGCGCTGGACACAGAAGAAAAGTTACACCTTTGGCATGACGGCCATGGCGGCAACGATCCGCTGCGCCAACGCCGCAGATTCACCCGGCTCGTATTTACCGTGCACCCAGGAGATCAAACCGTCGGAAGGATGGCGCGGTATGACATGCACATGCAGGTGCATCACCACCTGTCCGGATGCCGGCCCATTATTGATGCTGCAGTTGAATGCCGGCGCACCGGTCACCTTGAGCAAAGCCGGCGCGATGCGCTGTGCGACGGAAATCACTTTTGCCGCCGCCTCGGGAGACACGTCAAGCAGATCTCGGACATGCCGCTTGGGAATGACCAAAGTGTGGCCCGGATTTATCGGAGCGATGTCAAGGATTGCCAGCACGTCGTCGTCTTCGTACACGATATCGGACGGAATTTTTCTGGCGATGATTTTACAAAAGATGCAATCCATGGAGGTATTATGCATATTTACTCCAATCAAACCCGATCGTCGGATCGTCGTAGGGTATGCGCTCCTCGTCCGGCGCTTTCGCCTGATACGATACCGTCGTATGGTAGAACAGGTATACCGGTTCATCCCCCAGCACCTTGAATCCATGGACCACGCCCGCGGGGATCACAATGACTTTGTAGTCATCGGTGCCGGCGGTAATGGTTTCTGTCTGCCGAAAAGTCGGCGAATCTTCTCGCTGGTCGTACAGCACGACGAGCGCATGGCCGCTCGCCACAAACCACACATCATCCTGTTTTTTGTGCCAATGGAAAGCCTTGATCGAACCCGGGTGCGTGACGGTGAAAGTGGTCTGGCCGAAATGCGACAACAGCCGTTCATCCTCGCGCACCACCTCCATCAAAAAACCGGGCTGCGCAATGACCTCGCGCCCCTGCGCCGCGTCCGGCCATACCTTGAGCGGTTTAATTTTCACCCCGTCTATCATATGCGAAATTTTTTTCCGATGCCGGCCCAAGACGCGCGCGTCACCGCGGGCCGGAATCAACCGGAAACGCCGCCAGAATTCCCGCCCACACGATAACCCCTGCCAGCCACCCGACCGGCGAGGAAACGGCTGCGCCGACGCCGATGAGCGTGATAACCCCCGCAGTCAATGCTGCAGTGCGACGGTAAGGCACGGGTGGAAAGACTGCCTCGCGGCCGGCTAAAAGTGCGGTGATTATAGCAGAAAAAATCACGCCGAGCAACACCCATTGCGGATTGAATGAACTCCCCACCACGTGCGGTTTCCCCCACTCCAAAAACATCAACACAACCCAAACCGCCAAGAGCGCGATGGTTTGCAGCCGGAAATATTGGTGGGCGCCTTCAGGTGGCATACTTCATAATTACCGCGCGTTCGGTCGAAACCAACGGGACATCCAACCCCGCAGGACGCGAACGTTCAAAAGCTCTCCCTGCAAGCGAACGGTGAACGCGGACAACTGGGGTGCGATCGCCGGCAGCGGCCGCTCCGGGATCGAGAGAACGAACCGCAGCGTGCTCGCGGCGCTCTGCTCGGGCGTGAGCGTAAAGGTAACGGTCAGGTCGCGCCAACCAGTGCTGCCGGTCACACGATACCCTGTCAGGATGTAATCAACCGCCGGCCCCGGCCCACCCGGCAAAAGCGGCTGCGGTGCGAACGGCAAAGTCACGGTCGTCCGGTACGCAGCCACGCGGTACGGATCGGGCGGCTGCTGCATAAATGCGCTCACCGTTGGGTAAGTCGTGCTCCCGCGCTGCCACAGCATCACCGCACCGTCGGCAATCAATGACCACTCGGGATTTTCCGCGATCTGCTCAAGCGCGCGATGATAGAGCGGCTGTAACGTCGGCGTACCGCCGGTCTCCGCGGCAACTCCCATCTCGATCACTTGGGCATCGCCGGGATGCAGGGTCAGCCGCACTTCGGCCGTGCGGAACGGACGGCTCTGATACACGTCGAAGTACACGGGCTCCCCGATCAACTGAACGACCGTTTGCCCGCTGCCGGTTGACCGCGACAGGACGACCCGTGACTCCGGAACCGGACCGCGCAGCGCTAAACATCGCGGTGTGCCCCAGCAGGTGACGGCAAGCTGCCCGCCGGGCACCACATCGCGAATCAGAATCCACCCCATCAGCAGCAGCGGGACGAAGATCCAAAACGCCAGCGCACATCGCCACCTCAATGAAGAATGCGGTCTGCGTAACGTCATAAGTCCGACATTTACGGAGTGCGCACCGTGATTTGCATCAGACGTTCGGGGCTGGGCGCATCGCGGTCAATCACGGTCGGCAAGGAAAGCTGTAATCGGTAGCGGGTAAGCTGCGTTTGCAGCGCGGCCAGATCAAAGTCGTCTAGAAAAGTATAATAATACACCGGCCGCACGACGACCAGCGCCGGCAGGTTCTGTTGAACGGTT
>JAQTQO010000009.1 GCA_028712155.1 Patescibacteria group bacterium | reverse complement strand
CGCGCACCACCATCATCCCCGCCTCGCCGTTAGATGCCGTAAAAACTTCAACCCCATCCCGCTCCAGCGCCAAACGGTAGAGCTCCAACAAATTCGGTTCATCCTCGACGATGAGGATTTTTTTGGGCTGGGGCATAGCGGACATTCCTTCCACTTTCAGCCTACTCTCCGGAGGTGTGTTTGACAAGGCTTCGAGATCCACCCGCGCGCATCATTGGATACAGAGGGTTGGTATACTTCGCTATTTTCCCCCGCCATTGCCCGGCAAAAATGGGAGAGAAGTCCGCCTGACAATCCGTGAGCCGCGTAATCAAATCAAATTCCTGCCGGTTAGCGGAAGTGATCCGGTAATCCGTGGCATTGCCGCAGTGCGACAGAAGCCAGGGCCAGAAAACACCCTGAGGATCTGCATAGAAGCGTGAACCTCCATCGACTACCCAAAACACATCGTAGCGGTCAAGATAGTTGGCGAGCTCACCGACATTTTGTGCGGTAATATTATCGAGCGCAACGCGTCGTAACCGGCTCAACACCGGATGCTGCGCGTCGAGGTACTGCCGGGGCAAGAAACTCTCCACCGGCCAAGGGCCACGGTAATAGAAATCAAGGATCATCTGCTCTTCAAACGCCGCCGTCAGAATGAGGACCCGCTCCGTTGGCTCGGACTGCGCCGAGAGAAAGTGGGCGACGCCGGGCCAGCCGTAGAGTGCACGGTTCGAATCTACCGTAAAGTAGTACCACCAATTTCCACCCACAAGCATGAGCGCGGCGCACGCGGCAAGCGCATTTCGCCGGGACCGACGGAGACGGCGCAGCAGGAGCGCCGCGGTGAGTGCGCAAAGCGGACCGACAAAAATATAGTACCGCGGGATCGGGAGATTGAATGCCGAGACCAAAACAATCGCGCCCAAGATGCTTGCTCCGAGCACTACGACACCGGAAGTCGGCCGCCGAAAACGGTAACGCAAGTACCAACGACCTGCATACCAGCGGCCGAATATTAAGCTGACGAAAAAAATAAGCGCGCACTGATACCAGAATGGGGGCGAAGCGTGCCAAAGCCACCACTGTTCTTGACCCGGCAAATTCAGCAAGAGGCTGCCCAATATCGTAAGCGCATACCTGCCCGCCGAAAACACCAATCGCGGGATCCAATCCCGCCCGACTTCAAGTTGCAATTGAGAGTGCTTCGCGGCAAGCCGAAAAATCATGATCGGCAGCCACGGTGAAAAAAGGATGCCGGCCGACACCACCGCCAGCGCCCATCGCCGCCAGGGAAAACGCCCCCGGGAGAACACGTGAAACGCGACGACTGCCATCCCATGGGACAGCACCAGGATCCAGTAAAAATAGTGCGTGTACATCCCCAATAACGTCGCGCCGAAGTACAGCCATGCGTACCGGATGCCCCCTCCCGTCGCCATGCGGTAGAGCGCAAGCGTTGCCAAAAGTGCGGCAATAATAACCAGCGTGTACATGCGAGTCTCCGTGGCAAAATTTACCGCCGTCGCGCTGCACCAAAACAGCACGGCGGCGATCGCACCCGTCCAGGTATCCCCAAACACGCGACCGAGGTGATACACCAGCCCTGCCGCCACCGCCGCGAGGAGTAATGAGAGTAACCCCGTGGCGATTTCGCTGTACCCGAAAGCCATACCCCATAACCGCAGTAGGAAAAAGTAGAAGGGCGGGTGAATATCCGTAGCGGCGAATCGTAAGACCTCCCTCCACGTCGGCTGATTTGCCACGAGCACCGAGGCAACCTCGTCGAGCCAATACGGGCGCGGCAACAGCAAAAGGATCAGCGCCGTGCTGCCGGCCATTGCGCCGATCAAGAGCATGATCCAGACCCAGGGTAGGTATTTTTGAGCGTTCCCGGTCATAGGTGCCCGTCTATACCGCATCGATCGAAGTGCCGCGTCGGAATCCCCGCAAAATTATTTAGTAAACGACGATCAACCACAAGCGCCGGAAACTCAACGGCGAACAGTGGGCAAACATGCGGTGTAGCGACGGATCCGAATCGTTTTGCTGCCGAAGACAGCCTCGCCCTGGAAACGGCAATTTTGGTTCATCCAACCTATCATCGCCTCGGTGGGGTCGTAAAAGTATGCCGTGTCGCCGGCCACGTACCAAATCGTCTGATAACCGCTGACGATATTGGACAATTCTCCGACGTTTCCGGCATTGACCGTGGGGGTCCTGATGTTGCGGATCTGACTCAACTCGGGATCCGCCGGATCTTGAAGCGCCGTCGGGAAAAACCGATACACCGGCAATTGACCCTGATAGTAGGAGTGGAATTGGCGCTCGGTATCCCAATCCGGCAACAAAATGAGCCCGGGGCCGGAATCAGCGATCCCGCCGGTGCGGGCGAAATATGCTGCGACGTTCGGCCAGAGGAACCGGGCTTCATGAGGAAATATCACAAAGACATACCAGCCGTTGAATGTAATGACTACCGCGGCGAACACGCTCGCCGCGAACGTGCCAAGCCAAGCGGGGTTCCACCGCGCAAACCACGCGCTCAAGAGCATGCCAAACATCGGCATGAGAATAATCATAGCGTGCCGGATACCGAAACCGCCGGGCAAAAACGTCAGGAACGGGATGAGTATGAGAATGTAGAGGTAACTTTCCGCTGGCGACGGCGTCCGCGGCGATACGCCGAACCCATTGGGCTCGCGCCGAAAGCGGAGCAACATGCCGGCAATCGCCATCACGAGCAGCGCGCTGAAACCGAACTGGAGATTTGACGTAAGGGTATCACCGAAGAACTGCCCGACCACGATACGCTCGAGGTAACTCCCCGACGCCGGGATTGCCACCGCATCCATCCCGGTTTGCGCCATCTGATTGGCCCGCTCGAAAGTGTGCAGTGCGAACGGAATCAGTACTGGCAGAACGGCGACGAACATCCCGAGTTGGGCAGCAATCCAGCGCCGGAAATCCAACGCGCTGCGCTGCCGCCAAATGAACCACACCACGACAACGTTCTGTGCATACACCAAAAACAGAAACGCCGAGTGGGCGTAGACACCCAGAATGCTGGCGGCGAGATATTCCACCCAGCCCCAGCGCCCGTGCGGTCCTCCGTGCAGGAGATGCCAGAGTGCGGTCAGGGAAGAAACCGTCGCGATCAGCAGTAAAACATAGGGGCGGGTTTCCGTGCCGGAATATATTGCCGAGTAGCTCACCAAGTACAGCAGGATTCCGAACCGCGCAACGCGGGAGGAGAACAGCGTGCGGCCGAGCCGATACAGTAAAATGACCGCGAGTACCTCAAGTATCAACGAGAGGACGGCGGTTGCCGCCGGACTCGCCGCGAACACGCGGATCCAGCCGAAGAGAAGAACATAGTACGCGGGCATCTCCACACCGGTCATGACAAACTGCAGCATCCGGCTGAACGGTTGAGTGACAAAATAAATGGTGTTCGCTTCATCAAAACAATACGGCGCGAACATAAGTGTCCCGCGCAGCACCGCACTCCAAAGCAGCGCATAGCCAATCAACCCAGCGGTTATGCAGGAAATACACCGGACAGCAGCTTGACGAAAAGTACGGGAGATGATCATAAAAATGGCAGCGTGGAAAAAAGTCGGGGCTTGGGAGGCGAATTCTGGCGCGCGTGGTACCGGCGCTCACCGCCCCATCAGTTGAGACCCAAGGTGCGCTTTGGTACACTACCTCTACCACCCTCCTTACGCTACAGTATACCATTCCATCCATATGGCAAAAGGAACGCTTTTGGTGATCGGCGCCGGACCGGCCGGATTGACGGCTGCCCTCGAGGGCAGCCGGAAGGGATTTTCCGTCACCGTGTTGGAATCCGCCGATCAGGTCGGCGGCCTGGCCAAAACCGTGGTGCACGACGGCAACGCGTTTGACGTCGGCGGCCACCGGTTCTTCACTAAATACCCGCAGGTGGAAGCCTGGTGGCGGAAAATTCTCGGACCGGACCTTCTGACCGTGCAGCGCCAATCGCGGATTTTTTACCGCGGCAAATTTTTTGATTACCCGCTGCGGGCGGGCAATGCGCTGCGGAACCTCGGCGCAACCGCCAGTTTGCAGATCGCGGCTAGTTACGGTTGGGCAAAAATCCACCCGCGCCGCCCCGAGCTGACGTTTGAGGACTGGGTATCCAACCGTTTCGGCCGCCGGCTGTTCCAAACATTTTTTAAAACTTATTCGGAAAAAGTCTGGGGCATTCCCTGTGACCGGCTGTCGGCCGACTGGGCGGCCCAACGCATCAAGTCGCTCTCCCTCACGAAAGCCGTCGCCGACGCCTTGGGATTTAGGCGCGGCGACGTCACCACCCTGATCGAACAATTTCTCTACCCCAAACGCGGCCCGGGGATGATGTGGGAACGAGCCCAGGATAAAATCGCCGCGGCGGGCGGCCGCGTCCTGCTGCGGCATCGCGTCACGGAAATCGCGATGGACGCCGGCAAATTTGCGGTGCGCGCGGCGACCGCCGAAAACACGGACGCAACCTTTACGGCTGATGCGGTCATTTCTTCCATGGCGCTGCCGGATCTCATCCGGTCACTCAAACCAGCGGCACCGCAACCCGTGGTCCAGGCCGCCACCCAGCTCAATTACCGCGATTTTCTGACCGTCCACCTCGTGGTAAATCGCGAAAACATTTTTCCGGACAATTGGATCTACCTCCACGACCCGACCGTCATTGCCGGCCGCCTGCAAAATTTCGGCAACTGGAGCGCGGCCATGGTGGCTGCGTCTGGCACCTCGTGCCTGGGGCTCGAATACTTCTGCCAAGCCGGCGACGATCTCTGGAAAAAATCGGATGGCGATCTGGTCACCCTGGCCAAACATGAGCTCGAACTGCTCGGTTTGGTACAAGCGGATGAGGTTAAACGCGGTTGGGTGACCCGCGAACCGAAAGCGTACCCGCGGTACGACGACGACTACCGCGCAAACGTCCAAACCATCGCCCAACACCTGGCGACGATTCCCCGGTTCTTCACGGTCGGACGCAACGGCATGCACCGATACAACAACCAGGATCATTCCATGGTGACCGGCATGCTGGCGGTGGAAAACCTTGACGGTAACACCCACGATCTCTGGGCCGTGAACGTCGACGACGAATACCACGAGATCAAGCGGGCGTGATCATCACCGACCAAATACCCCCACCAACCGGTGGAGTTTTTTTTACTATTTGGAAAAACCATTTCTCCTAGAATGGCAGCCGCCAGCCCAACACCGCGAGTGCGTTAAGGGCGGTAATCGCGAAAAGAATGGCGCTAATGATGAACGTTGAGCGGAAACGGCGTGCTAACCGAACCAGCGCTGCAGCCAGCACCACCATAAAGAATGGTGCAGCCACAACAACATAACGATAAACGCCAACGTTGAGCGCGCACACGAGCAGTAGCGGCAACGCCACTAAGATTAACGGAAAAACGATCGGAAATTCCAGCGCGCGGAATTTCACCACGATCCAGCGTTCGCGCTGATACTCGACGCTCAGCATCAGCGACACCAGCACCAGGATCAACGTCCAACCAACGAGCAGGTTGGTCCTCCACGTTGCCGTCCAGGTCGGGTAAAGGAAAATGTGGAGTACGGAAAAAAAGTATTGCCACGAGGTGACGGGGTAAAGTTTTTCAATCCATTGATCGAGGCCGGTAAAGTAATGGGCGTACACCCATTTGATGAGAAACGGCATCCAAGGCAACCAGGCTAAACAGACGACCAGTTGCGCCCTCCACCACCGGCTGGGTGCGGGCAGGCGGCGCGTGAGCTGCAAAAAAACCGCCGTGAACGCCTGTGCCAGAACCAGAAACCAAAACTGGTAGTGGGTGTAGACCCCCAGCAGAGTCGCCACGGCGTACCACCGGAGAGCGCGGGGACTTCCGGTGGTGAAATAGCGGTGGAAGGTGAGTGATGACCAAAGGGCAAACGTCATCACCAGCATGTACATCCGCGTTTCGGTGGAAAAGTGGATGACGATATAACTATTCCAAAATAAGAGTGCGGCGGTGATCGCAGTCGACTGATCGAACAGAACCCGGCCGAAGCGGTACATCAGCCACGTCGCCACTAATGATATGACGAGCGAGAGCGCCGCGGTAGCGGACGGAGCGTTTCCAAAAACGGTCATCCACGCCCTGAGGAGGATATGATATAAGGGCGGACTGACGTCTCGGATGCTCCAGAATTGACTGAAAAAATTTGCTAAGGGTTGTGATGCGCCGTTAAGCGATACATACTCATCCGACCAGTACGGCTTGGAGAACTCGAATATTCGAATCGCCGTCGTAATGCACGTGGCAATCACACCAACGGCAAGGAGGTGCCAGTCCGATGATTTGAACGGCCACCGAAAACGCTGCGGGCGGGAGCGCGGCGTCACGCTCGCCGTCGTGGAATCTAATTTTGCGACCATACGAAAGATGAGAACGATCTGAGTGATAAGAAGGGTTGAATCTGCTGAAACTTACCACTCCATTGATGTGCGGCCAATTGGTGGCCATTGGCAAGCATCATAGCGGACAACCTCGATCTTCACCCACGAAGGAACGCCGACAAATTGCGTTGGTGCACCGGCCAGGCAAAAACGACCCAGCCACTGCGGAACCGCCCGCTGGCGATCAAGTAACGGAACGGACGGACCGCTCACGAGCCAAATATTTTTATAGGGCCGAACCGTCTCGAGAGCGGCACCGATGTTGTCCGGGGTAATCACCGGTAAACCGATCATGGACACGATATCCTCTTCCGAAGCGCCGCGACCGGATCCCTGCGGCAAAAAACTAAGCAAGGGCAACTGACCCTGGTAGTAATAGCGAAAAATCATCCACTCTTCAGGGGCGACGAGAAAAATCGCATCGGATGGTGACGGGTCAACGCGCTCCATGCGGGAAGCGACATCCTCCCAGTAAAAATGAACCAGGTGGCGAAAATCCCCTAAATAATAGCGCCAGTTCACAACGGACATCGTCACCAGTGCGCCGGTCACAAGGAGGTAGCGCAGGCGAAGGGGCGGAACAACCACGAGCCACCGGGCGAGCGCGATGAACAGCAGCGCTCCCGTACCAATAACGTAGCGGGGGAACCATACGCCGCTCAGGCTTCCGATGAGCGGTGGCAGGATGGTTAAAAGTGCAAGAAAAATTACCGGGGCTGAAGTATCGCGTTCTCGGGGCGACAGTTTTCCCCGCCTTCGACGGATGAAGCCAGTGCAAAAGAATGCGCTGATAATAATAAGGCCCGCCCATGACCACCATGTTGACACGAATAGTATATTGATCAGGGGATTATTGGTGACAAAACCATTCACGGCGTGCGTAAACAGGCGCTGCCCGACGGTGAGCCCCTGCATCCATGCACGCGCTCCAATTTTTTCCGTCACACGGTCAATCGTGACAGGCAGCCACGGTAGGTACGCCGCCACAATACATCCCTGAACAATCGCCCAGCGCCGGAGGGAAATGGGCGTCATTTTCAACGAACGCAGGACGAGTACGACGATATTCTGCACTGCGATATAGAGCCAAAAGAAATAGTGGGTGTACACGCCCACCACGCACCAAAGCCAGTACCACCCGTAATGAGACCGGCTCGGCTGCTGCAACCAGCGATAGAGGAACAGGTTCGACGATAAAAATGCCACGAGTGTGAGCATGTACATCCGGGTTTCGGTTGCGTAGTACAAGAAAAAGAAGCTGCTGGTGAATAACGGCACTGAGATGCGCGCGGTCGCCGGGTCGAAAATCGCCGCGCTCAACCGATACACCAAAACCGCAGCGACGCAAAACAAGATGATCGAAAGCCCCGCCGTCACAGCCGGCGTAGCGCCAAAGAGGATCGTCCACCCATGGAGGAGAATAAAGTAGAGCGGCGGGTGAATATCGGCCGCGGCGTAACGCAACACGTCAAAAAAGGGCCGTTGAGCAAACACCATGGAGGCAACCTCGTCTATCCAGTACGGCAGCTGTGCCAGGGAGAGCAGCAACGCCGTATTGCTGATAAACACAACGATTACCGTAATGTGAAAAATATCTTTCACCGGCAATTGCCGCCATAACCGCCGCCATGCATTGAGCCAAAGTTGGAGTGGCATTTTTTTACGAAACGACTAAGCGTTAGCGGAGACGATCACTTTACGGAGAAGCCGCATCGGTAATTGCCGGAGTCAATCGACAGCGATGGTAGCAGCGGACAGAAATTTCAACCCAGGCGGGTGCACCGCGAAAAATCACTTGCGAATGAAGATCGCATTGTTTTTCCATCTGCTCGCGGAGCAGATGGTTGCGATCGGTCAGGGTAACCGAGGGACCCTCCACCAAACATACCCGGGGGAATGACCAGATCTGGGCTGCTACCTCGCGCACGTTCTCGGGTGTTACGACCGGAAGTCCGGCAATGCGGACGCGATCGAGTTCGGGGAATCCATGCGCGTACGCCCGGGGGAGAAAACTCATCACCGGCAGCGAACCGCGATAATAGTGAAGGAATTCCAACCGTTCCTCGGGAGCGCCAAAAATGATTGCGTTAGTTTCAATTGGCCCCCGCGACTCGAAAAAAGCAGCAATCTCGGGCCAACGAAAAGTGTTCAGGTAGCGAAATTCATGGAAATACAACCACCAGTCAGATGCCATAATAACCGCCAGCGCAGTCACGATAAACGCCCGCCTCCACCGCACGTGGGTGGCAACCACCAACCAGCGTGCGCAGCAGATGATAATAATAGCAATCGTCGTAAAAAAATACCTTGGAATCCATGCTTTCGCTATCACACCAATTGCGAGGGGAACGACCGCAATCACGGCTAAGTAGATGGCGGGCGTGGTCGGAGCACGTATTTCAAAACGAATTTCATTTCTGGCAAACCGCAGGCGACGGAAGAAGAGGAATCCAAAAATAATTATTAAGCTCACCCATGCCCAAGCCGACGAAACGAAAATGATATTGTAGAGGGGGTTAACGGGAGTCAGGCCGGCGACCACGGTGGTCAGAAAAGCACGGCTCAAAGGAATATCCCCCATCCAGTCGAGCTGGGAAGATTTGCCCAGGATCCGATCAACCATAACCGGCAGCCAGGGCAAGAACATGAGCGCAATCGTGAGCTGAGCAGATATCCATGCGCGGGCAGAAATTGCCGTCCGACGCAAACAGCGCAGCGCTACGACCGCAACATTTTGTGCGACAATGATCAGCCAGAAAAAATAGTGCGTGTAAACCCCCAGGATGCTCAGTCCGACATACCCCCACCATAAATCCCGGCGACGCGGATGCCGGAGGTAGTGATAGAGCAATAGATTGGCGGCCAGCGAGATCGCGAGCGTCATCGCGTACATCCGGGTTTCGGTGGCGTAATACAAAAAATAGAAACTGCTGGCAAAGAGAAGGAGCGCGACCCGAGCAGTTGACCGGTCAAACAGTGTGGCAGTGAACCGGTACAATAGCCATGCAGCGATGATATGAAAAATGATGGATGGGATCGCTGTGATGACCCAGTGAACACCGAACCAGGCCGTCCACCAATGCAGCAAGAAAAAATATAACGGGGGGTGAATATCAGTGACGAGATAAAGAATCATCTCCGAAAATGATCGATGCACGAAAAAGATTGAAGCAACCTCGTCGAGCCAGTATGGCAAACCGGCGAGAAGGGCGATGAGGACAACACTATTGGCCATCACGACGATAAACAGCCAGTCGAGCCGGCGCAAGACCGCCCAGTATGATCGCATAACGGCCGAACGACCCAAGTGCGAAAGAAGAAACATACTATCCAACGACTCAACGGAAAAATTCGATGACGAATTAAGGGAACGGGCCGTGAGTTGCGTAATCGCTACTCACCCCCGATCGTTCAAACGGTCGAACCGGAAGAGATACCCATGCTGGCCGGCAGGCAGTTCAACGGAGGTCGGCTGAAAACCGTCATGGGCGAGTGCGATATCCAAATCGTACAGGGTCGGCACCACGCTCACCACCCAAATGCGGTCGTATTGTGCGAGCGCATCGGGCAAACGGTAACGCTCATAGGGAATGTTGGGGTGCGTCAAAAGATACCCTTCGACCGCCGTTTGGCGCGGCGCTCCGGAAACGATTTCCAGTTGATTGGAGTAAACGGATCGCGGCACGAGGCTGCCGACGGTTTGTCGCCCGCGGTAGTAGTAGTCGAGCAGGATCCGGTAATCGGGCCAAAAACCGACGATGAGTTCGCGGCCGCCGCCATCCTGCGATGCGATGTACGCCGTCAGGTCGGCAAACTGGTGCTGCGGATCCCAACGGGAGTCATTGGAAAAATACTGGGGAGCGCTGAAAGAAAAAAACGCGACGCTGCAGATTACGGCTACCATCGTGGTGGGGAGAACGGCCACGCGCCAACGGAGGAAATAATCAATGCCCAGCGCGCTGATCAAGCAGAGCGCCGGGAGCGTGACGAGGAGGTGGCGGGCGTAGTACCACGAGTAGCGGCCGGAGATCGGCGAAAATAACAGCAGCAGCGGCGGCACCAAAAGCCAGAGGAACAAAATGATAAAATGATCCAGCGTGGGATTTCCCGGTGTCGGGTGTGCAACGGCTTTTGAACCCGGCACATCAGCCGACTGCGTGCGGTACCGGCGCCAGGCATCCGCCAGCGCTAACCCGACGACGATCACCAGCAGTATAACCAGGGAACCCTGGAGCACGCGACCCAGGGCATCCACGGGCCACTTGGCCGGGAAGAACAAAAAATTGAACAGGACATCCAGCGGCAGAAAATTGACCGGCATGACCGTATCGGCGAGCGGGGACAACGTATCCGGATGAAAATACTGCCGCGATAAGTTCGTGGCGATGACGGGCAGCCAGGGCGCGTAACCGACGAGCACGCAAAACACTGCCGCAAAAAATTCACGTCGCCGAACACGGCCGCTCTCCACCCGCAGCGGCGCCGCGCGCCCCAGGTACAACCCCGCGCAAAAAAGCTGGCTGCCGAAAAGGAAGATATACGCGTAGTGCGTGTACAATCCCGCCAGCGTCAGAATGGCAAAAGCGCAAAGCCAGGCGCGCCGGCGCCAGGCGTCTCCCGACGCATCCAGCCAGCGGGAAAACGCAAACCAGCTGGCTACCGCCAGCACGGTGAGCAGCGCGTACGGCCGCGCCTCGCGGGAAAACTCAACCGACATCGGCGACAGGGCGCACAACAATGCCGCGATCGTTGCCGTTCGGCGGTTAAACCACCGCCGGGCCAACCCGTAGAGCAGCCCCACGGCCAGCACGGTGCACAACACCGAAAAAAATCGGATGGCCAATGGGCTGTCGCTAAAAATCCACGTCCAGCCCGCCATCAGGTAGTACCATAGCGGCGGATGGTTCTCATTCTGCGCCAGGTACGTGGTCATCTCAACCACATTCACCGGATGACGGTAAATGGTCAGACCCAACACTTCGTCAAACCACAGCTGTTCGCTGCCCAGATGCGGTAAGCCCAATAAAAAAGCTACCGCCAAGGCGGCCAGCAAGCCAAGCGGAGCTCGTTTGTTATGAAACATTGACGTAAATCGTTCCGTCATGTCACTTACATTTCTTCCAGCACGGGAATGCCCAACAGCGTCAGTCCGCGCGCCATCACCGTCTTGACCGCGGAAACCAGCCGCAGCCGACTGGTGCGCTCCGCATCTTTCGCCTGCAGCACCGGCACCTCCTGGTAGAAGGCGGAAAACGTTTGCGCCAGATCGTACAATGCGTGCGCCAAAATGCTGGGATCGAACGCCTGGGCTGAAATCTGCAGGTGGTGCGGAAAACGCGCCAGGGCAACTACCAATGCATGTTCGAGCGGTTCGAGCGCAGCGGTCTTTGACGGCAGGCCGCCCTTCGGCGCCCGGCCGGATTTCTTCAAAATGCTGGCACAGCGCGCATGCACGTACTGTAAATATGGCCCGGTCTTGCCGGTGAATGCCAGCGATTTCTTCGGGTCAAACACCATGGTGGTTTTGGCGTTCACCTGCAGGATGTAGTACTTCAGCGCGCCCAAAGCAATGGCGTGCGCGCGCTGGGCAACGATTGCCGCCTCGAGTTCCGGATGGCGTTGGCGCACCTCCGCCTGTGCCAGCTGGTCGAGTTCTGAAACCAGTTCGTCGGCCCCGGTTCCCGCCGGCAGCCCCTCGCGCGATTTGATTTTCCCTTCCGGCAGCCGGATCATGCCGTAGGACAAATGATGCATCTGATATTTTTCCCCGAGGAGTTCCATGATCTTGAACAGCTGGCGGAGCGCCAGGTCCTGCTCGGACGCAACCACGTAGACGGAGAGCGCCGGCTTGTGCTTGGCCTTCAATCGCGCCAGGTACAGATCCTGCGTGATGTAGAGCGTCGTGCCGTCGGAACGCAACAGGATCTTATCCGGCATGCCGTAGGGTTCCAGCGGCGCGTACGTGTACCCTTCCGCGTGTTTTTTAAATACGCCCCGCGCGAGTCCGTCCTCGACCACCGCACGGCCGTGCCGGTAAATATCGCTCTCAAAATATTTGACCGTCGGATGGTCAAGGCCGACGGACTTGAGCGTCTGCGTGAACCCATCCAGCGTCCAATCCACCAGCCGGCGCCATTCCGCGCGGGTATTTTTTTCACCGGACTCCCACTGCCGCAGGCACTCCTGGGCCTCCCCTTCCAACTCGGGATGCGCGGGAAGCTCCTTGCCGAATCGGACATAGAACTGCCCGGCAAAATGATCGGACTTCATTTTGGCGGATTCCGGCGTCATGCGATCGCCCCACCGCCGGTAGGCGACGATACTCTTGCACAGCGCAATGCCGCGGTCGTTATAGATCGAACTCTCGATCACCCGCAGTCCGAGCGTCGACATCATCTGCGACATACTCCAGCCCAAAAAAATATTGCGCAGGTGTCCGACGGTTAAGGGCTTGTTGGTGTTCGGCGAAAAATACTCCACCATCACGGTTTGCTTTTTGCGCCCGCCGATTTCGCCGTAGCGTTGCCGCTCCTTGGCGATTTGAGCAAATACCTGCCGGCAGAATGCACCGTCGGCCACGGTGAAATTCACGTACGGCCCGACCGCCCGCACTGTGGAAAGCAGCGCGTCCTTTCCCGTGGGCAGCCCTTGCCCGGCTGCGCGCTGGGCCACCTCAACCGGCGATAGCTGCAAAACTTTAGCCAGCGCAAAGCACGGCACGGAGAAATCCCCCAAGCCCGGCTGGGGCGGGTAATCAACCGGCACGTTCTCCGCGGTGGCGGCCGCCCCGAACGCGCGCGAAAAAAACTGCGCAATCTGCTCGCGCGCGGCGCGTTCCGCCTGGCTGAAATGCGGCGTGAACAATTCTTCCATACTCCTTATATATACTATCGTCTGCCGGCTTTTGTTGCCAGTTCGCAGCGGCGCTGGCCATTGGCGGCGATCACCTGGTCGATGGTCACGGTCTGCGCACGGCCCGCGATGGTGTTGCCCACCACGCCAGGGGTAGCCGGAATGACGTACGAGAACGGTGTGACCGCCTGCCATGGCAACAGCCCCATCAGGTAGAGATCCAGGTCGGCGTACGGCCAGCGGTAGGTGTTCATTTGCTGCGACTGCAGCGACGTGAACGTGCCGTCGCCGTTATCGCGCCAGCCGGAACCGCCCAGCGGAGAAATGAAACTCGCATAGTAGCTCCAATGCCGCCCGTCATCGCGCAACAGCGCGGTGGAATCATAATCGCCGACGCGGAATTTCACCGCCGCACTCCACTGATGCGCGATCTCATGCAGCAGCAAATTATCCAGGCGCTGGCGGCCCGCATCGGTGGTCACATCGTAGTTTTGAATATTATAGAACAGCAGCACGGACTTCAGCTTCCCGCGGCTGCCGAACTGGTCGGCGGCGTTCTGCTGCGGCAGGTCGAGTCCGGTCACGGCGTTGGTGACCATCACCTGGCGGGCAATCTCGTTGGGCTGGTCCAGCTGCACGGCAAAATCGGTAAACACCATCAAAAAATCAAACGCGTCGGGATTGTTATCGTAAAACGTCTGGACCGCCTCGTCGGTCAGTTTCCGTCCGCCCTGCTCGGTGGGCACCGTCAGGAGACCGTCGTCGGGCAACACCACGACGGGGTAACTGGCGTCAATTGCGCCCAGCTCGCGCGTCGCCCAACGAAACGTCTCGGGCAGCCGCGTTCGCACGGCATCGAGTGCGGCGATGTTTCCCACCTCGAGCGCACCGCGGCTCACCAGCACTATCGCGACGGTGAACGGTGAAGCCCCGCAGTCTTCGGTGCTCAACGTCGAAGGGGCGAATGGATCACTGACCAGCGGCGAAGCGCCGACGATGGAACGCGTGCGCACCGGAAAATCGCGGCTGCCGACGATCACATCTTCCTTGCCGTACCCGTTGGTGGAAACGTCCGCCCAGCTGGCAAACGGCTGCAGCAAATTGCCGCGCTTCCAGTACCACGCCGGCTTGCCCTTGATCTGGTACACAATGGAGCCGGGCAATTCATACGCATGCGCCAACGATTCGCCCACCGTGTAGTCGGAAAAAAACGCCTCCGGAATGTCTACGACTTTGCCTGCCCAGCGCGGGCCAAAGATTCCCGCGGCCACTTCGGCGTTCGCAATCGGCCGCAGCACTCCACCCTGCTCAACGGCATACACGGTCGGGCTGGAGGGGACTTTGACCAGCCACTTGCCGGGCCGCAGGGTGACATTGCTCCCCAGCGGAAATCCGGCCAGCTCATCGGGCGCCACCACCGTTACGCCGGAATAGTCGTCTCCATACCAACTGCGGTATGTTGCGGCGTTGGGATAGGTATGCCGGACATTCTGGCCGTCAACCGCGTAAACGGTTGCCTGCGTTTCCGATCTGATGAGCTGCGCGGCCACCGCCGGAACGGGCAGCGCCACTGCGATCACGCCGGCCAACCACGCCGCGGCCGTAAAACTTCGTATCAACATAGGGTATCCCTAGTATACCAAGGCCAAGCCACAGGGCAAGGTGAGCGCGGCAACAAACATTGACGGTAACCCCGGCTTCCACTACCATGGCGGGGGAAGCTGGAGGGAAGTCTTCCGGCTCTTTTCACAAATGATAACCGATTCGTGATTGGAGGTGCATGCATGCACGATACTGTTTTTTGGGAACGCGCGTGGCAGGACGCCGGCGGATTTTGGCGCCATCGTGGCGACCCACGGCTGCCGCATGCCGAACTCACCTCGGGCAAGCACTCGGACGGCTACGCGAACGCCAGCGTGGTAGTCTGCCGGCCGGAACTGCTTTCACCCATGTGTGCAGAGATGCACGAGACGATCGCCTTGCGTGAAGCGCCCGACCGCATCGTCGGCACGGCCTACGGCAGCATCCCGTTCGCATACGAACTGGCCACCGCCCTGCGGTGCAAGTACGGCTTTACCGAACGTCCCGGTGAAGGGCCGTGCAAGCTCAAACGCTTCGAGATCAAGACCGGCGATCGCGTCCTGGTCGTCACCGACCGCACCACCGAAGACCGGCTGCTGCAGCTGCGGGAAACGATTGCCGCCGTTCGCGCTGCCGGTGCGGAACTTCAGCCCATCATCGGGGTGATCTGTCACCGCGGTAACGTAACTGCCGTCGACGAATTCCAGCTGGCCTCGGCGGCAGGATCGCTTCGATTCTGGGATGAAAAGACCTACAACGCGATGTGGTGGGGTTCAAGCATTGTGCAGGTGGACAACCCCAACGTTCTCGAGCGGGTTTGTGCGGACCTTCTCCGCGATCTCCAGATGCCGATCGGCCCCGCCTGGGTCATTGGCTGCGGCATAGAAGCGATCACCCTAGCCTACCAGCTGGGAAAAATGCTCGGCTGCAAGGCCGGCTTCACCGAACGGGAGATGGCGAAAGCCAGCCCGCTGACGCTCGCCCGCTTCGACCTCAAGCCGCGCGAGAAGATACTGGCAGTCGACGACGTCATCACCACCGGCGGTACGACCGAAGAGACCATCGCGGCGGCCGAAACCGCACAGGCCGAGGTGATCGGCCACATCACCGCCATCGCCAACCGCAGCGGCAAGCCCAAGTTGGGGGAACGCGAAATCGTGTCGCTCATCGCCCCGCAGTTTCGTACCTGGGCGCCGAATGACTGCGAGCTCTGCCGTCAAGGCTCTAAAGCCATCCGGCCCAAGGGCAACTGGACGCTCTTGACCCAGGCATCCGCCTCGTAAGATTCACACGGCAACCCGCAACCGCACTTCTGGTACAGAAAGGCAACGCTGATGCCAACCTTCGGAGAGAAACTGCCTGAGGCCATCGCCCTGCGCGACCAGATCAACGCCGCGCTCGCCTAGCGTCGAACCTTCAACCATTCGAATATGCACAACGCCCGACCATCACGGCCGGGCGCCTTTTTTTATTTCCACACCCCCACAGCAAGGGAGTTTACGACCGTAGCGAGGAGGGTGTGGGAATAACCCCGCACCAAACTACTCAACATACTGTGACGATTGTACGAATGAGCCGCAGGCGGTAGACCGCGCCAGATTACTTTTTATTCATCAACAGAATTGCCTTCGCGAGTTTTGGTGCTGGGGTATTTCATCTTCCACACACCCCCACAGCAAGGGAGTTTACGACCGTAGCGAGGAGGGTGTGGGAATAACCCCGCACCAAACTACTCAACATACTGTGACGATTGTACGAATGAGCCCCAGGCATTAACCGCGCCATTGAGACTTCGCCTAGCACCGTACGTATTCGTGGACTGTAGGCGGGTTAGTACTTAATTATTCTACCGCCGCAAACTGCAAGCATTACCAGCTACTGCCCACCCTCTCTATATTCTCTATAGTACAATTGTGTATACAATTGTACTATTAAAATATTAAAAAAATCCAATAGTATTTACACCCGATAGAACTCCCGGTACCACACCACAAATTTTTCAATCCCCTCCGCCAGCAGCGTCGTCGGCTGCCAACCCAAACACCGCTTGGCTTTTGCCACATCCGCAAAATTCTGCACAAAATCGCTCGGGTGCATCGGCGCCAGTTCAATTTTTGCCTTCACCCCCAGCGCGCTCTCCAGCGTCTGCATGAAATCCTGCAGCGGCACCGGGCGGTGGTTGCCGAGGTTAATCAGTTCGTACGGGAACGGATGGTCAATCGCCGCCACTACCCCCCGGACGATATCGTCAATGTAAGTGAAGTCGCGCGCCATTTTGCCGCGGTTGAACAGCTTGATGGTTTTACCCGCCAGAATATCGCGGGTGAAACTGAAATACGCCATGTCCGGCCGGCCCCACGGCCCGTAGACGGTGAAAAACCGCAGGCCCGTGCAGGGCAAATTGAACAAGTGATGATACGTGTACGCCATCAGCTCACAGGACCGCTTCGTTGCCCCATACAGCGACAGCGGCTGATCCACCGGGTCAGCTTCGGAAAACGGCAGTTTAACGTTACCGCCATAGACGGAAGATGACGAGGCAAAAACGAACGGCGGATTGCCGTGATTGCGCGCGAGTTCTAAAAGGTTGAGGGTGCCCACCACGTTGGTCTGCGAATAAACATGGGGGTTTTCCAATGAATAGCGCACGCCCGCTTGCGCGGCCAGGTGGCAAATCCTGTCGAACCGGTGCTGTTTGAAAACTTGCGCGAGAGTTTTTTGGTCGGCGATGTCCGCCCGGATAATTTCCGGTTTGAACTCGTTCAGTAAGTGCTGCACGCGCGCTTCTTTGAGTGCCGGGTCGTAGTAATCATTGAAATTATCCACGATGACCACTGCGTCGCCGCGCTGCAAAAGCGCCCGGCTGACTGCCGAACCGATAAACCCCGCCCCGCCGGTAACCAAAATCTTCGCCATAAAAGTAAATTCTTTGTAACATACCCGCGCCGACTTGACCAGTACCGCGCGACGCGCGATGATAAATACAAGGTAACACTATTTTTTATGGCAGATGCAAATCCTCAGCCGCAAAATACCAGCATCATGAGTCTGACTTTTCAGACTATCCGTGAGCAGCTGGGCGGATGGCTGTGGCTGATTGTACTGGGCGTAATCGGCTGGGAAATATTCGTTTTCGTACTGGCCGCAAAAAGCCTCATCGCGGGCGATTTTCCGCTCTTCCTCTTCTTCCTGCCGTTCCTCGGTGGAAGCATCTACGTAGAATACGTCCGGCGCAAGGTCCGCAAGGCATTCTGGCAGCAGCTGGCCGCGACCAACGGCTGGTCGTACGAAGCCGACGGCGATGTGGCGGCAGAAGCCGGCTTGATGTTCCACCAGGGCCACAGCCAAAACATTTTCAACGTCATCACGGGCAACTTCGACGGACGCAAGATGCGGATATTCACGTTTCACTTCGCCACCGGGTCGGGCAAGCAGCGGCGTGACTACTATTACACCGTGTACGAGTTCACGTTTGCCGGCCAGTTCCCGCACCTCAACCTCAACAGCCTGCTGAATATGTACGGTGTGGCCGGCGGCGTGAAACTCCCGCTGCCCGCCGAGTTTGAAAAATTCTACCGTCTCACGGCCCCGGAAGAATATGAGATCGAAGCGCTGCAAGTCTTCACACCCGATATTTTGGCGTACCTCATCGATCGCCAACTGCCGTACGATGTTGAGCTGGTCAACCAGGAAATGCTCATCTACGTGAAGGGTCAGGTAAATGACCTGCAGCAACTGGAACAAGATTATGCCCGCGCCTGCGATTTTGCCCAACGGATGGCGCCGACGCTTGATAAAATGCGCTTTGCCGAAATTCCTCAACATCCCTCGGTGCTGACGCGATAATTCCAACAAAAACCGCGGCGATCGCCGCGGTTTTTATGTTGGGAACAAAAATCTACCGTTTAGCTTCACGGGCGAGCTGCTCGGGGGTTTTGATGGTGACTTTGCGCACGACGGGCTGCGGGCGGTTCTTGGGACCGGCAATGGGAACGGAGAACGCGAACGTACTGCCCTTGCCCTCGCCCCGCGATTCGGCCCAAATTTTTCCCTCATGCACGTCAATAATTTTCTTGGCCACGTAGAGGCCCAAGCCGGTGCCTTCGGTGTGGACCAGCGCGCTGCCCTTACCGCGGGAAAATTTCTTGAAAAGATTGAGAATCGTATCGCGCGACAGACCCATGCCGGAATCCCGCACGACAAAGGTTATCATGCCCGGCGGCGTCGTCGCCATTTGAACGTGGATCTCGCCGGTTGCGGTGTACTTAATGGCGTTGTCCACAAAATTCATCATGACCTCGTGGAGCTTGTCTCCGTCGGCGACCGGTTTGGGGAACCGGCCTTCGGGTTTTTCGAGAATCAGCCGCAGCCCCTTCTGCTCGGCCTGCGACTTGATGTTCTCAACAACTTCAGAAGCCAATTTGAAAAGATCGGTGGACTGCCACGTATAGGATTGCCGGCCGGACTCGATGCGCGAAATATTCAGAAGGTCCTCCACCAATCCGATCAACCGCTCATTGGCCTCATATACTTTGGCCAGCTGCTTGCCGATCAACGGCGGCACTTTGCCGAACGCCTGTTCGTTAATCATGGAGATGAACCCCTTAATGATGGTCAACGGTGTGCGCAGTTGATGGCTGGCAATGGAAATGAACTCGGATTTGGACGCGTCCAACCGCTTGAGCTCAAGGTTTGCGGCGCGCAACTCGCGCGTTGCCTTCTCCACTTCATCTTTTAGCACGATGGCAAAACGTTTTTGCTCATCGTACAGCCGCGCGTTTTCGATGGACACTGCAATCTGGCCTGAGACCAGTTTCAGCACGCGCAGATCCCGGGTGCCGTACAATTCACCGGATTTTTTCGTACCGATCGCAACCACGCCGATAAGTTTGTCTTTCAACCGAAGGGGTACGATAACCGCTACATCCTCTTGATGCAACGCGGTAAGCAATTTCGGACTAACCACTTTGCTAACATTTTCCCCGTTCTCATACTGCGTTTTCATTTCCTCAACAACGAGCGTCTCCGGAGTACGCCGGAATTGTTCGAGCATGATTTTTTCGCTCCCTCTGGTTAACTTTACCGTCACACCTTGGGCAAACCCGCTCTCGTATGCTACGTACAACTTTTCTTTCTTATCCAATAAAACCACGCCGATTTTCTCGGAGTGAAATGCTTCTACGAGAGTCACGCAAATGGATTTCAAAAGATGGTTGAAATCCAACGTAGACGAAGCTATCTGGTTAATTTTGGATATCAAAACATCGGGATCATATGATTTTTTATACAGGAATGCATTCGTTGCGCGTTCGATAATGGTATGCAGCGGCTGGTAAAAAACAGTAACGAGGAAAGAAAGAATAACGCCCGATACGATGTTGGACTGTAAATCCGTCAACTCAGCAAAGACATATGTGATGACGGAGGTAATAATGGAAAAGAACCCGGTAATTATGAATATAATGATACTGAACGTGAAAGAACGAAGAATGATCGCCCGAATATCCATGAAGCGATATCGGGTAATGGCATAGGCGATAGACCCTACCAGGAATAAAGAAGATGGGCTATCGAGAGACATTAATTTAAGATAACCAAAAAGTGGCAAAATAAAACTCACCATTACGGAAACAAACAGATATGAATATGCTCCGATGGCAACTATCAATAACTGGGATCTTTTAATGCCCTCAGATTCCCTTACCCCCCAGAATAATCTAAGCGCAGAAACAAGTGCCACCAGAAAGAAAAATAAACTATACAGCGCGAAAAGTGGCCCGGTTGTGCCATCAAATCGGCCAAGATACACCTTCTCGACTTTCCCAATAATTAAACCATCGGTGTATGAAGCGATAAAAAAGAAAGCCGCAAGGATATAAATTCCCAAGGCCTTCCATTTGATATTCTTACTGTTGCAAAGATAAAGCACCCAAACTAGTCCGCTTGAAATTACCAATCCACCCCATGAGTATGCACCCTTCAACCAAAAAACGGGGTTTTGTGAAACCCCGATCATAAAATTATTGAAACCCCAAAAGGATGTAGTAGCCGCTAATACCCCAAATAAAATGTTAATAAAACGTTTGGGGCCCTTCACTACTACGATTACCCCCAATAGTAAATTTAATAAAGATGTCAAAATAATTAATACCAACATTTTTTATATGATTTTTAATTCTCGACCAATTTCTCTACAACTTTTTATTAAATAATCGATTTGTTCTTTAGTATGCGTCGCCATGACAGTAAATCTAATCCTAGATTTTCCGTGGGGGACGGCCGGCCATCGTACACATGGGCCAAAAACTCCTTTTTTGAACAACTTCCTGCTAAAAATAATTGCATTTTCATCCGTCCCAATCAGAATTGGAATGATTTGAGTTTGACTACCGCAAGTATTAAACCCCACTTTATTGAAACCATTACGCATAAGTTCAACATTCTGCCACATTTTTTCTCGAATCCAGGGTTCCTTTTCTATAACTTCAAGTGCGGCAATTAACGAGGCTGAGGCGGCGGGGGTCATTGCAGTAGAAAATATATATGAGCGACTTGAAATTCTTAGATAACGTATCAGATCACTACTGCCCACTACGAAACCTCCACTTGAGGCTAACGCTTTACTGCAGGTCCCAAGAATAATATCTATATCATCTACTGCTTTGAGACCGAAATATTCTGTAGCGCCATGACCGCTGTCGCCAAGCATGCCGGTCGAATGTGCCTCATCAATCATTAAGAGGGCATTATACTTTTTACATAGCGGCGCCATTTTATTTAACGGGGCGATATCTCCATCCATACTGAAAACACTATCGGTAACAACTAATTTTCTGCGACGAATGAATTTTCTCAACTTTCGTTCCAAATCCTGGACATCACAATGTTTATAAACAACAATGTCCTGACCACTTAAACGACACCCATCAATAATACTTGCGTGATTTAACTCATCGCTCAGAATTAAACTCTTTTTGTTGAAAAAATCTTTCGCTCCAATTGCGGGCGGATTCATCACTGCCGAAATTACTCCTACATTTGCAGAATAACCCGTCGGCCAAACGATCGCATCTTGTCCACCTTTAAATTTTGCGATGGCTAATTCAAAATCTCGATGAACTTGCAAATTGCCCGAGAGCATTCGTGACCCATCAGATCCAGTCCCATAATTTTTTGTGGCTTCAACGGCAGCGTTAACCGTCTTTGGATGCGTAGCCAATCCTAAATAATTATTCGAAGAAAACATTAAAACCTTTTTCCCATCAATCATTACTTCAGGCTCGGCTCCGCCTTGGATAATTCGAAGATCGGGATAAAGTTGATGATTATCAACGTATTCCAATATTTCTTTAATCTTATTCATAAATTAAGGACCCACACATTACCACAAAAAAATCAATTGCCCGTCCGACATAAATAGAACCGTTTAAATATAAGTTATTCGCTACACCATATTATACCGCCTACTGACAAGACACGTCAAAAAATATTGTATTCACAAAATTAAAATATCTAGCAGAGCGAACTACCGGACCGGCTAGGAAAAATGGTTGCGTTCTCTCACTGAAGCGATTTCTGCCAAATGTCGCGTGCGTGGTATACTCAGGGTGTTACCATGAATAACCGACCTCGTATACATTATGGCAGATGCGGTAGTGCTTATCCTAACCAAGGACAATAAAATCCTCTTGCAACGGCGTGACGAGCACGCCCCGAAGTACCCAAACCTTTGGGGGCTCATCAGCGGGGCGATCAAGCCGGGGGAATCTCCGGAGCAGGCGCTCCAGCGCGAAGCCCAGGAGGAGTTGAACTACAAAGTCAGCCGAGCGAAACTGCTCTGGAAGGTGGATCGGCCTCAGGATGGAACGAAATTCTACTTCGAAGCGCCGTACGACGGGGCAGAATTATCCGTAAGGGAAGGGGCAGGAATTGTCTGGTGGCCTTCTGCAGAAGCATTGCGCCTGGCGATGATCCCCCACCACCGCGCAGCGCTTGCGCGATGGCAAAAAAAACCTCCCGCACGCATGCGAGAGGATAAGCGTTCTCCTTGAGCCCTAGAGAAGAGTGGGGACGTAGCCTCTCTCTAAAAGAGCTACTACGCGATGATAGTCGCGTGGCGTATTAATGTTGACCGACTGAATGTAAGGATGAATGGGTTGGTAATGTACCCTCAGCCCTGCCTGTTGAGCGTTGTGAGCCGCGGACGGAATGCGAATTTCACCTCCAGCATCCCCATCGGTACGGCCCAAAGCCTCAAAGAATGACGGGCGTAACACCCACCGCGCGGCCGGGGCTATGCGCACGTCTGCCAGCTCGAACCCACCCGGGCACAATATACGGCAACAACATGCCACATCAGCGTCCTCGCGTGCAACGCTCGCGCAAGCCGCCGCTAAAAATGATTCTTTCCGTCTCGATACCATCGCCGACGGAACGAGATGGATAGTATCAGGGAGAGCGACGACAAACGCCTCGTCATCAACCCAGTCAGCCGCTGCGAGAAGTGCCCCGCCGGGACCATTGTGTTCCGGTTGAACGAGAAAACGGCAGCGGACGCCGAACTGCGATCCATCGCCTACAACCTGCGGCAATATGCGGTCTTCAGAAGAAACAACGCAGGCAATATCACTGATCCCGAGAGCACGCAGCTCGTTCAGAATATATCCAATGAGCGGATGTCCGTGCAACGGCAACAAAAGTTTTGTTGTTCCCGTGGGAGAAAGCCTCCGGAGACGCTCCGAGTATCCGGCGCATGGAAGGACTGCCTTTTTTACCCCGTATCCGATATTTTTTCCGATCGCAAATACGTTCGGTGGTCGAGGAGCGGTTGCAATGGACACGATAAACCTCCTGGTTAATGGTTAACGGAATATTGTCAAAGGTCCGCACGCTCGGGACCTACTACCCACTACCGTCCCCAGTACACGCGGGTATCGTAGTCGATACGAACTTTTCCGTTTTGTTGATATGTGTCGAACAGCTTTTGTAAATCTGCCACGAGTGTCGGATAGTTAGAATTCTCCGGATTGGGAAGATAGGAATACGAGGCCATCCGACCGACGAAATGAGGGAAATCGAGCAGTTGAAAATTCTCGTAACTTAGGTAACCCTGAACGCCGCCATCGAAGAATGTTGCGAGAACGGCTGGATTTATTTTCGTCGCAGATTTCTTGGCAGGCGAAGCCGCAACGTTCTGATATGGTATATAGCGGGCAAGTTCCGCATAGCGCTTCAGGAGCACTTCCAAGTCATCGGAAAATGGCGAACCATGGGACCGACGCTCATTCCATAGAACGGCAACCCCGCCGGTCTTTTTTAAAATGCGTCTGAACTCCTGTCTTGCCTGCTGGAGATCGAACCAATGCAACGCTTGCGCCACTAATACCAGGTCAACCGAGTTGGCGGAAAGCGTGGTAGCTTCAGCAGCCCCATTCACGCTCCGAAAATTTGCTAAACCTGCAAATTCTTGCTCCGCAATCGCTCGCATGTCCTGGTTCGGTTCAACACCCAACACCGTCGCACCGATGGTCAGGAATGGCGCACTGGAAATTCCCGTGCCGGACCCAATATCGGCGATGACGGACCGGTTCGACAACTGAAAGGTCTCCGCGATCAGTGCAATGCTTGCCGGAGGATACCCCGGCCGATGTTGATGGTACGCACCGGCTTTCGCCGTAAAGCGGCCGGTGGAATTTTTTGATGAATCGGCGCTGGACGGCATACTCATTCGAAGCGGTAGCCAAGCTCCTTGAGTTCATCCTTAACGGGAAAGGGGGTAAATTGCTTCTGTTGGGCGCGATTCCTTTTCTTCTCTCGGTAGGCGAGGCGCGCTTCCTTGCCGTATTTTTCTGCAAACTTTTTTGGGATCACCACTACTCCATCGGCATCGCCTTTCACCACGTCGCCAGGGAACACAAGGACGCCGCCGCAAATGACCGGAACATTGACACCACCCTGGCGAACCGCATCGGAAGGATAGTGATAATTGATCGGCGTGACCCCGCGGACGAACGTGGGGAATCCGATTTCCATAATCTCTGCCGCATCACGCGTCGACCCATCAATGACAATTCCAACCATTCCTTTCATGGCCATTTGCTTCGCCGTCGTCCCTCCAAAACAGGATCGCTCCATGGAACCACCGGCCGCAAGGATTAATACGTCCCCGGGTTGGGCCAGATTGATCGCCATCCTTCGGACCAGGCGCTCGTAACTGAGGCAGGTGAGGGCAGAACCGCAAAATGTCATGGTTGGCGATAGTGGCTTGATGCGACTGGTCATGACATTGCGTTTTCCCATAAAATCAGAGAGGAACGCGGAATCACATTCAGAAATCGCCCTAATGATTTCCTTGCTCGGACGGCGAATGCGAGTCACAATACGTTGGAAATGCGCAGTGGGTGCGGTGGTTTTCATAATGACATGAGGCACTTTCCCAGCAACGAGAACACGGGCGTTTGCCGATTTTCTCCTGGAGTGCCGAACGGGTTTCGGATGTGCCAATGGTACCATAGAGGTTGACTTGAATAATTCTATGCGAGTCGAATTATTACAGGAAAAGTTCCGACCACATTCCGCCCGTTCTCATTAACGTTACATTCCACTGACACAACGGTCTCAAACCGGTTTGATTCGTTTAGCGATTGAAGTCGCGAATGAAAAACCCCTGAATACTTTACTAATTTATTCAAAAAATGTCAACGCCAGTAAATCAAAAAAATTCCGGCAACGAAATCGTTGTCGGGGTGTTGTTTTTTGCGCGAAGGTGCGAACCTCCTTTCTTCAATATTGGTCGCAGCCCAATTCATCAGGCGTTGGATCAGAGCCGCGGTTCGGGAAAGGTTCTGACGGTGGTTGACCGTCCAGGAAGAGAAACGTGAGGGTTTGGACGACGTCGGCCAACTGGAGGATGCCGTTGTCGTCGAAGTCGGCAGCATCTTGGCAGGTCAGTTCCCAGCCCATGTACATGCCAAAGAGCGTACGGAGGACGTCGGAGATGTCGATGACGCCATCACCATTGGTGTCGCCGCGGATGAAGGTATCTTGGAATGGCAGGATGGTGACCGTTATGTCGTCGGTGCCAACATTATCGGCCGGGTCGCGGACGACCTAATATAATTGTTTTTTGTGTATTGCACAAATAAGTTAAACAAGGTAAAATTAACGTAATTAACTTGCTAAATTTTTCATGCCTTATGAAAAAAAATATTGTGATTATTGGCGCGCTGACACTGATTGTGGTATTGAGTTATTGGTACTTAAAAAATCCACCGCGCGCCCACCCAAGCAAGGGGGGGGAGGTGTGCCTCGAAAAATGCCGAGCCATTCTTCGGGAAAACCTAACAAAGTGTGGAGACGATTGTTTGACTGGAGCGCCATTTTTTGCTTATGATAAAGTTACGGGGAAATGCCTTTCCAAAGTACTCATCGCTAAAAGTAATTACCAAGATTTATACGTCAACGATTGTAATACGAACCAGTACATATCGCGATGGAATCCAACTCAGGAAGAATTAGCAAAACTCTCTAAGGAAAAAATTGGTGAATCACAACTCGAAGTCATCACAAGCCAAGATAAATTGTTAGGGAACCTTATTGATTTGCGCAGTAATAATCTGCCCAGTGATAAAGTAGAAGGTTTTCTGTTCGGTCCCTGAATAACACGTAGTTGGGCAGGCACCGTCGTATTGTGTAAACTTGATTGGATAAAAAACCCGGCAACGGTACCGTTGCCGGGGTGTTGTTTTTTTCGCGAAGGTGCGAGCCTCCTTTCTTCAGTAGGAATCGCAGCCAAGAGCATCCGAGGTTGGATCAGAGCCGCGGTTCGAAAAAGGTTCTGACGGCTTATCACCGTCTCGGAACAGGAATGTCAGGGTTGAAATGACGTCGGCAAGTTGAACGATGCCGTTGTCGTCGAAGTCGGCAGCATCTTGGCAGGTCAGTTCCCAGCCCATGTACATGCCAAAGAGCGTACGGAGGACGTCGGAGATGTCGATGACGCCATCACCATTGGTGTCGCCGCGGATGAAGGTATCTTGGAATGGCAGTAGAGTAACTACCACATCGTCCGTGCCGACATTCTCCGCTGGATCACGGACAAGCAGGGTAATCGGGTGGGTTCCGACAGGAAGTTCAACGGCTGGGTTGACGCCATCGGCTAGGAGTTCGCCGTCCACCATCCACCAGTACGTGAGGAGATCGCCATCGGGATCCATCGTGGCTGAACCATCGAGTGTAACCACGGCAGTACCACCGGCATTAGCCATAGTGGTTTGATCGGGGCCGGCGTTGGCGATCGGAGGAGTATTGCCGTTCCATGGGTCTTCCCAGAAGGTGAGGTTACGCAGGTAGACCACCATGCCTGGTTGCGCCGAGCGCAGTTCGAACGTGATGGTCACGGCCTGACCATGGAGCGAACGAATATCGCGGAGTCCGGTATCAAGGTACCCTTCGTTCAGAACGAGATCGGAGGTCATCTCGAAAATCGGGTACTCACTATCAGCGGTTGTTAGCACGGCAGTCAGGGTAGTCGATGCTGGCGCCTCGGTAAAGTCGTACTCGAAACTCAGGTAATCCCACTCGGGCAGAATAGTGAAGTCGAGCGTGTATAGTACGTCAGGTGGGATTTCGTCTTCGCCGCCAACCCCTAAACTTCCGCCCCCACCGCTGGGCAAAGCACCGAGGTACATCTCGGTAGAATTGACGAAGCCGTTGTTTGGCTGCCAGTCTTCGCGGATCCGGTAGTTGCCTATGGTAACATTACTGGTGGCGGCTTGAACCGGTACAACGATTTGGCAGTTCTCAGCACCGAGAAACACGAACGGCTTGCGAAACATGCACCGTACTGGACTGAACATTAGGGTACCAACATCACGGCATGGTCCCGGTGGAGATTCGGGGCGACTCTTGGTGTCAGCGAGGAGCTCAGAGGTACCAAAGCCGACCGTTCCTGGGAAAACCTCATCCGAACAAGCCGCTTGGTAGAGCGAGGGGTTGGTATTAATTGGAATAGTACTTAGGTACCACTCAAAGACACCGTGAGACACTCCGGGCACATTCACCCAAAGATTGGCAAAATGGGTGCCAATGTTAGTGAACCCATGGTAGGAATCGACATAGACCCCTAGGCCACGCAGCACACCAACGTTACGGTCAAGGTAATTCTGACAACCAAGAACATCGTCTGCTACGTCCGGAGTATCCCACAACGTGAGTTGGATTTGCTGCGGGTTTACCGCAATCATCTGCTTCCCGCCTAAGAGACCGAAAAGGTTCATTGCACAGACGATTACTACATGCGTTCCCAGACTGTGCCCCATCAAGTGAACCGGGCCAGTATACCCATCACCAAAAGTCTTACTGAGCGCTGTAGCCAAATAGCTTGCTTGCCCATCGATATGTTTTATGGCATCAGTAGGGTACACGGCTTCAGCCTCCGGAAGCCACTCCCATATCAGTACATTCACCGGGCTTGTCAGGCGCTGAGTAGTAGTAATCGCGGATGCGACCTCAAGCGTCCATGCATCTTGGTTAGAACTGGTAAGATGGTGGGTATTCCACCCATGCACAATCACGGCTGTGCCGCGGTCTTCTTTGAACCGCGGATCGCAGGGATAGAAGTCCACCCACGCGCCCGCTTTTTCGGAGAATGGGTTAGGCGCATCGGGGTCGTAGAGCTTGAGCTGCCAGCGCTGTTCGGAAGGAACCGTGATGCATTGCGGGTCAGTCCAGCGCGAAGGGCCCAAATCGCTCACGGAATACAGGCGGTAGCTGACGGCGTTGCCCTTAGGTGGACTCCGGTCTTCGTAGGTCGTGATGTCGCCGATCAGCGAATGGAGCGGCTCCCAATTGCCGCAGCCAACCTTGCGTTGTATCACGTAGCCAACGGCAGCAGGGCTTGAGGTCCACGCGAGCGTCACGTGCTGATCGGCCGCGGAGTAAACCGCACTGAAATTTTCCGGAGCGGGAGGACGCGGGGGCCCGTCAGAAGCGAGTTTCGCTACGTACACATCGAGTTCGGCTGGCTCCCACGAAACTACTTTGTGCCCGGCCAATCCGTAGCCGCCATCAGAGAGTTGTACGACATCGAGCGGGACAGCGAACGGCGGCGCGGCAGCATCGTATGATTTCTGCCATCGGATATCGCCGTTTTGCTCTAAGCGGATGATGGAGGAACACAACAGACCATGCGTTGTTACGTCAATGGCATGAGTCACAACCACGGCGCCGCCATCACTCGTCGAGTTGACAGTCAGGCCGGTTTCGCGGTCAGTGCCAGGATAGGTACGCTGCCACTGTAGCGTGCCGGCGACATCAATCTTAAGCACGTAGACGTCGGCATCCACACCGCCGAAGGAATTACTTTCGCCGACGATGTAGTACCCGCCATTGGCTGCTCGACAGAAGTCACCGCCTTGATCAGAACCGGCACCGCCGAACGTTTTTTGCCATCCATTAGGGGTGGTGGCATCACCATTGGCGTCGATCTTGACGACGAAAATATCTTCGCCGCCGGCACCGGATGATTGCGTAATTCCGACCACGACACAACCGCCATCATCGGTCGGCTGAATGCCGCTGAAATAATCATCCTGCGAACCGCCGTAGGTGCGCGCCCACTGCAGGTTACCGTCGGCGTCGGTCTTGACGAGGTAGCCATCCATACCGGCATTGACCACGGGCAGAAACGTCGCCGCGACGTATCCACCATCAGCGACCTGGCACACGGAGGAAAAGGGGCTGGTTCTGCCGGGTGTGGCGAGCGCTTTGCGCCACTGTGAGTTTCCATCGGCCTCGGTTTTTACCAGCAGGATATCGAACGCCATGTGGAAATCATCCGGGATGGGCGGATCATCGGGCGGGGGCCAATTATTCACCGAGCCGCCGGCCAAAATGAAACCGCCATCCGTAGTCACGGCCACCGCAGTGCCCATATCAATGACACTGCGATCGTACTCCTTCCGCCAGATCATGTGCCCTTCGGCATCCATCCGCAGCAACGTGACATCCTCTGTGTTGTCGAGGCCGAAAATGACCCGGTAACCAACGGCAACAAAACCACCATCCGGAAGACTCTGCAGGTCGGACACCGCCTCGTAGCGCCCGCCGTCGGACTGCTTCTCCCAGACGACCGGCGGAGGATCCGCCGACTGAACGGTACTCGCGCCGAGGAACGACACCACGAGAAACGCAGCGAACGAAGTCAAAAACATCCGGAACATCGGTCAACCTCCATTGGTTGGTAGCAGGAAGTAGGTAACACCGGTGAGTGCCCCACAACCTTGGTTGATGAAATTGTCAAACAACAGCACTGTGGCTGCGATTGCTCCCAATATCGTATGAGGAATGCATACGCAAGCCACCCGTCAACATAGGCAAAAATTTTGGAAAAGTCAATGCGGTCAGACATCACTCAGTGCCCTCACCCTCCTCATCCGCACAAAGCTACGGAGGACGGGCACCCTCTCCCTCGGGGGAGAGAAAAAAAACCATAGACTGGATTCCGGCTCGAGGCGGCCGGAATGACAATGAATTTTTTGAAACGGAATTCAGTTGCAACATACAAAAAAACCGCCCGCGGGCGGTTTTTTCAGGAAAATATATTTGGGGCAACTGCAGTTACGGCGACAGATGATTGAGTGCGTCGCGGGTCTGCGGGCCGACGTAGCCGCGCACGGGGATGCCGCGGTCGGCTTGGAATTTTTTCACGGCTTCAGCCGTCACGGTTCCATAGTACCCGGTGTTGCTGGGATGGTTGAAATAGTTAAGCTGCCGCAGGATGGCCTGGAGCTGGCGGACATCGGTGCCGGTGCTGCCAATACTGAGGAACCGCTTGAACTGGTACGCCGCTTTGGCCGGCGTGGCAATCACTTTGGCGGTGATGGCAGCACCGTCGGGGTACGTTTCATTCGCCGGGATCACCACAATTTCATTCCAGCGGTAACCGTTGTCGTTGAAAGCTTGCTCATTGGCGATGTGGCGTTTCACACCGTTCTCAATCAGGTAGACTTTCGGACTGTCATCGTACTTTACCAGTTTGCGCACGACCGGTGCTGCCAGCTTGACGGTGATCGGCGCGCCATCCGGATATTTCTCGCTCGCCGGAATGGTGAGAATCTGATCCCACGTAAAACCATTGGCCAGGAACGCCTGCTCGTTGGCGATGTGCCGTTTCAAACCGTTTTCGATCAGGTATACCTTCGGGCTGTTCTCGTACTTCACCAGCTTGCGCGGGTAGCCAAACACGATGGCGTAGAGCGGGGTTTGGCCGCCTTCCGAGGTGCGGAACCGGATGTAGACGGTCGGATAATTCAAATCATCGGACAGTTGCCAGGTGACACTGGGCCGGTAGGTTTCCCAGGAACGGCCGGCGAGATCGGCGGTATTACCCAGCACCATGCCGGACGCATCCGGCACGCTGAAGGTGAGCGTGACGGTGCGCGTCGTGATAGTGAACGGCGACCTGATGGTACCGTGGATGCCGTCGAGCGCCGATTGATTGTTGAACCAAATGCCTTTCACGCCCGGCGCGGTGGGCAGCCGCACGCCGCCTCCGCCGCCGGTGGTGTTGGTGCTGCCGGTGCTCCCGGTCGTTTGGCTTCCGCCGCCCGGGGTCGTCCCGCCGCCCAACGATCCGGTCGGCGCGAATACGGAGAAGTGGGTGACGATCGCCGTCAAGGTATTGTTAGTGGTGTCCACGGTGGTGGCCAGCGGTTCCCATTGCTGCTTTTCCTCCGACCACACCGACAGCACCAGCTGGCTTTCCGTCACGCCGGCAGCCGTCACATCGGCGTCGGTGTACGGCACCTGCACGGTCACGCCCGAACCCGACGATGACGACAGCGTGGTGATAGCCTGGCCGGAAGAATCTTTCGGCGTGATTTCAATGCCCGCCGAGCCCACCACCTTCACCGATTCGGTCTGCGGCACGATGGCCGAGGTCTTTTTGGTCAGAATGGACCCGTCATCCGAAGAGGTCCCCAGCGTGCCAGCCGGAAAATTCACTTCAAAGCGGTCACCAATGTTGGTATCCTTCACGATGCCGCCTTGCGAAGGCTTGAGCGTGGACGAGCGCTGGTCGGTTCGGGTGTAACCGCTGATGGCCGACAAGGTGAGATTGGCCGTCCCGCTCCCGCCGGATACGACCGTCACCGACGACTCCGACGATGCGTAGCCGTCCGAACGGGCACTCACGGTCCAGGTCCCGGCAGTCAAATTCAGCGTGTAGTTATTGCCGACGGTCGCGGAAGTACCCACATCAGTAAACACGTACCGCCCGTCCGAACTTTTCGCGATGACTTTGGTGTCCACGGTCACATTGCTGCCGGAAAGGGTCACCGCGCCGCTGACGGTCGCATCCGTTACCACCAGCGTGCGGTTCGTGCCGGTCCTCAAAGCGGCGCTCGCCACCGTGATGCTGCCGGCCGCCGCGCTGTCCACACAGCCGGGCTTGCCCGCGCCGATCGAGTACGTGCCGTTGGGCAAATTCACGGAGAACGCGCCGGACGCATCCGTGGTCGTCACCGTCATGCGGCCGGTGCTGGCGGATGAAATGAGCACCGACGCCTGATTGGCGCACACCGCTGTGGCCGACTGGACCGTACCGGACACCGCATACGTCGCGGGCGGAGTGAAGGTGACGGCAACCGTCTGGCTGGCGGCTATCACCACATTCGTCTGGCTGCCGATCGGCCCCAGCGACGGGCTGCCGGCTTTAACCGTGTACGTCCCGGCCGGCAAGGTGATGCTGTAGACCCCGCTCGCGTTGGCGCCCGTCCGGTTGCCCCGGCCGCTCGAGTCGAACGCCTCCACGAACGCATCGGTTACGCCTGAAATCGTCACCGCAAGCGTTCCGGTCTGCCCAATGGTCAAATCTTGACCCGACAATGTTGCGCCGGCCGTCACGGTTACGTTGGAAATAACGGAGGTCGGCCCGCTGCCCTGTAGAAACCCTTCGATGGTGTAGCCCGTTCCTTCGATATTTTTTAATTCATAGTTGCCGCTCGCGTCGGTCACGGTGCTGTTGCCGCCGCTCGCGCCATGGATGCCCACGAACACCCCCGCCACCCCGGCGCCGCCCTGGGTAACCTGACCGCTGACGGTACCGAACGTCGCCGTCGTCGCTTGCAGATTCTGGCCCGTCAGGCTGGCCGACGATATCGTCACGGTCAGCGCAGCTAGTTCCCCGTAGCCCGGAGCAAACCCGCGGAGCTTCCAAGTGCCGTTGTTCACGTAGAGCGTGAAGTTGCCGGAGGCGTCGGTCGAGGCGTCCATGCGCGGGCCGTTCGGATTGCCTGAATTGTCCACCTGCTCGCCGCTGACGTGGGCGTACGGGATGGCATTGCCCGATTCGTCGAGCACCATGCCGGCAATCGAGTAGGAGCCTTTTGAAATCTTAACAATGAGGTCATCGTCGTCGCCGTCGTAGTCATTGATAATGAGCACCCCGCGGCGGTAAACGTCAGCTGCGCTGTTGCCGTCGGTAGCAACGTTGCCCGTATCGGCGACCACCGTCACCTCGGTGCCGGCCGTCGGCGGCATGCCGGGCATGAACGCCTCAAGGAGATACGCGCCAATGGCGATATTGAGCGAGAACGTGCCGTCGGATCCGGTCTGTGTCGTTCCCCCGCCGCCAATGCTCGACGTCATCTGTGCCGGCCGCGCTCCAATGTAGACGTTGGCGATCGCCGTACCCGAGCCGTCCACCACCTTGCCCTTGACCGCCTGCGCCGCGGTCTGAATGGCGAAGCTCACCGGGTAGCTCCCCGCGCCCGACACGGTCACCGACTTCGGCTGGGGCGGCATGAAGCTCATCACCGGCATCTTGGTCATGCCGGCCGACGGGTCTTTCGGCATCCACGGCCGCACGCCGACTTCCCAGGTACCGTCCGACACCGGCAGGGTGGCCGAACCGGTGCCATTCTGCGCCCCGCTTTCCCACAGCACCTCGCGGACGACAAATCCGGTGTTTGCCGAACTGCCCGAACCGTACGTGTAGACGTCCAGGTCAGTGCCCGACGGAATGCCGCTGAGGGTTACGGTAATGTTGCGGTTCGAAGCGACAAAACCGAAGTCCAGGTCGGTCTTGTTCGATCCACTCAGGTTGACGTCACGGAAGTACGGCCCACCGACGTAACTGCCCGAAGTTAACGGCGGAATGTTCACGCTGTAGTACCCGTTTGCCAGCAAACTGAAGGCGTACTCGCCGCTGCTGTCGGTCGTCGTACATGAGTACCCCATCATTCCGCCAAGGCAAACCTGGATATTCGCAATACCGGCTTCCGTGCCGTTCTTGACGCCGTCACCCTCAGTGCCGCCGCCCGTGCCGTTGTCGTTGAACACCATACCCGAGATGCTGAGCGAACCGCCCTGCGTCAGGTAGAACGGCATCGACGTCTTGGAATCCAACAGCGTTCCGGAGGCGTTCTTCGTCTTGACGTCGACCGTGTAGCCCGAGGTGGTGTAGTCGCGGGCGACCGACGAGCTCTTCACGCCCTGGATATTGAAGCGGAGCCGGTCGCCGGCCACGGTGCTGGCCCCGCCGGTGGTGACCGTCACGGTTCTCGCGGCGTCGCTGCAGACAACCGACGCCATCGTCACCGTCCCGACCGATGCGCCGTTGATGTCGGTATTGTCCGTTACGTTCAGTACGTCCTGGCATTCGCTCGTGCCGCCGTCGGCGATAAAGCTGAAGCCGGACGGGAACGTCAGCACGATCTGCCCGCCAGCCGGAATCACCGTCGTGGCCGGGAACTCGACTTCGTAGACGCTCGTTGAACCGGCCAGCGCGGTGCGGGGCGCGACGCGTACCGGCTGCACGCCCATAGTGTAGTAGTTGCACATGCCGCCCGAACCGCCGCTGCCGAGTTCGACCTGCCCGTTCGTCGTGCCGACGCTCTGCACCGTCCCGTAGGCGACGTTGCCGGCCGGCGTGCCGGTGCTGTCCACGGCGTTGCCGGTGAGATCGGTGATGTCGGTCGAGGCGGTAATCTTGAAACCTTGGTCGGGCGGGAACGACAAACCGCTGATGGTGATCGAATTATTATCGGGAACGTACTTGATCTTTTTTCCGGTCAGACTGACAGTGACGCCGGCCGGCGATTCCAGTGTCCAGTTAGCGGTGTTATTGGCGTCGGTGCTGTTCGAGCTGGTGACTTGCGTGGCATTCGCCGTGGCGTCGAATTTCACCGGCTCGGAGAACGTAATCACCACCGAGAAATTATCGGCATTGGCAAACAGCAGTTTGGGCTTGACCGTGTCATTCGCCTGGCCGTTGACCGTCGCGGCCGTCGTGAAGGCGATAATCTCATCCTGGTTGCCGGCCGTGCCCGGCGTGCCGTCGAACGCGTTACCCGAAATATCTTTTACCCCCGACGAGCTCACCACGCGAAGGTAGTACTTGGTCGATTCGGCCAGCAGGCGGTTAGGCGACAGCGTGGCCGAACGTTCGCTCGAACTGTACGTCACCGTCGTACCGGTGATCTCGGAGTCGTTGACATCCCAGCCGTTGGCGCCGGCCGTGCAGCCGTTGGCGAGGTTGCCGTCGTTGTCCTCGCAGTACAGTTTAATCGTCGCCGTCGTGACGCTGGCGGAGTCTACGGCTTCGTTGAAGCCGAGGCTGATGTCGTAGGTGGCGCGGTCGATGCCGGTGGCGTTGTTGCTCGGGGATGACCCGGTGATGTCGGGCCCGGTGCTGTCGGCGGACACGGTTTTAAACGTGATGAAGTAGTCCGATCCGCTCATCCCGACGCTGTCGGCATTCTGCACGCCCGTGCCGCTGGCGGAACCCTTTACCATCAAGACGTACTCGGTATTCGCGGCGAGCGCCGTGCCGCCCGTCGACACCACCGTTCCGGCCGGCGCCTTTTTACCCGGCGTGATGATGAGCTCCTTGGTCGTCGCGTTCCAGGCCAAGTTGCAGTCGGTCGGGTTGGCCGGATCGGCGCCAACGGACGCGCACGCCAGGTAGTTGGTCTGGTTGATCGGCTGGCCGTACTGGGCGGCAAAAATTTTAACGTTCGACAGCGACAAGACCGAACCCGCGCCCGCAGTTGCCATCGTATCCGTACCGCTCCCATCACCACCCGGACTGAAGTTCACCCGCAGCGTGGCGTTGGGGGCGATCGTCGCCCCGGCGACCGGGGCGCTGGAGGTGATGACCGGCGACGGGATGTAGCCCGATCCGCCGTTAAACGACGAGGTCATGAACGCGAAACTGTAGTTGGTCGCCAGCGGCGTGCCCATCTGTTCGGTCACACCCGTCGTGATGGTGAACGTGTACCACTTGCTAGGTGTTAAGGCGGCGTGAAGACATTCAATGCGGATGTTACCCGACAGCATGACGCTCGTGCAGAGGTTCGATCCGGTCGGCGCGCCCAGGCGCGTATTGCCGGTATTTTCTTTCAAGGTGACGTTCGTCGTGTTAACCGTCGCCGAGGCCAAGGACTTATCAAAGAATTTTTCGACCCAGACGTCCACCGGTACGCCGGTCTGCCCGTCAGAAAACCCGCCGCCGCTCGGTACGGGAGCCGTGCCACCACCCCCGCCGCCGCTCGACGCCGTGGTCAAACTCGGGGTCACACTGTAGGTATTCAGCTGACCGGCCGTGCCGTTTCCGGTCGTCGTCGCCAGGCGGAAGTAGAGCGTCGTATTGTTCGGGGCGCTGCTGGTCACCTGAAACGCGTACTCGATCTCGGTAAAGTTGGTGGTGCTAAGCGAAATATGCGTGGTGGTGGCGTTCGATTCTTTTTGCAGGCCCGCGGCAAACGCGGAATTACTATCCGTCAAACCCGACGCGACGTTGGTGGTAGCCGCACCCTCCGTCAGGCTCGACGCCGCCATGCAGAACGGAAACCCCGTGCAACTGCCGGACGCGGGAACCGTAAACCAATTGCCCGCTTTCGGATTTGAAGTGTTGCTGTACTGCAGGATGTACTGCTGCGACGATGAAGCGGTACCGGCGTTGGACACCTCCATACGGAGGCGCACCACATGGCCGCTGGTACCGACGGAACTGGTCGCAGTGTCTTCATTGGCGCCCCACGAAGCGGCCACTTCCGTGCCATCGTCGTTGCGCCACCGGTAGTGGGATTGGGTCAGCACGGGGTTGGAAGCGCCGCAGGCGACCGCTTTGAACGTAGCGAGCACGATGTACGCCTGGTCGCCGGTATCCGTGCACGCGTAAGTCGTTTCTTGCGCCGCGGCGGCACTCAATGTTTTCGTCGCGATGCTCATGCTGGGTGAACCGCCCGCGGAGTTGCCGTCGTTCGCGTAGGAGATCTCCGCGTAGCCGTTGGACCACGACCGGCCGCCGTCCATGTCTTTCCAGGAATCATTGGCCATCATGGCGATCGCCAGCTCGTCGTTCTGGGCGGTGACCGCCGACGTACCGGAGCTCAGCGATGTGGGCGCGTTCGCACCGGAGTCGGCTTCAATGCCAATATCCAGCACGCCACTGGTCGCCAGGCCCGAGTACTCCCCCACCCACGCATTGGATTCCTCGCTGTTGGTGTACTGCCACTGGACGGCGGTCTCGCCGCCCGTGGCGACTTTGTACGCCATCGCGCCGGAGACATTGGCGGAAATGTAGCTCTGCACCAGGGTGAACCCAGTAGGTAGAGTGTACGCCCCGGCAGTTTTGTCGCTGCTCACGGTGGCAATCAGCAGGTTGCCGGCGGTGGCGGCCGCATCCAGGGTAACCGTAATGGACGTGGCGGGTGACGAGTAGGCGTGGGAAGCGGTCTTCGACTGCACCAGCGTTCCGCCGCAGCTCACTTCAACCTGCGACGTGGACGTACTGATCGCGTTGGAGAGTGCCGACGAATTAGGCATTTCGTCGGCGGCTTTCATGGCAAAGTAGTAGGTGGTGTTGGGGGTGAGCCCGCTGACGGTCATGGTCTGCGCGGCGCCGGCCGCGCCCGGAGCCGGTTCGCCCGTGACCGGCGTTGCCGCGGCCCAAGTATCGGCGGTAATGGCGGCCGTCGAGTAGCGGATGTCGTACGCCGTCGGCGTGCCCAGAACTTTGGTAGCCAGGTCCTGTTTGCTGTCGATCGTTGAACCGGGGATAGCGCTCAGGCCGAGGAGTTGCAGGGCCAAGTTGCTGGCGTCGCCGTTATGCACCGGACGACTGGTGGCATACGCCGGATTTGACGCCTGCAAGGGCGCTGCTAGAGTTGACGTGTTCAAGCTATACAAATCTTGCGCCGCAGCCGCTCCGGCCCCCCACACATAGAAAGGTATTTCGTAATCCAAGTAGTTGGTTGTATCACCGTGCGTGGTGCTATGCCCGCCGTGGTCCGCCGTAATAATGATGGTTGTTTTGTTCCGGAGCACGGAACTATTCTCAACCATTGTGAAAATTCTGCCGATCGCCGTATCGACGGCTTTCAGCGTGGCGGCGAAACCGCTGGTGACCGTCGTGGACCAGCCCGAGCTGTGCCCGGTGGCATCCGGGTCCTGGTAGTGGACAAAGGAATAGTTGAACGGGTGGGTAGTCATCTGGCTGATAAAGTCGGTGGTCATGGCGCTGGCCGCCACGCCGTTGGAAATGTAATTGTAGGAAATCTTGTCCGCGCCGTTATCGACGCCGGTGACGTCCGCCGCGCCGGTGGTCGTACTGTAGGACTGCTGGAACAAAATGAATTTCGATTTGCCCGACCACAGGCCGGTGCGCATTCCGTTGTCGTGCGCCACGTCAAACACGCTGGCAACGTACGAACCTTTATTGGTGGCGAGCGTGTCGGTCGGCCCCGGATCGCCGTTGCCGGTCCAGCCGTGGCCGCTCGCGCCGGCCACGCCGCGGCCGGTCGCCATCGTGGTGTGGTTGGGCAACGTAACGGCGTAATCCGGATCGTCGCGGGCGTTCAGCGTACCGGAACCTTCGGTCTGGAACCGTTCAAAGGTAACCATTTCGTTGGCCAGTCCGTCCTGAAGCAACGGAGCGACATACTCGGCACCCATGCCGTCCACGCTGATAAAGATGACGTACTGCGATGCCTGGTTAATGGAATCATCGCCGGGAGAATTCCACGTCAGTTGCACCGAAGAGGTCGCCACGGTTGAAACGGCAAGACTGGATACCGTTGACGGCGCGCTCGCATCGATGACCAGCGCCTTGTTCGCCGCGAGATTGGCCGCCGGCAAGAAACTCGTCATCGGGTTGCCGGCTTGATCCTCGAGGTAACCCAGGACGGCGCTCGCAGTCAGATCCGCGCTGACCTGCCCGGCCGCCACGGTGTAATTGCAGGTTGCCGTCGAGGCGTTGGAAACCGTAAAGCCGCAACTGCCGCCGGAGTCCAGCACCACGGTGACGGTCGTCGTGGCGGTGACGGCTTCCGAGAATGACACGTCGATATCGATCACCTCACCGGTCGTGTACGAACCGTTGGCTTTATCCGAGGAAACGGACGTAATGGTCGGCGCGGCCGCGCTCGAGTACGTCGTCAGCTGCGGCGTCACGGTGTAGGTGTTGAGCTGGCCGGAAACTCCGTCCCCGGTGGTGGTTGCAAAACGGAAATAATAGGTAGTCCCTTCTGCCGCATTGCCCGTCACTTGGAACGCATACTCGATCTCGGTGAAGTTGGGGGTATCCAGCGAAATGTGGGTGGTGGTGGCGTTGGTTTCTTTCTGCAGGCCGGCGATGAACGCGGCGTCGGCGTCGGTCAGGCCGGAGGCGACATTGGTGGTGTCGGCCCCTTCGGTCAGGCTGGAGGCGTTCATGCAGAACGGCGAGCTGCCGCAGGCGCCGGAAGCCGGGACCGTGGTCCAGGTGTCCACTTTCGGATCGGAGCCGGTACCGTACTGCAAAATGTATTGTTGTGATGAGGAAGCGGTGCCCGCGTTGTTGACTTCCATGCGCAGGCGCACCACCGTGCTCAAGCCAACCGAGGACGTGGCCGTATCCTCATTCGCCCCCCAGTGGGCGGCCGTCTCGTTGCCGTCGTCCAGGCGCCACCGGTAGTGGGACTGGGTGAGGGCGGGGGCCGGCGCCGAACCGTCGGTGGTTGCGTTCGGCACATTCGAGAGACCGGACGTGTTGGTCACGTCGTCGGTCGTCTTCATGGCGAAGTAGTATTGTGTCCCTCCGCTGAGACCGGTGACATCAAACGTCTGCGCCGTTCCCGCCACTTGCGGCGCCGGTTCACCGGTCGCGGCCGTCGCGGCCGCCCAGTTGCCTGCGTTGATCGCCGACGTGCTGTAGCGGATGTCGTAGGACACCGCGGTGCCGATATCGGAAACCGTCGGCGTGATGGTCACGTCGTCGATGGCGAAAAAGTCGTCGGCCAGCGCGTTGTCGTTGATATCATACCAACGCAGATAAAACGTGCTGCCGGCGGCGATCGGGCTCGACGGCGTGTAGGTGTTAGAAATTACGGTGTAGTTTCCCGACGCATTGCCGTCAATAGCGACATTCCCACCGGTGTTATTCGGCGAGGAGAACGTAAAATTACTGCCCATGCTGACAAATCCGCTCGTTTCGCTGGTATTGCTGTACCACATCGTGAGTGATTGCACGGGGGCAGTCGTGTTGCGCCATTCCTCTCCGGTGTACTGCAGGGTAAACGAGGTAATCGGGTTGAGCGTGTCATTTTTAACCGCTACTTGGATGAATTGGTCGCCGGCCGGGGTGGTCCGCGGAAAACTGCCCAGCGCACGATCCGATGCACCGGTGGTTCCAAAGTTGGCACGGAAAGCAACCGCACTTGGATCATTGCTGCCGTTACTCACCGTGAGTGTTGATGCCACAATCGTGGCATTATTGCCACCAGCTATCCCCTGCTGGATAGACGGGTTGAAATACCCGGCGCTCCAACCGGTCGGCGCTGCCGTGCCGGCGGAACCCATGCTGTCAAAATTTTCCGTGAGCGCCGAACCGGAGTAGCTCATGTACGCCCCGCTCGTCGGTCCGGTCGTCGAGACCCCGTCATCGCCGGGCGAAACCCAAGACAGCCGGATACTCGAGGAATCGATCGTAGTGGCCGTGAGTGTGGCAGCCGACGGCGAGGTGGTATCAATGACCAGCGCCTTGTTGGCGGCAAGGTTGGTCGCCGGCGCAAAGTTGGTCATTGGGTTGGCGGCCTGGTCGGCAATAGTTCCAGCAATAGTACTTACGGTCAGGTCCGACGTGGTATCCCCGGCCTGGACCGTGTAATTGCAGGTTCCGGAAGTTGCGTTGGAAACCTGGAATGTACAGGTACGATCGGTGGTGCCGGTCTCCAGCGTCACGGTGACGTTGCCGGTGGACGTCACAGCTTCGGAGAACGTCACATCAATGTCGATCACTTCGCCCGTAGTGTAGGATCCGTTCGCTTTATCCGAAGAAACATTGGAAATGGTGGGCGCGGTGATATCGCCGGCCGGAATCGTGGTCAACTGCGGCGTCACGGTGTAGGTGTTGAGCTGGCCGGCCACGCCGTTGCCGGTGGTCGTGGCCAGACGGAAGTAGTACGCCGTGTTGTTGACCGCGTTGCTGGTCACCTGGAACGCATACTCGATCTCGGTGAAGTTGGTGGTATCGAGCGAGACGTGCGTGGTCGTGGCATTCGATTCTTTCTGCAGCCCGGCGATGAATGCCGAATTCTCATCCGTCAAACCGGCAGCGACGTTGGTGGTGTCCGCGCCTTCGGTCAGGCTGGACGCGGCGATGCAGAACGGCAATACGCCGCAGCCGCCGGCAGCCGGAATGGTTGTCCACGTGCCAGCCTTCGGATCGGAACCGGTGCCGTATTGTAAAATATACTGCTGAGACGATGAGGCGGTTCCTTCATTGGATACCTCCAGGCGCAGGCGGACCACCGTGCTCAACCCGACCGATGAGGTTGCCGTGTCTTCATTCGCCCCCCAGTGCCCGGCGGCTTCATTGCCGTCGTCGAGCCGCCAGCGGTAATGCGATTGAGTGAGGGTAGGACTGGTTACTCCGTACGTTTCTTCCGCCCCGATCGTCTGGTACGTCCCGCCACCAAAAATGGTGCGGGAGCTGGCCGCGATCCACGCGTCCGACCGCGCAGATTTCGATACGCGCACCTCGCCGACCGCGCCGTTCCAGGCGGCGCCGACGGCCGGGGTGGTATTACAGGCAGCCGCAATGCAGAGCGGAGCGCCGCTATCGTCGTTCGGATTATAGGCCGTGGCGGTCTGGCCGTTGCTCGCGCCGTTCAGAAAAGCCTCAATACTCGCGGCGCCGGCGATCTGCCCGGCAAAGTAATTCCAGGCACCGACGGCAACCGCTGTCGCATCGTTGTCGGTAATACCGTTGGTGCCGTTATCTTCGTAGCTGCACGAGGCGTACCAGTTGGCCTCGGCCCCGAGCTGGAATTGGATGTTGGTGGCCGCGGTCTCATCCTGGCCGTTACCCTTCGTCACGATCGGATACATATTCGTGCAGCCGGTGCCGCAGCTGTTGATGACCCCGGTGCCGTCGCGCCGGGCAATCGCTTCGACCGTCCAATTTGCGCCCGTTAAAAGCGCGGAATCGTTCACCAACAAATAATCGTTGGTGGTGCCGTCGAAATCCGGACACCGCCAGGTCGGACAGGTCGTGGAGGCGACGATGTTTTGCGTGTTCACGTCCAAATTGTTGGCGGTGCTGTCGCCGTAATTGCCGGACAATTCATTGAAATGATAGACGGCCGCATAGGAACTCCACACGCCCGTGGTTGACGCCTGACTGCCGACTCCGGCCGCGTTGTAATAGAGGTAGAAGTCGGTGGCCGTGAGGTTATTGACCGTCGGCACCTTCACGTACGCCTGAAAATAATGTTCTGTGGGATCATAGCGCACGACATCATGGGTGAGTTTTGTGAGTCCGTCGGAGCTGGTGAACAAAATATCATCGCCGTCGGCCTGCGCGCCGTCGAACAGCGCGTCGAACGCATTGGTGGT
>JAQTQO010000071.1 GCA_028712155.1 Patescibacteria group bacterium | reverse complement strand
CAAAGGCGCGTCAATGGAGCCGAATTTTGAGGACCACCAGTATCTCATCATCGACGAGTTAACCTACCGTTTTCGGCCGCCGGTGCGCGGGGAGGTCGTGGTGTTCCGCTACCCCCTGAACCCGAAAGAATATTTCATTAAGCGTATCATCGGGCTGCCGGGCGAAGAAGTACAGATCTCGGACGGCCGGGTTTCGATCGTTCCGGTCGGAGGGGCCAAAGCCATCCCGCTGGATGAGTCCTACCTGCCCGCGGGGACCAAAGTCGAGGGAGTCAAAAGTTACAAACTGCAGCCCAACGAATATTACGTGATGGGGGACAACCGCGGCGAGAGCCTGGATTCGCGGTACTTCGGGCCGGTGGAAAGCCGGTTCATCACCGGGCGGGTCATCCTGCGCGGCTGGCCGTTGCAGCAATTCGGCCTGTTCCTCGAAGCGCCGACGTACAATGTGCCGTAAGGGTATCTAAGCGCAAAACGTAAAGCGCAAAGCGCAAAAGAACAGTGTAAAGTTCAAAATATTTTATCTTTTTCGTTGTTGTTTTTCATTTTTCGTTTTGCATTTTACGCTTTATTCTATGTCCCCTAAACCCCAACAAAAATCTACGCCGTCTGCCGGCGGAAAAAATGCGCCAGTCGCACCGAAGCCGACCACGCCGGTGGTGCGAGCATTGCGCGGATTCCGCGATCAGCTGCCCACAGAACAGCAATACTGGAATCATTTGCGCGCCACGGCCGATGCCCTGGCCACCGGCTACGGGTTTTCCTGGGTGGATACGCCGGTACTGGAAGAAACCGGTTTGTTTTCGCGCGCCGCCGGCCGTCAGTCGGACATCGTGACCAAGGAAATGTACACGTTCACGGATGTGGACGGGGACACGGTGGCACTGCGGCCCGAGTTCACGCCGGGCGTGGTGCGGATGTACCTCGAACACGGAATGGGGAGCATTCCGCAGCCGGTCAAAATGGCGTACTTCGGCCCGCTGTTCCGCCGCGAACGGCCGCAGCACGGCCGCCACCGCCAGTTCTACCAGTTCGGCGTCGAGGTCATCGGCAGCGCGGCGCCCGTGGTGGACGCGCAGCTAGTGGCCTTGGCGTACCGTTTCTGCGAGCAGGCGGGGCTGCCGCCGGTCAGTATCCAGATCAACAGTCTCGGCTGCGCCCCTTGCCGCGCGGCGTTTCGCACCGAGCTGGTGAATTACTACAAGCCGAAACCCCGCTACCTTTGCGGGGACTGCAAGAAACGGTTGGTCAAAAATCCATTGCGGATGCTGGATTGCAAACATGCCGACTGCCAGCCGTACATCGCCGGCGCGCCGCAGATTTTGGATTGGATCGACGACGCCTGTAAAAAACATTTTATGGCGGTGGTCGAATATCTGGACGGGATGGAAATTCCGTACGTGCTCAACCCCTACCTCGTGCGCGGTTTGGATTACTACACGCGCACCGTGTTTGAGATCTGGCCGACAGCTGACGCCGTCGGGGCAACCGCTGCCCTGGGCGGCGGCGGCCGGTATGACGATTTGGTGGCGCTGTTGGGCGGACCAGTAACGGCGGCGGCGGGTTTTGCCATCGGGCTGGATCGCATCGTCGGTATGATGAAAGAGAATGCGATCGTTCCGCCGCAGTCCGCCGCGCCCAGGATCTTCGTGGCGCAGATAGGCGAAGCGGCTAAGATCAAGGCTTTGCAGCTGTACGAACGGCTGCGGCAGGAAGGGTTTGCCGTCTGTGAGAATTTTTCCAAGGACAGCCTGAAATCGCAGCTGGAGTTTGCCAACCGTATGCACGCGCACTATGCCATCATCATCGGCCAGAAAGAAGTGCTGGATGGCACGGTGCTGCTGCGCGATATGGACGCCGGCGTGCAGGAGATCATCGGGATGGATAAAATTTCCGGCGACCTGCGCCGAAAACTGGAGAACGGAGCGGCCAAGGCCGTCGCAATCGCCGACATTACACCCACGCCGTCAAATTCTCCGGAGAAAATCAGCTCAAAACCAGCCAAGAGCCGGATCGAAGACTCTGACAAAGACCCTGAACACACTGATCTTGATAACGAGACGTTGCTGGAAGGGTTGTAAGAATAATCGAAGATTAGCCCCCTCTTCTCACTAATGAAAGAGGGGGTTTTGTTGGCGTTTTCTGGTCAATACCTTTGCACCACTTTCAGAGGAGTTTGCATAGCAAGGGCCAGGTGTGGCCGTTCGGTGTTGTAGTACCGCAGGTACTCCGGAATGGCCCGTCGCCAGGAACGCAGTGAGCGGGCACACCGGCGCACGGTGTCGTACGGGAGTGCGTGCGGGTGCCGATGGGGCCGACAACTTGCCGTTGGAATGATGTGACGCGTAGAGTTTCGTGCCCGATTGACCCAGCGGACAATGGTGCTGTGGTCAAAGCCGGTGTGCCGAGCAACTTCCCGGGTGCTCCACCCCTGCCGGAGCACGAGTTGCGCCGCCTCCATCCGCAGCCGTGGGAGGTGGGGGTTGGTAGTGTATGGCATATCTCCCATAGTAGCAGGGGGTGGTGCAAAGGTATTGAAC
>JAQTQO010000070.1 GCA_028712155.1 Patescibacteria group bacterium | reverse complement strand
GTCATTTTTGTAGACGCCGGTCGCCGCCAGCGAGATTATACACGTCGCACATTTCGACGATGCGCGAGGTGGTGCGTTCGCCAAGTTTCTCGGCCAGCTCCTGCAGCGTGCAATTCGAAGTGAACATGGTCGGGAGCATGCGTTCGTAGCGGTGGTTGATGAGGCGGTAAATTGTTTCGGCTACAAAATCTGTCGCTTTTTCTGCCCCGAAGTCATCGAGAATCAGGACGCCGGTATATTCCGTGATCCGATCGTCGGGGTTTTCTTTGATCGTGCGGTCGAAGTCGCTGCGAATTTCGTGCATGAGATCGATCATGTTGTGAATCTGAAGGTTGCGTCCCATGCGGTAGCCGCTGGGCGTTTCCTCGCTGGGCCAGTCGTAATGCTTTTTCATTGCGTAGGCGATGTGCGTTTTGCCGGTGCCCACGCTCCCGTAGAGGTAAATTCCTTTTCCGCCGGCGACCATGGTTTCAAAGGCCTTCTGGAGATTCGGCTGGATGTCCTCCCACTTCGCGTTTTTGTAGCGTTCAATCATATTTTAGTGGTTTTTACGTTGTCGTATTTTCCCGCGGGCGGCCGGAGCAAATTCGATCTGGCTGGTCTATTCCGCGATGGGAAGAGTCCCTGCCATCCGTTGGCGATGCTCTGCTCGATGATTGCTTCGTGGTCGGCCTTGTTGACCTCAAGGAATTTCAGTTGACGCTTGATCGTGGCCGGGGTGCGAGTGAGACGCCGTTCCTTCCGGTAGTCAAGCCATTCCTGCCATTTTCTCTTGTTGAGCCATCCCGGGAGCGGTTGGGTTTCCCCCCCTCCCCCCCTGGGGGTTAAGTTACGTTCTGTTAAGTTATGTTTAGTTAAGTTACGCTTACCGCCGGTTGCCGGTTGGTTGCCATCTGGTTTACCGCCGGTTGCCGAGATATTTTCAGGATAGCGAATGTCTATCCGATCGCCCCGTAGAGTCTGATGCTTTTCGAACTTTTCCACGTGCAGATACTTGGTACCGTCAATGCTGTAGCGCGTGATGAGTTTTACTTCCTCCAGTTCAGTCATGGCGGCCTCTACCTCCTCGACGGTTTGTTTCCGCATCGGCACGACAAGCCCGCGCACCACGATCGGATTGGCGTCCATGTTTCCATTGTCATCGCAGTGTGGCTGGAGCCAGGTGAAGAGCAGAGCGGCAAAGTCGGAGACTCCCGAAAGTTTTGTCGACGTGCTAATGCTTTTTGAAATCATACGTCGGTTTGCCATATGTTTTTATTATACCGAGCCGCGGCTATCCCCTGCAAGCTCTTTGCAGGGGATAGCCTGTGACCTCCTAAAATGGAATGTCAGCCACGTTGATTTGCTCACTCGTATCTTCGGGGAATGATTCTGATTCGTATCCCGGTGCTCCTACGGATGATGCTTCGGTTGGTGCAGCCAGCGGTTGACGGAACGGAGTCTGGGCAGCTGGCCGCGGCGGTTGTGGCGCCGGCGGTGCGGCTGGGCGCGGTTTTGCCCCGAATTGGATGCTGTCAGCCACAATATCGGTCCGGTAGCGCTTGCTGCCGTCCTGCGCGTTCCACGATCGCGTTTGAATGCGCCCTTCGACCAGAATCTGGCTGCCTTTTCGCATGTACTGTGCGACGTTTTCGGCCATCCGGCCGAAGACCACGATGTTATGGAAGTCAACTGCCTTTTGCTGCTGGCCGGATGCTTTGTCAGTCCAGACTCTATTGGTCGCGACCGAAAAGTTGCAGACGCTGGTTCCGCTCGAGATCGCCTTGAGTTCGGGGTCTCGGGTCAGGTTGCCCAAGATGAAGACGTGATTGAGGTTCATAGGAGATGGTCACTTTAAATTTTTCGTAGAGTTTAATGAATCCGCATTTTTGGCATCGATCCCATTCGGTGAAGAAGTAACGCTGCTGCGGCCGGAGTTTCAGCGTTCTGTGTCGCTGGCGTTGCGTCTCGATGCCGCATTTCGGGCAGATCATACATTTTTTGGGTGTTTCTCCGTCTCGAAGGCTAGGTACTTGAGTTCGTCGCGACTGAAGCCATCACGGAGCATCGGCATGCCAGTGGGTCGCAAATCTTCCCACTGCACCATGACGCCGCCGTTGTAGACTTCGACGATGGTTCCCTTGGTTCCGGCCGGTACGCTGACAAAGTCTGCCAGCACCATCACTCGATCGCCGCGAGCGCATTGCCGTTCGTCGGTTTGCTTTTTCAGGTAGAACATGAGTTTGAGATTAGGGAGTTAGCCGAGAAGTTTTTCCTCCAGTCGGTCGATTTCATCTTCCAAATCCCTCACCTTTTGGACGAGGTCAGCAGTCGCGGGATCGCGTGTTTTCATCACCAATAGCACGATGGCAAGCATCGCGACGAAACTCATCAGTGCATTGTTCGTCAGCAGGTCCAAGGTGACCCATGCCAACAATGCCGGAAAGAATGGAATCTCGGGTCTCGTCGTTGGTTTCCAATAGCTCATAGCAATTCTTTTTTACCGAGCGCTTCGATTCCCGCCCACGCTCGTTTGATCCGGCCGGTCATTTTTATCACGTCGACCATCGTGCGTTTTGTTGGCAGCCGGTA
>JAQTQO010000008.1 GCA_028712155.1 Patescibacteria group bacterium | reverse complement strand
GGTGGTCTTCATCACGGCAGCGGACATGCTGGGCTGGAGCCAACTGACTACCTTTTTGACGGACGTCGCGCTGTACCTGCCGAAGGTGCTGGTGGCCGTGCTAATCCTGCTGGCCGGATTGGTGCTAGCGAATTTCGTTTCGGTGATTGTGCGCAAAGGTTTGACCACGTCGAAGGTCGGGTACGCCGGCGTGCTGTCGGCGTTCGCGCGCTGGCTGATCATCGTCTTCACGGTGATGGCGGCGCTGGTGCAGCTGGAGATTGCCAAAGAGCTGATGCAGACGCTGTTCACTGGCATGGTCGGCATGATCGCGCTGGCGGGCGGCCTGGCGTTCGGCCTCGGCGGCAAGGATCTCGCCAAGGAAATCATGGAGAAGATCAAGAAGGAAACCCAGTAGCCGTTATTCAGGAATTGTCATTGAGCGTGCCCGGCGGAAACGCCGGGCACGTTGCATATCCGCTTCCCGTTGACTGCTCTGCAGCCTTGGGGTAGGGTGCAGACAAATAGGCAGAATCGAGTGTTCCATTTTGGTTGTCCACGGACTTTGTCTGCCGCCGTTCCCCGGGGATTAGCGCAGTTGGTAGCGCGCCTGGTTTGGGACCAGGAGGTCGCGGGTTCGAGTCCCGCATCCCCGATTTTTTAATCCGCGATAACGCCGAGAAATTTAAACCACGAATCCCCGTGGTATACTGGAGACACTATGGGAATATCGGTGCGTTTCCCCCGCGGCGTTGAGGTGGTGACCAGTGCGGTCATCCGCGATGCGGCAGGAAAAATCCTCCTCACGCAATCGCCGAAATGGTCGGGCAAATGGGTGCTGCCGGGCGGGCATATTGAGCCGGGCGAATCAATTGTGGCCGCGGCGCAGCGCGAGACAGAAGAAGAAACCGGGCTCACCCTGTCGCCGGTGTGCGTGCTGACCTCCGGTGAGCTCATCGGGTCGCGTGATTTCCACCGGCCGGCGCATTTTGTCTACTTCGATTGCGTGTTCAACCTGGTCGGCGGTACGTTGCGTTTGCAGGATGATGAGTTAACGGCCGCGCGTTGGGTCACCCCGCAGGAGGCGCTGGATTACGACCTGGGTGAGAGCTACCCGGAAGTCATGCGCAAGTATTTGGAGTTTCTCACGACGGAACGACGACCGCCGGCGCGGCGCTAAACACCACACCCGCTTATGCTCGTGTGCGCATTTTATTTCCTGCAGGTTTGCTGCGGAGTGCCGGTCATGCGGTGGCTGGATCCGGAACAAAAACTGCCGCGCGTTGTGCGGTGGGCGGCCGTCCCCGTCGTCGGGCTGACGGTTACCGGTTACGTGGCCTTAGTCCTCGCGCTGCTGATCCGGTCGCTGTCCTTGGCGATCGCCCTCACGGCGCTGGGGGCCGCCGTGGCGATAACCGGCTGGGGGTGGCACGGCAAATGCTGGCGCACGGGTGCATGGCGGCGGGTGCGCCCAGCGCTCGCCGCGGCCGCGGGGCACGCCGCGCGCCCGACCACCTGGGGAGTGGTGCTCGTGCTGGCGATCGCCGCGGCACTGTCTGTCCAGGTCCTGCTGCCCGAAAAAATTTTTGTGCAAGCGGTGTTTGTGGGTTGGGGCGATACGGCGCTCCACCTCGGCCTGATCGAACATTTTGCTGTCGTGCAGCCGTTCTCTTTGGAGCACCCGTTTTTCGCCAGCCATCCCCTCTCGTACCCGTTTTTCATTGATTTTCTTTCGGGTGTCTACCGGCGGCTGGGCGCGTCCACGCTGCTGGCGTTCCACCTGCCGACGCTGACGTTTCTGTGCTGCGGGTTGCTGCTGCTCTACCAATGCTATCGGCGGCTGGTCACCCGGCGCGGGTTGGCGTTGCTCTGTCTCGTGCTGGCGCTGTTCGGCGCCGGTCTGGGGTGGATCTGGTTGGGGCGCGATCTGCAGGCGGCGTACCAGGGCGGTGGTTCATCCGCGGTACTGGAGCTGCTGCGGGCGCCGCCGCACGAGTATACGCACCTTGACGTCCGGACCAGCGGATTGCCGGCGGGAGCGGAGACGGCCAACAATATCATGTGGATCGTGCCGGTGGTATCGTTCCTGACTCACCAGCGGGCATTCACGATCGGATTGGCACTCGCCGTGCTGGTGCTGCTCGGCGCGATTTTTTATCGCGGGACGCCGCGACTCGCGCGGTATGGCCTGCTCGCCGGAATGCTTCCGCTCGCCCACGGCCACACGTTCATCGCGCTGGCGATCATGTTTGGCGGGCTTTTGCTGGCGCAGCCGCGGGCCAGCTACGTGAGGTTCGGGTTGGTCACCGTGGTGGTGGCCGCGCCGTCGCTGGCATACCTGTGGTCGGCCATGCACGGCGGCGGGCAGCCATTCATCCAGTGGTGGTGGGGCTGGATGACCTGCACGCACCGCAACCACTGGTTTGCCTGCGATGTGCCGGCCGACGTCGGTACCGATACTTCCGTGCTGTGGTTTTGGACCAAGAATTTCGGCGGGGTGCTGTGGGCCTGGTTGGCGGCGGTCGCCGCCATGCTGTGGGTTCGCGCCCGCGGTCACGCGCGCCAAGTTTTTCCCCTGGTGGTGCCCTCGTTGCTGCTGTTTGCAGCGCCCAACTTGCTCCGCTTTCAGCCGTGGGAATTCGACAATAACAAAATATTTTTTTGGTGGTGGATCATTGCGTTGGCCATCATCGGTCAGGCGGTCGCGTTGATGCAAAAACGGTGGTGTCGCGTGGTGGTGATCGCCGGGCTGGCGGTGGTCGTGCTGCCGGCGGGGGTGATGGACGTTTCCGCGCGGATCTCACGGTACACGGCTAACCACGCCACGTACGTCGGGGAATCCGAAGTGCTCGCGGCGGCCTGGATCCGCCAGAGTCTCCCGCCGGATGCGCGTATCGCCAGTGCGCCGACCTCAAATAACTTCATACCCATGCTGACGGGGAGAGCGATCGCGCTCGGCTACGAGGGGTGGCTGTGGTCGGAAGGGGCGAACTTTGCGCCGCGGAGAGCAGCGATTGAGGCGCTTGCGCGCGGGGAAATCGGCCCGGCCTGCGCGCAGGGTATCACCCACGTCATGGTGGACGCCGATTTTACTTCGAAATTTGCTGTTGATGCGGAGGCGCTCGCTAAGGTGACCACGTCACTTTGGCGGCAGACCACCGACAATGGCGCGACGCGGGAGATTCTGTCCCTCGGGTGTCCGCCCTAGGTTGGTTCCAATGCACCCAAATTCAGCCCCGCTTGCGCGGATTTTTTTTGCGCTCCCGTCGCCCCCTTTGCCGGGGCGCGATGCTTGGTTTTTGCCAAAAAATGTGATAGCATGGGGGAACCCTTTTTGTCCGCTCGTTTACATATCAATTGGTGTGTACTTTCATTCGACGATAACAACCAGCCATTTTGTTACCAAGGAGGGTAACCGTGATCTCCACCAAGCAAGTTCTAAGCGACCGGGAAGCGCCGGTTCGAAAAGTCGTGGTGGTGCTGATTAAGCCCACGCACTACGACGATGACGGCTTCCCCTACCGCTTTGCCCGCGGTGTGCTGCCTTCCAGCAGCATGGGGACGATGTACGCCCTGACCCGCCAAGCGCTGTGCCAGGTGGTTCCCACCAACACAGCATTCGAGATCCATCTGTTCGAAGATGGCATCGGCAAGCAGGCGAAGCGGCTGGCCCGGTTGTACCGGCGTTTCCCGGAAGCCGGCACCCAGCTGATCGTCGGCCTGGTTTCCGTGCAGACGCCGCAATTCCCCCGGGCCTGCGATCTGGCAGCCCGCTGGCAGGCGCGCGGGGCAACGTGCGTCATCGGCGGATTCCACGTTTCCGGTTCCATCGCCACGATGCTCGATGGCATCGCAGATCCGCACCGGCCGGACATCCCCTGCCCGCACCAGATGCCCGCCGATCTGCAGGCGCTGATTTCCCGCGGCGTGATCGTGTTTCACGGCGAAGCTGAGGACCAGTGGTCCAACGTGCTGAAGGATATCCTGCGCGGCAGCCCCCAACCGCTCTACCGCGGTGGGTTACCCGATCTGCGGCATTCCCCGCTCCCCGAGTTCCCTCCGGTCTACTGCGACCGAAGTTTTTCCACCAAGATGCAAGCGGTCGATACCGGCCGCGGTTGCCTGTTCGGATGCAGCTTCTGCACCATCATCAACGTGCAGGGGCGAAATCCGCGCTTCCGCGATCCGGCCGCCGTGGTCGCCTACGTCGTCGAGCAGATTCGACGCGACCCGCAGGTGAGCTTCTTTTTCACCGATGACAACTTCGCGCGCAACCCGGCGTGGGAGCGGATTCTCGACGGCTTGATCGCCGCGCGGTGCGGGGCTCGTTTCATGGTGCAGGCGGACCTGGCGTGCGGGAAAATCCCAAGGTTTCTCGACAAGCTCGCGGCCGCCGGCTGCATCGAGATGTTCAACGGGGTGGAGTCGATGAACCCCGCCAACCTCGCCGCCGCCGGCAAGCGGCAGAACTGCGTCGCAGATTACGCGGCGCTGTGGCGGCGGTGCCACGCGCTCGGCATCGTCGTCCACGCGTCGTACATCATCGGGTTCCCGTACGATACGCCCGCCTCGGTCGCCCGCGATGTAGAGCAGCTGGCCGCGGCCGGCGCGGACAAGGTTTCCTTCTACATCCTCACCCTGGCTCCGGGGAGCGAGGACCATGCGCGCGCCCTGGCCGCCGGGCAGGTGCCCGTCTGCGACGGCAATCGGCTGGATTCGTTCCATGCCGTCGGCGTGCATCCGCGGATGACTCCGGCGGAGTGGCAATCCGCGTACCTTAGCGCGTGGCGGCAGTTCTACTGCGTCAAGCACATGGTGGCGGCGCTCAAGCGCCACTCCTCCCGTCGGCTGCGGCTGACGCTGCTGTTCCATCACCTGTGGAACCGCTGGTCGGTTTTCACCGAGCGCACCCACCCGATGATCGCCGGGTTCTACCGGATTCGGTCGTACCGCGACCGGCGGCCCGGCGCAACACCGCTGCCGTTCTGGCGGTTTGTGCTCCAGGAGGTCTGGCGGCATCTGCGCTACGTCGGGCGGGGGTTCGCCGAATTCTACCGGTTCCAACAGGTGGCGCTGGAAGGCGATTGCTTCAAGACCTCGGCGGAGCGGCAGGCCGAGCTCGCCGGACAGCTCCGCGGCATCCGCGATTGGTTCCATCGAACGTTCGGCCGCGGGATGACCCGGCGGTGGCTCAACAACTTCTGGCTTGCCTACGGCCGCAACCGCTGGCGTCTGCTCTTTGATCCCCGCACCTACTACCGGTGGCATCTGAAGATTCCTCCCTACGCGATCGCCGAGCTGGTCTACACGATCCGTTTCGGCCTGATGCTGGTGCGTTTACGCAAGGTCATCCGGACGTAGCATTGTCCCTTTTCGCCGTCCCTTTCCTGGGCGGCGTTTTTTTGTTTCCAAATTCCCCGCCGTTGCCGATTGCCATCTTCCGCGCCATGCGCTATAATATACCCGCTAAATCCGTAATGCTTTTGCGTATGCTTGGACCTCAAAAGAAACCCGCCGCATTTGACGCATTCGTGCACCTCGTCACCTATTTCGCGATGGTGATGTCGGCGATTGCGTCCGGCGGCATTGTGTTTCAAATCATCAACCGTTTCGTTCCGGATCTCCAGCGCCTCGCCTACATCAGCGATGCGGTCCAGTTGGGCCCGTTGCGGTTTCATATCGCAACGTTACTGTTGACCGGGCCGCTGCTGCTCGCGATGACCGGTTACCTGCACCGGCTGTTCCGCCAAGGGGCGCTTTCGACCGATAGCGGAGTTAGGCGGTGGCTGACCTACCTGCTCTTGTTCGCCGCTGCGGTCAATGTGATTTCGAGCATCATCGCGCTGGTCTACCAGTTCCTCGGCGGTAATTACACCGTGAATTTCTTATTGAAGGCGGCGACCGTGCTGTGCATCGCCAGTTTCGTTTTTCTGTTTTACTTCTGGGAGCTCAAGCGCGCCGATTACAAAAGTCGACAGATGGGGGCGACGGCACTCCTCGTGGTTCTTGCTGCCCTGTTCGCGGGACTGCTGATCGGCGGCTTCCTCCTGATCGGCTCACCCCTGCAGGCGCGGATGCGCGAGTACGATCAGCGCCGGGTGGATGCGGCCATGCAAGTGCGCTGGCCCGTTGAAGAGTACTTCCGGCTCAACAGCAAGCTGCCCGATACGCTGACGCAGCTCGGGAGCGGCGTCGGTGTCGATCCGGAAACTGGTGCGGCGTTCCCCTACGAGAAATTGACGGATAACCGCTACCAGTTCTGCGTCACCTTTGCGCTGCCGAGCCCCCAGCCCGCGTCCCCAGCCGCAGCTCCGCGGACCGTTCCGGTCAAACCGGTTGCGCCGGGCAGCGGGAGCGGTGAGATGGTGTGGGCGACCCATGAGACGGGACAAGTCTGCCATACGTTTGCCGTGGTCATGCCGACCCCGGGTACCAAAGACATCAGCACGGTCACGGCGGATGCGGGAACGGTGACGGCGCCGACTTCAACATCGCCGACCAAACCGTAAATTATTCCCGAACGTGCACTAAAAATTCGCCCCGGGTTAATCCCGGGGCGAATTTTTTTATCACCGTGCTCAAGTACTAGAGGCACGTGCATTTCGTTTGCGTTTCATTGCATCCGGTGCACTTCGGCAGGCAGCGGTCCGCGCCACAGCCGTGGGTTTGCGGTTGGTCGGACATTTCGTCGCCGCACACCTCGCACTTGAAACCTTCCGCGCTGCCGCCGCATTTACCGCATTCCATGTTTTTCATAGCTTTTCTATTGTACTCCGTGCCGTTCATTGCCGGCAAGATGCAAAGCCGTGTATGTCTTGCCTTACGGCAATTCTTCCCATAGAATGCGAGGGTGGGCGGGTATCGTATAACGGTATTACCACAGGTTTCCAACCTGTTGACAGGGGTTCGACTCCCCTTACCCGCTCTGACAGAAAACCGGCGATTTCCCGCCGGTTTTTTGGCAAGAAAAAAGCCCCGGCCAATCCTTGCGGGATAGTACGGGGCATGACGCGAGAAGGTCGATAGGCGAGCGTTATTCCGGAACGCAGCGCTCACTCCCGATGCCAAACAGCCGGTGCGCGATGTCGCGCGTCGAAAGGATGCCAATCGTCCGGCCTTCCTTATCAACCGCCTCGAGAACGTCGTCGCCTTCGAGGAGTTCGTACGCCTGAGCGACAATGGTGTCCTGAGAGAGTTCGACCATGCCTTTCGGCTTGACCTCTTTCTCTTTTCGGAGGTCGATCGGCTGTTCCGGCGGTCCGTTGCTTCGCGCGAGGAATGCCAGCACGTCCTTTCGGGTAATCATGCCGACGATGTTGCCGCCTTCGGTTTCGGTGACCATGATGTGGAAGTGTTTGGACGCGGCTTCCTGAAGTTTCTGGCGGGTCGGCATGGGGTTGATGGCCACGGTTGGGCACTCTGCGACCGGGATGAAGAGCTCGCGGATTTTGAGATTGCCAAGGGCAATCGCATGGGTAATGAGTTTGGCCTCCTCCTGCTGGAGTGAGCCGTGCTCGACCGCTGCTCCGATGGTCGCTCGGACGTCTTCTTCGGTCGTAAGCCGCAGCTCCTGGCCGCCGGTCAGCGCGATGAGATTTCTCAGGAACCACGTGACGGGCACGAAAATCCACAGCAGCACGTCCAGAGGGATCGCTGACATTACCGCCGACTTCTTCAGCCATCGGTAGCCGATGTTTTTGGCCACGAGTTCGCCGCCGAAGAACAGGATTATCCCGTAGAAAACCAGCAGGGTGGTGACCAGGCCGCCCTTGTCGCGCGCCAGCCACATCAGCAGCATGGGCGTGAGGTAGGTGGCGAGGTGAATCATCAATAGAATGAAGTTCACCACGAGCATTCTTTGGCGCAGGAGCGTCTTCGAGCGACGCGTCGCGGGGCTTGGGCCGCCGTGGCGTTCCTCGTGCATAACCACGTCCTTGTCCTGCACGCAGCACCAGACGAACTCGAGGAGCGAGAGCACGAAGAGCAGCACGAACGCGATAGCCATGACGGTAATTATCCAGATCATGGATGTACTCCTTTTTTGGTTGTACCGTTTATCCAATTTTCAAACAGCAAATTTGAGAACGATCAAGCCACGAGCTTGACCACCCATCATACAAGAAATTGATGCAAATGTCAATCCTGGCTTAGTGCGAAAATCAGACAATAGAAAAACGGACCGCGGTCCGTTTTTTGAAGGTATTTTTTATTGGATTACTAGCCTTAGAATAGAAGAATGCAAGTACCAAATATCAGGAGCGGAATTGCCAGAAAAGTCATCATGCCGATAGCAAGATATTTTCTCTTGCCGAGCGCGATAGCCAGCAGGATGAAATAGATAATGACCGTGAATGCAATCAAATTCGCACCCGTGTAAACCGCGGCATAGAAATATAACCAGCAAAAGGCCAGAGATCCCAACAAACCAATAAAAAAATCCCCCAGCTTTACGCCGGATGTGTGGTTTTTTTCTTTTGTTCATTTGGACCCCTTTTGGAAAACGGCGAGGACGGTGCCGCCAGGAGCGATTGCTCGTAGGCGGTGAAACTGTCATGGATGTCCTCCTCGGCATATCCGGAATTCCGCAACTGTGCCTCCGCGATGTCTTTGGGAAATTTCCCGACGTTGTCTCGCAGGAATTTTAGGATGGCTTCGTTGATTGCCATAGGTAAGGAAAAATAATTTGTCTAGGACTCCGGCATCACGCCGGGGTGGCCCAGGCGCTCACATTTTTTCTTCGCGTGAGCGCAACTATACTATATAGCACTACGGGGACGGCCACAAGCTGAAAACCGCTCAATCCGTAGAAGATTTTAGGGGTGGTGCGGATGAATTCGAGGAAGAATCTGAAGGTGAAAGAGGCTGCGAGGTACTGCAGAAAGAGATTTCCTTCACAATGATATTTTTTCCGTGCACTCCAGAGGTACATAAATAATATGAGATCAAACGTCAGTGTATAGAGCTGTGTCGGATGGCGCAGCACGCCGTCGCCAAAATCCATCGCCCAGGGCAGGCGGGTGGCCGTCCCGCCACAGCAGCCGCGCAAGAAACATCCGATGCGGCCGATCGCTTCGCCGAGCGCGAGCGCTGGCGCAAAAATGTCCCCCGTCTTTGTGTGGACGCCGAGTTTTTTCTTGGCCATCGCGACGGCCGCCCATCCGCCGATGATGCCGCCGACGATCGTGCGCCCCGACAGGAAAGTTTCGAGGCCAGGGTGGGCGGCGATGTGGCGGGCGTAGTACAGCCAGATGGGAATTTTGGCGCCTAAGGCGCCCCCCAGCAGCGCGGCGACCGCGATGAAGAAAAAATTTTCCTGCAGCAGCTTCCTTCGCCGGCGTTCGAGGAACACGATGATGGCGCCGGCGAGTACCCCGAGGCCGACGAAGAATTCGTAGGAGGGAATCGGGAAGCCAAAGATTTCAAACAGGATGGGGCGCATGGCTATTGCGGTATGTAGAACAGGAGAACCCCGAGCAGCGTGTAGAGGGAAAGGAGCATGAAGACAAAATACGCCAGGGGTTTTGGCCGAAGAATTTTTGACAGCATGAGGATACTCGGGAGACTGATGCCAGCCGTGGCGATGAGGAAGGAAAAAACGATGCCCTGGTTGACCCCTTTGGCGAGCAGCGCGTATCCAATAGGGAGAAGCACGATCATGTCGGCGTAGATCACGGCTCCGACGATGACCGCGAACGGGATGATCCACACGCTGTTGTTCGCCGTCAGGGTGCGGACGAGGGTGTCGGGAATGTAGTTATACATCGCAGCGCCGACCGCGGCGCTCAGCAGCAGGATGACGGAGAAATATTTGAGGTACTGGAATGATAACCGGAGAGCGGCGCGCCAATCGCGGACTTGGCACGGCTGCGCGAGGCTGATGAACGTCCGCCGGATCTGGTCATCGAATTTCATCCGCGCCATGAGAGTACCGCCGAGGAACGCAATCGCCAAACAGGCGAGCACGTACTCCAGCGCGATTTTATATCCGAAGAGCACGACCAGGAAAACCATTGCCGCGAGGCTGATCGACGGCGAGGCGATAAGGAACGTGATTGCCGTGCCGAAATTGATTCTGGTTTCTATCAGTCCGGCGAAAATCGGCACGGTGGTGCACGAGCAGAACGGCGTAACCATGCCGACCACTGCGGCGATGAGGCGGCCGCGCCAGCCGTCGTATTGCAGTAGCCAGCGGTTGACCGTGCGGGTCGAAAATTTTGTCCGGATGCAGGCGCCCAAAAACGTCACGACCACGCCCAGCGCGCTCATGACGACCAGAAACCCCAAGAAATATTGCCAGGTGCTAACCATGGCGGAGAATTTTTTTCAGGGCGAAATAGATTTGCGCGCCAACGCAATATCCGGCCGCCCCGAACGCCGTGGAAATTGCCACGATGGCGGAAAATATCCACCCCGCATTTTTTGACGGGATGACATACAGATACGCCAGGGCGATGAGCAGGAGTGCTGCGCCAAAACCCTGGGCGAATCGCACCGCCGCGATATCCACGGTTGCTTGGGGCTGCTTGAAGAACCGGCGCAAGAACACGTGATACAGCACGAAGAATGGCGCGTACTGGATGGTGAACAGGGCGCCCCAGAGCATGAGCAGAAAAACGCACACCACCAGGAATTTTATTTTAAAAATAATCGCGAGAACCAAGAGGATCGCGGTGGTGCTTCGGCAAAACGTCAGCGCGTATCGGTTGACCGTCACCGATCCCGCCGCTCGCGAACAGCGCGTGAGTTTTGGGAAGAACATCCCGACGCTCTGCCGATACGTGGCGTAGGCGGGAAATTCCCGGGTAAATATTTTTTCTTCCTGTACGGCGCGGGAATAGACCGCCGGAAAAAATAGCACCGCATCGGCCAAGAGCACGAGGAGATTTCGGTACATGATTGCCGCTCCAAAGAACATCACCGCCAGTGATGCATAGAGGGGGTGGCGGACGAGCGCATAGGCGCCGTGGCGGACGAGCGCATGCCCTTCGTAGATTTTAATTTGACTCGACCAGTTGTCGCCGAGATTGACCCGCCCCCAGAGGTGTACGATGGTCCCAAGGATAATGCATGCCAGTCCGACCAGCAGCGACAGCGTGCGCACCCGCGGATCTGGTACGGGGTACTCGCCGAGGTGGAAGCGGATGCATACGTACATGAGGACGAAAAATACCGTCATGGACAGGGTGGCGACATGGGTGCGTGCTTCCATTTTTACCGCCCGTTTGGACGTTTGCGCGAAGGTCAATCCGATGGAGCCGAACACGACCAGGACGCAGAGCGCCACCAGGCCTTGCGCGACTGGGAATAGCACGTCAAACATATTGTCGGGGGTGACGGTAGAGTAAATTGTACGTGGAGAAAGGAATTTTTTTCAGTGCCGGGGTAATGAAATGGACGCATTCCTGCTTGATGGATTTCGCGTCAAAGTTGTATGCGTCGAAAAATGAGACAATGGAAATACGAAAGGTACGTTCATTGACGTAATCCGTCCGTTCTTTTTTTGATAAAAGGTTCGCTTGCAGGGGAATGCAGCAGGAAAAATCTGCCAGTGATTTGCAGGAGGAAAGAACGGTGGAGGCCGACCATAATCCCTTGACCGCCTCGCCGAGGATACCTTGGGGTTTGAAAAACATGCTGTTGTTTATGACCTGCAAGTGCTTGCGGATGTCCACCTTTCTGGTGATGGGGACGAACGTATTTTTTTCTTTATAAAGATAGGTCAGCGCAATCCGATCGGGGTGGCAGGGAAGCGGAACGAAATCTGATTTCTTGATGCTACCTTTTGTTTGCTGTTCAATTCTGGAAATGACGCCGCTCAGCGTCACCCGCTCGAGCGGATGAATGTCCGACACCCGGCCGAAATACATGATGGGTTGGAAATTGATTCCCCGGATGTATTTGGTCTCCATACCGAATCGCAGCAGGTCGCCCAATTCGTCGTCATTAATACCCTGCTTGATACAAGCAACGAGCGTGATGGGAACTTCATATTTGGCGAGATTTTTAATCGCGTCTTTTTTTATTTGCAGCAGATCTCGGCCGCGCAAATTCTGGTACGTCGATTTTTTAAAACCGTCGAATTGCAGATAGACTTCAAATCTTCCCGTGAGATTCCCCAGCTCTTTCGCCAAGTTTTCATTTTTGGCGATATTCAATCCATTGGTGTTGAGCATCACGTATTTGAATTTTTTTGCCTTCGCCAGCCTGAGGATATCCATGAGGTGCGGGTGCAGGGTCGGTTCCCCGCCGCTGATTTGCAGGATTTCGGCATTTCCATATTCCGTCTCAATGGCAAAATCCATCATCGCCTCGATTTTTGATACCGGCAAAAAATCGCCCTGCCCGCTGGCCGCATAGCAGGTTGGGCAACCGATATCGCAGCGGTTGGTGATATCGATGAGATTGATGCAAGAATGCTGTTCGTGGTCCGGACAGAGGCCGCAGTCAAAGGGGCAGCCCGCCGCCGTGGCCGTTTGCGTTTTACAAACGGTTCCCGGTTTATTGTATTGCGAAGTGGAAAGATAGTATGCGGCGTCCTCCTCCAACAAAAAAAGCATCTCACCGTGCTGCGCACAGGTTTTTTTCAAATATACTTTACCATCCTTGATGATGATCTTCGCCGATATTTTGGAAAGGCAGTGCGGACATAAGCTCGACGTGAGCCCATGGAAAATATAATCTCTATCTTGCCGCATAAAAATTTCTGACATTCTTGCCGTGAGAAATTGCTGCATTCAAGTATAACACAGTCGATATAATTTGCTTGAAGTGGGAAAATATGCTATAATAAAATAGTAACAAATAACAAAAATGTTATGGAGGAAAATAAACTGTTGCCCCCGACACTGCCCCAATCGTTATTGCCGAATTTCAATACGGCCGGAGTAAAAACCCCGAAGCGAAAACGCCGGGGTATTATTTTTGGTTCCGTGGCGCTGGTCCTGGTCGGTTTCGGGTGCATCGCGGCCGTGGTGTATTTCTTTGTCTTTCGCAATCTCCAATTGCCAAAAATTAGTCCGCCGCCGTTGTCGGATGCCGAGATATTATCCCAGGCCTTATCCGCGCTGCCCGGGATCGAGTCGGGCGCCATCCGTTTTGAAGTGCGCTTTGCTTCCGAAAACCGCGATCCGGGAGCAACGGCGCTGGCGGCGGAACTGCCGGGCGGTGAGGCAAAGGCGCAAGCGCTCAGCCGCGACCTGGAACGGATGGAGGAGATTTCCCATCTCATGCAGCAGCTCCAGGGCGGGACGTTCCCGTCGGCTGGGGGCACTTCGGCTTCCGCGCAGCCGCACTACCCCACGGATCTGGCGCAGCTGGGGGGGCCGGGCGATGCGCGCACGGATCCAGCTGGCTCGCCGTACCGCTATGAGAGCGACGGCTATGATTTCACGCTGACGTTCCGGCTGGAAACCGAAGCGGCGGTGGCGGCGTGGAATGAGCAGGTGAACGGCACGCGCACGTACCGGTCGGACACGACCCCGCTCCCGCGGGCCGCGGTGGGCGAAGACATCGTGCTTGGCGATACCATGGAGACACCCTACGCCACGTTTGACCCGGTGGAAGCTCAGGGCGGACTGGCGATGCTGCAGGAAGGGATGCGCGAGTTCGAGCAATACCTGCCCAAGGACCTCGCGGTCTGGATGAGCGTCGGCGGCAAGTTCGCCGCCGACCCGGCCCCCAACAAGACCGGCGATTTCAGTCTCGGTATGGGCGGCGGGTTTTCCTCCGGCGGCACGACGCTGGAAGCCGCGGCCGAACTCCGTAAGGTCAAAGAAGATTTCTTCGGCCTGATCGAAAAATTCCCTCCGAACCCGGTGCTCGACCTCACGGCGATCATCGGCCAGTGGGTGCAGATGACTCCGGAGGATTTGATCGGCAGCGGCATGGACTTGGATTTCAGCGCCAGTGAAAAGGAGCTCGCCAACGTCGAGACGATGGAGCAGCGGTACCAGCTCGCGCTCGCCATTGCGCAGGAAGTTAAGCTCTACACGATCGCCGCGGTGCAGCCGGTCGTCGAGGAGAACGGCAGCCGCTATCATCACTACCAGTTGACCATTGACCGGACGAAGTTCGTACCTTTCTATCGGGCGCTCGCCGAACGCTCCAGCACGCTCGGGGACAAGGCAGCGGTTCCGCTCTACCCGAAACTCGTCGAAGCGCTCGAGGGCGAAGACTTCACCGCCATTTACGATGCGATCGCCAAGCAGTCAACCATCGAGGTGTGGGTGCAGGCGGGCACCAACTTGCCGCACAAACTCACCTACTCCTGGCGACTGGTTCCCTCTGACGCGGCAAAAAAGCTGGCCGAAAAACAGTTCCGGCTGACGGTCGCGATGACGCTCGACCAAGTCAATCAGCCGGTCACCATCGAGGCGCCGACCAGCACGATCAGTTTTGACGCGGCAACGGGCCTGGTCACCGGCCAGTCGCCAAGCGAAGTCACCCTGCAGCGACAGATCCGCAATGTCGGGGCGATTCGCGAAGCGCTTTCGTTCTACAACTATCACGCCAATCAGTTCCCTGACACGTTGTCGGCGCTGCAACGCCGCCCGAGCGAAGTGCCAAAGGTTACCCCGACACAGGTCCCCAGCGGGAGTCTCCGCGATGCGGTGAATGCCGGGCTGAGCGGGGGCGATGTGCTGGTGGATTTGGATCGCTCCGGGCCGTCGGGGTTTGACCTCATCGAGCAGGACAAACCGTTCCTCTCCGTCATCCCCAACGATGTCTATACCGGGAATCCGTTCATCTACCAGCACGACGATACCGGTTATACGCTCACGTACCAGGTGAAGTTTCCGCCCAAGGAGGAGCGGTCGAAACCGACGCTCCTGAACATGGAATTCGGTATTGATTACGACGCGTACGTCGAGGGCGTCAATACTGCCGATCGCAAGACCGTCTCGCGCGAGGCGGATGCCAATGAGGACACCGATGGCGACGGGTTGTCCGACTTTCAGGAACACAACGTGTACGGCACCAATTGGTTGAAAGCCGACACGGATGGCGACGGTTTTCTCGACGGCGTGGAGGTAAAGAACGGCTTTGATCCCAACGGTCCCGGCCGGTTGCCGAATATGCCCCCGGCGGTGTCGCCGGGAGCGTCCCAGCCGGTCGGGCTGCTGGAGGGTCCCCGGGTGAGGGAGCGGGATTCCAAACGCATTTCCGACATGAAAATGATTCAGACCGCTTTGGAATTATACTTTAATGACCAGCAGCACTACCCGGTATCCGATACCCCTCTTCTGCTTGGAGAACAGGTAACGTGTCTGGGCGCAGGTGGTTTTGGGATTGGGGGATGCGCGTCACCCGTCTACTTGGGGCAAATTCCCAAAGATCCGGGCGGAGGCGTATACCTCTACCAGACCGTTTCCGGCAATTCCATGCAGTATAACGTTACGTTTACTTTGGAAGGTGAGTCTGATAATAATGTGAAGACGGGAGAAAATTGCGTTACAGAATCCGGCATCTATTTCACCTGCCTTCATTAGACGATATTCGACGTTTTTCCCAGATTTTCGAAAAAATTTTACACGGAGAACGCCCCCACCCGGGAGCGTTCTTTTGATTTGGCAGTTGCGGGTTCGGGTTGACAATTTTCTCTGGTTATGCTAGTCTATCTGATTCCCCATTATGGGGAGTTTTTATATGAACCAAGCGAAGAATCCACGCCATACGCACCTGCCGATTGCCGTGCTGTGTGTTGCCACGGCCATTCGGCTGTGGTCGGTGCCCTCAGTCGCCGCGGCACCGGATTTAACCGTTGCGGATCCCTTAACGCCGCTTGTGTGTTTGGCCGGCGAAAAACCGTTGGTGGTTTTGGAAACCAAGGTCGTGCGCCGGTTCAAAACGGTGGTGACCGCCTACAATAGTTTACCGGAACAGACCGACAGTACGCCGTGCACCACGGCAAACGGCTATGACCTCTGTGCGGCCAATGAAGAGAATGTCGTGGCGGCGAATTTTCTGCGTTTTGGCACGAAGGTGCGCCTGCCGGAATACTCGGGCGAAAAAATTTATACCGTGCAAGACCGCATGCACCCGCGGTTCGCGCAGCGGGTGGACCTGTGGATGCGGGAACGCGAGGATGCCAAACAGTTCGGCATGCAGACGCTGACCGTTGAGGTGGTCGAATAATACCTCGGCATTGTTGTGCGGAGTGTACGCAGCCGGCAGGAATCTTGCCGGCTGCGTTTGGTTTTGCTACAGTGAGCGCGCAAGCATCATCGGCCAGGTAGCCAAGTGGTAAGGCAACGGTCTGCAAAACCGTTATTCACGGGTTCGATTCCCGTCCTGGCCTTGATAAGTTTTCGATGGGTTCGCCCCGGGATAAACCCGGGGCGCCCTGTTGTACAACGGGTTCGATTCCCGTCCCGGCCATTTTATTTTTGTCGTCACTGCTTCAGCTGCGGCTGGTTTTTTGTCTCGCCGTCGGGATATGAGTGAATCTTGCCAAAAACGATTTTTTCTGATATCTTCAATCAGTATTGCATCCGTATGAATGTCACAGAACTGGCGCGCCGTTTGCGCATCGATACCCGCGATCTGCTCGTGCTGCTCCCGCAGCTCGGGTTTGATATTGGCCGCCGCGCCATCAAAGTCGACGATCGCGTCGCCATGCAGATCATTCAACAGTGGCCGACGCTGATGCAGAAGCTCCGGGCGGAAGCGGCCGAAGCGACGGAAGCCGAGGGCCAGGCGGCGGGGAAATCCGCGGCCCAGCGCCAGATCACGGTGCCGTCGACGGTCTCGGTCCGGGATTTCGCCCAAGCCCTCGGACTGCCGATCACCAAAGTGCTGGCTACGCTGATGCGCAACGGGGTGCTCGCCTCCATCAACGAGCGGATCGACTTTGATACGGCTGCCATTGTGGGTGCGGATCTCGGCGTTGAGGTCAAACCGGAGTCGCAGAAAACGGAGGCGCTGGCGGCCAGTCCGCTCACCCTTGCGAGCCAGCCGGAAGAACCGGGCAATCCCCAGCCGCGGCCGCCGGTGTTTGTCGTGCTCGGCCATGTCGATCACGGCAAGACCAAGTTGCTGGACGCGATCCGCCGCACCGATGTCGTGTCGGGAGAAGCCGGCGGTATTACCCAGCACATCGGCGCGTACCAGGTGACCTGGAAAAGCCGGACCCTGACGTTCATTGATACGCCGGGGCACGAAGCGTTCTCCACGATGCGATCCCGCGGGGCGCGCGTAGCCGACATCGCCATCCTGGTGGTGGCCGCTGACGACGGCGTGCAGCCGCAGACCAAAGAGTCTATCAAAATCATCCATTCGGCGGGATTGCCGTTCCTGGTGGCGATCAATAAAATTGACAAACCGGAAGCGAATATCCAGCGGGTCAAGCAGGAGCTCGCCACGCTTGAACTGCTGCCGGAGGATTGGGGCGGGACCACCATCTGCGTGCCGATCGCCGCGAAAGTTGGCAAAGGCATTGACGCCCTGCTGGATTCGCTCCTGCTCGTTGCCGAAATGGAAAGCAAACGCATTGTCGCCGATCCGGAAGGCCCGGCCGTCGGGACGATCATTGAATCGCACGTCGACAAAGGCGAGGGGCCGGTCGCAACCATCTTGGTGCAGCGCGGCACCTTGCGCGTCGGCGATCTCCTCCAGATCGGCGATACCTATTACGGTAAGGTGCGGGCGCTGAAAGATTACCGCGGCCGTCCGCTGGACGCGGCCGGTCCGTCCACGCCGGTGCGGATCCTCGGCTTGAAAGCCATTCCGTCGGTGGGCGATGTGGCGCGGGTGACCGCGACGGTGGACCGCAAGAGCAAATGGAAAATTCAGCATCTCCGCGGTCGCGCGACCGAAGCGTACACGCCCGCCGCGCTGCCGGAAGCGGCAACCGCCACTACCACGTGCAACATCATTTTGAAAGCCGACGTGCTGGGGTCGCTGGAAGCGATCATCGGCGCGATGGATTCCCTGCAGCATCCGGAGGTGGGCGTGCGCGTCGTTGGTCGCGGACTGGGTAACATCAGCGAGGGCGACGTAGCGACCGCCGAAGCCAGCCACGCGGTCATCCTGGGCTTCAACGTCAATCCGACCCCGCCGGCGGCGCTCCTGGCGCAGGAACGCGGGGTGGAGGTAAAAACATTTCGGATCATCTATGAACTGCTCGCCGATCTGCGCGCGAGGCTGGAAGTGCTCCTGAAGCCTGAGATCATTCGCACCGATCTCGGAACGATTCAGGTGCTCGCCTTGTTCCGCCAGGCAAAAGACGGACAGGTCATCGGCGGCAAGGTGACGAGCGGCACGGCGGCGTCCAATGCCCAGGCCGCCGTGGTCCGCGGCGGCGTCTCGGTCGCGGTCGGAAAAATCACCCAATTGCAGCAGTCAAAAGTCGCCGTCCCCGAGGTAGTCGCCGGCCGTGAGTGCGGCGTGCGCTTCCAGGGTAAACCGGTCATTCAGGTCGGCGATACGCTTCAGATTTACCGTGAGGAAGTGCGGCAGCGGAAATTGTCCGTGAACCGGTAGCGCGGTGGCGCGCCGTTTTTGATCTCCTCCGGCCACATCCTGTGTCCCATCGGATTGCCCAGATCAATGAGTTGGTTCGCCGTGAAATGGCGCGAATTTTTTCCGCGGAGTTTGATCAGCTGCGGGAGGTTCTGGTGACCATCACGGAAGTGGATACCGCCGCGGACCTGCAGAATGCGACGGTGTGGGTGAGCGTTCTCCCCGAGGCGGCGCAGGAGCGTACCGTGGTATTTCTCAACCGTCATTCCGGGGCATTGCGGGCGGCGCTTTTCCGGGCGGTGCGGTTCCGGCCGATTCCCAAGCTGCATTTTCGCGGGGATACCACGGAAGCGCGCGCCGCCAAAATCGAGGAATTGATCAACCGGCTGCCAAAGCCGGAGAACGATCCGGCACCTCCGTCATCTGGTGGCTAAAAAGTGTGATGCCGGGAATCAAATAGTATCCCCTGCCGATCGGCGGAGGATTTTTTGTGCGCCCCATACTCTTGACAGGCAGGGGATTCGGCAGTATACTGCCTGGCTATGCAACTGGGGTCACTGCCGCTGCAAGTGGAAGAACAACTCCACCGTACCCGGCGCGTGCTGCTGATCGGTCACACGCAGCCGGATGCCGATTGCCTGGGATCGCTGTCGGCGTTTGCCGGCTACCTGCAGCATTTTGGCGTTGCCGCCGAACTCTATTGTCCGACTCCGGCCCCGCCGCGCTTGCGTTTTCTTGACGGTGTCGACCGCCTCCGGCAGACGTACTCCGGCGCGTACGATGCCGTGGTGGCGCTGGACTGCGGCGACCTCAGCCACGCTAAGCTTCCGTGGCCGCTCCACGATACGCTGGGCTCTCCCTTGGTGGTTAATATCGACCACCATCACACCAATGCCCGCTTCGGGCACATCAATCTCGTCTATCCGGAGGCGGCCTCGACCACCGAGATCCTTTACCATTATTTCCGTACGCTGGACTATGCTTTGCCGCCGACGCTGGCGACGTCGCTGCTCGCCGGCATTTTGGGCGATACCGGCGGGTTTCAGTACTCCAATACCACACCCGGCGTGATCGTGGCCGCCGCCGGCCTGATCGCTGCCGGTGCGTCGCTGCCATACTCGGCCGACCTTACCTTCAGCGATAAAACCGTGCCGGCGCTGCAATGCTGGGGACGGGTGCTTTCTCGGCTGACCGTCAGCCCTCAGCTGCAGGTGGCGATCGCCGTCATCTCGCGCGCTGACCTGGCCGACCTCCCAAATCCGATCGCGGACATTTCGGGACTGGCCAATTTTCTCAACTCGCTCTCCGGCGTGCGCGCCATTCTGGTGCTCATCGAGCACGAGGACGGTACGATCCGCGGCAGCCTGCGGTCGCGCGATCCCTTGCTGGATGTGTCGAAATTCGCTACGCTGATGGGAGGCGGAGGCCATCGCATGGCAGCCGGGTTTACGATCAAGGGGAGATTGGAAGAAACCGCATCCGGCTGGCGCATTATTGAATAATCACTCGATTGCGCATTACGGATTACGAATTCCTTTCGCAGTAATTCGCAATTCGCAATTCGTAATTCACTAATCAAAAATATATGCATTTGATCCCTACCGTGATCGAGAAATCAACGTTCGGCGAACGGGCGTACGACATCTACTCGCGCTTGCTCAAGGAGCGCATCATCTTCTTGGGTGATGTCATCAACGATGCACTGGCCAATACCATTATCGCACAGCTGTTGTTCCTCGAATCCGAGGACGCCAAGAAAGATATCAAGATCTACATCAACAGTCCGGGCGGTTCGGTGTCCGCGGGCCTGGCGATCTACGACACCATGCAGTACGTCAAACCCGATGTGATGACCATCTGCGTCGGCACGGCGGCTTCGATGGGCGCGGTACTGCTGGCCGCCGGCGAAAAAGGCAAACGGGTGGTGCTGCCGAACTCCGAGATACTGCTGCACCAGGTGATGGGCGGCGCCGAGGGCCAGGCGATTGACGTCAAGATCCGCGCCGAGCACATTTTAAAGATTCGGGATCGGTTGAACTTCATTCTGTCCAAGCACACCGGCCAGCCGCTGAAAAAAATTGAGAAAGATACCGATCGCGATTACTACCTGACGCCGGAAGAAGCCATTGCCTACGGCGTGGCGGATAAAATCATCCAGTAAGGAAATTTTCCCGACGCTTCTGAGGGGCGGCATTCCCGCCCCTTTTGTGGTATCGGCGACGGAGCCCCACCTTGCCAAAGCGGCGCCGGAGTGCTAGACTGCAAACCATTGAGAATTAAGCGCAACGACGAGGAAAAAGCTGCTGCGTGCGTTCCGATTCCACCCCCATGTTTGCTCACCTCTTTGGAATTTCTGGTGCCGACGGCGGAAAACTACTGATTTCCCGCCGATGGCCGGCGTGCAGACTGGCGTTACCGCCAGGGTAGGTTATCGCATTTTCCCCGCGGTTTCCGCTGGGCGGGAATTCGCGGAGCTCATCTCCCCGTCTGCTTTCCGCAGTGGGGAGCGCATCGCACCGCTCGCTCCATCCTCGCGTTGCTGATGGAGTACGTATGAAGAATGTGTTATGGGCGATTGCCCTCATCGCGGGTTTTAGTTTTGGTATTGCCATCGGGTATTACCTTCGGAAGTTGTGGGCCATCCGCCGCTGCGATACGGTTGAGTCCCGGATCGAAGGGTTGATCAACGAAGCCAAGGCGCGGCAGAAGGAAATCCTGCTCGAAGCCACCGACAAATCTCTCAAGCTCATTGAGGAAGCCAAGGTCGAGGAGCGCAAGCGCCAGGCCGACCTGGTGCGGGCGCAGCAGCGCTTGGAGAAACGCGAGGCGTTGTTCGACCAAAAGATTATCGAGATAGAATCCAAGAAGCAAGAGATCACCGAGAAGGTCGCCAAGATCGAGCAGGTCAAAACCGAAATTACCAAGATCAAGGAAGATCAGCTCGCACGGTTGGAGCAGATCGCCGCCATGAACCAGGAGGAGGCGAAGCGTCTGCTGTTCGAGAGCGTCGAGCGGAAATCGAAAGATGATCTGGTTTCGCGCATCCGCAAGCTCAATGAACAATCCGGCGAAGAGGTTGACCGTCAGGCGAAAAAGATCCTTTCGCAGGCGATCCAGCGCTGCGCCAGTTCGCACGCCGCCGAGATCACTACGGCGATGGTGGACCTTCCGTCGGATGAAATGAAAGGGCGCATCATCGGCCGTGAAGGCCGCAACATCAAGGCGATCGAGCTGATCACCGGCGTCGAAATCATCGTGGACGATACGCCCCAGGCGATTACCGTTTCGGCGTTCTCCCCCATCCGCCGCCAGGTGGCCAAACTCGCCCTCACCAAGCTGATCGCCGACGGCCGCATTCACCCGGGCCGGATCGAGGAAGCCGTCGAGCAGGCGAAAAAAGAGCTGGTCACCGATCTCAAGAAAGCCGGCGAAGACGCGCTCTATGAAGTCGGTATCACCGGCATCCCCCCCAAGCTCGTCTCGGTGCTCGGCCGCCTGAAGTACCGCACCAGCTACGGGCAGAATATCTTGTCGCACTCGATGGAAGTGGCGTATCTCGCCGGTCTGATCGCCGAAGAGCTCGGGGCCGATGTGGCGGTCGCCAAGAAAGGCGGGCTGTTCCATGACATCGGAAAAGCCGTTGACCACGAGGTGCAGGGTGCGCACCCGGAGATCGGCTACAGCATTCTCAAGAAATTCAGCATCGGCGAAGAGGTCGCCCAGATCGCCAAGACGCACCACGACGACGCCCCGGAACTGCTGGAAGCGGTGATCGTCAAGGTGGCCGATGCCATCTCCGGCGCACGGCCGGGGGCGCGCAAGGACACGTACGAAAAGTACATCCAGCGCCTTGAAGAACTCGAGCAACTCGCTTCGAGTTTCGCCGGTGTGGAGAAGAGCTACACGATCCAGGCCGGGCGCGAGATCCGGGTATTCGTCATCCCGCAGGAAATTGATGACCTGGCCGCGTACAAGCTGGCCCAAGAGATCGCACGCCGGATCGAGCAGGAGCTCAAGTATCCGGGGGAAATCAAAGTGAACGTCATCCGCGAGACGCGTGTGATTGAGTATGCCCGCTAGGAGCGCGATCTCGAATTCCAAAATTCCACGTACATGATTACCGTCCTCTTCCTCGGCGATGTGGTCGGAAAGATCGGCCGCCATGCCCTCGCGCAGGCGCTGCCCGATCTTCGGCGCGAGACGAATGCTGATCTGGTCATCGCGAACGGCGAGAATGTCGCGCACGGTAACGGCATTACGGAGAGCACGTTCCGCGAACTGATTACCGCCGGCGTGGACGTCGTGACGCTTGGCGACCACGCGTTCGACCGCCGCGAGGCCGAAGCCTTGGTGGTGACCGAAGCCGCCCGGCTGCTGCGACCGGCCAACTACCCGCCGTCGGCACCCGGCAGCGGCGCGCAGCTCATTGCCGTCGGCAGTCGCCAGATCCTGCTGGTCAGTTTAGTCGGCCGGGTGTTCATGAAGATGCACTACGATTGCCCCTTCCGGACGTTCGACGCCATCTGGGAACGCTACCGCAAGCACAAACTCTCCGGTGTCATCGTGGATTTCCACGCGGAAGCGACTTCGGAGAAACAGGCGTTTGCCTGGCACGTGGACGGCCGGGCGAGCGTGGTGCTGGGCACTCACACGCACGTGCCGACCGCCGATTTGCGCCGGCTGCCGGGCGGTACCGGCCTGGTCTGTGACGTCGGCATGGTCGGCGCCCGCGACTCGGTGATCGGCGTCAAACCCGAAGGTTCACTGCAGTCATTCCTCCGCCAGACCCCCGCGCTGTTTGAACCCGTCGAGGACGGACCGTGCCTGGTCAACGGCGTCGTGGTGACCCTGGATCCGCACAGCGGCCGGCTGGAAAAAATTACCCGGCTAGACAGGGAAGTGGTGATGTAGTATAGTATAGCCATTGGATTGGTTGAGCGTTTAGGAAATTTATTTTTAGAATTTCCCAATTGAGAGGAGGTGGACCAATGAACAAAGCAGAACTCATCGACGTCATTGCACAAAAGGTCGGTGTCACGAAGAAGCAGGCGGAAGAGGCGGTGGATTGCCTGACGCAAACCGTGACGGATACCATCAAGGCCGGCGGCGAGGTCACCATCACGGGATTCGGCGCCTTCTCGGCCAAGCAGCGCGCTGGCCGCACCGGCGTCAACCCGCGCAATCCGACCGAGAAAATCGAGATTCCCGCTGTCACCGTGCCCAAGTTCAAGGCTGGCAAGGCACTCAAGGATGCACTGAAAGGAAAAGTTTAGAATCGGTATTTTTGTAAAGCTTAACTCCCTCCGTTCGCGGAGGGAGTTTTGTATCCGGCGGGTAAGATATTCGTTTGCAGGTAAAGAAAAACGTCCAACCGAAGTTGAACGTATTTCTTCTGCGCGCACCCCGTCATCCGACGGGGCAAGGAGGGGACCCCATAGGGGCTCCCCCGCCTTCGCCGGGCTTCGGTGGGCAGGCGCCCCTCTGGCGGTCCCGCCAACGGCGGGACGCATCCCCCTGGTTCGATCCCTACGGGTGTGAAATGTTTACAAAAAGAAAAACGTCCAACCGAAGTTGAACGTATTTCTTCTGCGCGCAGAGGGGATCGAACCCCCAACCTTGGGCTTAAGAGGCCCCTGCTCTGCCAATTGAGCTATGCGCGCCCGCCTGCGCTGTATGCTTCCGCCCGTTCGCGGGCGGATGTGTACCCAACAGTATAACGGAAGCAGAAAAATTCGCAAGAGGCCGTTCACGACACCGAAATTGGCAAAACGGCCAGCCGTGTTAGAATGCATGCAACACCTATGACGGATACCGTTACGCGCTACCAGCGCGAGCAGGAACTCCTGCAGGGTCTTCGGACCCGTCAGCCCCAGGATTTCGAGCCTCGCCGCACGTTCACGCCCGAGCAGATTCTGCAGCGGATCGGCATTCGCGTGGACTTCGGCCATCTGCCTCAAGGGTACCTCAATCTCTACCCGCAGGATTTTGTGGTCGAGGAGGTGGCGCTCGACGGCCGGGTGAGCACCATTGCGCCAAAGGCGCTGTCGCCTCTCCCGCCTCCGCATGAAGGAGAACGTACGCTTTATGTTGATCTGGTGAAGGCCGGACTCTCGACACTCGAAGCATGTCAGGGTATTGCCCACGCGCTCGGCATTGCTGAGCGTCAGATCAGCTACGCCGGTCTGAAAGATAAAGCCGCCATCACGGCGCAACGTATTGCGATACGGCAGGTTGACCCCGAGCGCATCGCGGCTGCGGTGGTCGGCGGCGTGCACCTCCAGGAGTTCGCGTGGGGCAAGGGTGCGCTGCGGAAAGGCGGTCTAGCCGGTAACCGGTTCACCATTGTTGTGCGTACGCCCGTCACCGTCGGAGCGGGGTGGCTGCAGCGCAGCCTTGAACGCTGGGGAAACGGCTTTTACAATTTTTACTACCTGCAGCGGTTCGGTACGCCGCGGCTGCTCTCTCACGAGCTCGGGCGGGCAATTTTGCAGGGCGATTACGCCGGGGCGGTGCGGACGTTCCTCTGTGCGCAGGGTTACTACGACGCGCCGTACTTCAACCGTCTGCGCGAACAGGCCCGCGATCATTTCGGCGACTGGAAATCCATGGTAAAACTTTTCGCGCCGCTCCCCGACACCTGCCACCTTGAACATAGGATGCTCGCCCATCTCGTTGAATATCCGGATGATTTTCGCGGGGCGCTGCTGGCTGTTTCCGATCAGGCGACGCTCTGGGTATATGCTTACGCGAGCTACCTCTTCAACTTGCACCTGTCGCAAATGGTAACTCAGGGTGCTAAACTGCCGGCGCGGTTGCCGCTGCTGCTGCATCCGGATTGCCGCGCGGTGGAAACGTACCAGCGGGAGCTCGCCGCCGACGGTATTTCCGATCTGACGGAGGCGCTGCGGGCGTTCTTCGGCCGGCCCATGGTGAGTGTCAATAATGTCTGCGCCACGGTGGTGCGGCCCACGGTACTGGGTTCAAAGATCGTCGACCGCGCCGTCGTGTTGTCATTCGAACTGCCGCCCGCGGCGTACGCGACGACGTTTTTGTCCCATCTCTTTGCGCTCGCGCGCGGCTTACCTTTACCTGATTGGTTGGATCGCACCCGTCACGACAGCCAGGCGCTCCTGGGCAGCGGTTCAATGGCGGCGATCGAAGAAGTTTTCCGTGCGGTGCTTGATCGTCCAGAGGAAACGGAGGGCGTTGCATCCTGAATTATCTCGTGGTTATCGTAGGAAAATAAAAAAATGGAGCCGAGTTGTCAAATGACTTCTCGGCTCCGACGAAAGGGCGGTGAGGGCGAGAACTACTCGTCCTTCTCTTCCAGTCGCTGGGCGACTGGAACAGCGCACACGATGCGCTGCCGCACGACGATCGCGTTCGTGGGCTTCGCGTCGGGCTGGCGGCCGACGCAGTTCACCGTGGCCACGGGGATGGGACTGTTGTCCCAGACGTGGCAGAACGCCCACGTGGTGTTGGCCAAGGCGCGGAGCGCCTCGACGGTCTTGCGGGGCAGTTCGGGGAGCACCACGTCCGCGTGCCGGACCTGCGCGAAGGTCAGGTTGACCACGAACTTGGGCTTCCGGCCCGGTTCCCTCGGTTCCAGTCGGAACCAATGGGCGTCAATGAGTCGGAGCTCGTTGTTCGCGAACCCTCGCCGCAAGACACCCACTTGGACAGCGGGAAGGTTCTGGATGACACAGATACCCGTGTCCACCCGTCCCTCCCGGAGACGCCCGAGGGTCCCAAGGGCTTCCTGGCCCAAGAGCCCCATCATGGCGGCGTGGTACGCATCCAGCTCGGAGTTCTCGAGCCGGTCCTTCTGGGGGATCCCCGGGGGGATCTGAGAAGGGTTCGTGAAGTAGAACTTCACGATGAATACCAGCGCGCCCAAGACGCCCTTGTCCAGCGGGACTCCGACGACTTCGGTCTGATCCACGACATCCTCCTTGTTTGGGTTGAATTTTTCGGTAACCGGTACATTTATAGCTCAATAAATGTTGCTCAATTGAGCCAAAAAAATACCGGCTGCCGAATTTTTTAATGTACGAATATATTAAGATATCATATTATATGTATTTTGTCAATCTATTAACTAAAAAAATCACCCTGCCGAAGCAGGGTCATTTAAACCAACTCAAAAAGCTGCCAATTCACCGGGCGCACGCATCAATGCGTTTGGTTTTCTGAACGATTGCGCCGTGCTGGTCCCAGGCAAAGGTGGCAAACACCGGGCCGTCGTCGGGGTTCAGGATGTAGGTAATGATCTCGCGTAGCGACGGAAACAGTTTTTGTTTGATGATTTCATCCGGGGTTAGCCACACGTGTTTGCCCTCATCGGTCGAATTCAGCTCACCCGAAGCGTAGTCGCCGGTGAAATAAAAAATCATCCAGTTGTGCGGCATGTGGCCGGGGTGCGGTTTGATTTCCAGCAGGACCGCTTTGAGCCGGAGGTTCTTTGCTTGCAGACCGGCTTCCTCCATCAACTCGCGCTGCACGCCCAGGTACGGATTTTCATCGGTATCCAGCTTTCCGCCGATCGGATGCACGATGCTTGGTAAGAATTTTTTTTGCTCCGAGCGTCGCAGTAAAAGGTAGCGGCCGTCGCGGCGCACAAAAATGTTGGCGCACATGACCATTTGGTGGATGTGCGGGTCTTGGTTGATGGCCATAGCATCGGCTGAAAATATTTCCGGACGGTACCACTCCGCGTCTCTCTCGTGCACCCGGAGGGATTTTCACCCCACACCTTTGGGCTTAATTATTTGGCTGGTACTTAGCATTTCTCTATTGCACCCGGAGGGATTCGAACCCCCAACAACAGGTCCGAAGCCTGTTGTGATATCCATTTCACCACGGGTGCAGGAGAAAAATGCTGAGCCGGCTGCTTTCACTACCCTAGCACGTCGCGATGGAAAGTCAACGGCGGGAAATCAAACGCCCCTGCTGTGGCAGGGGCGTGCCCGCTCGCATGGGGAGGCGGTCCGGTCAGTCGAGCAGTTCGGGGTTGAGCATGTGGAATTGCGCGGTCTCCTTGCTGATTTCTTCCTTGCGGTAGAGGTTGATGAGGTCCTGGTCCATGGTGACCATCCCCTCCTCCGCACTGGTCTGCAGCACCGATTTGATCTGGGCAATTTTGTTCTCGCGCACGAGGTTGGCGACGGCCGGCGTATTGATGAGCACCTCGCGGGTGGCCACGCGGCCGCCTTCCTTGCGGGGGATCAGCCGTTGCGACAGAATGGCGCGCAGGGTGATGGAAAGCTGCAGCCGGATCTGCGGCTGCTGGTGGGGCGGGAAAATGTCGATGATGCGGTCCATCGTCTGCGCGGCGTTGTGCGTGTGGAGCGTCGCCAGCACCAGGTGGCCGGTTTCCGCCAGCGTGATGGTCGTGCCGATGGTTTCGAGGTCGCGCATCTCGCCGACCATGATGACGTTAGGATCCTGGCGCAGTACGTGCACCAGGGCGTTGCCAAAGCTGAGCATGTCGGTGTTGAGCTGGCGCTGCTTGATGATGGATTTGATCGGTGTGAAGACGAACTCGATCGGGTCTTCCAGGGTAATGATGTTCACCGAACGTTGAATATTGATGTGGTTGATCATCGCCGCCAGCGTCGTGGATTTGCCGCAACCGGTGGGGCCGGTGACCAGGATGAGCCCCTGCTGCAGCTGCAGCAGGTCGTAGACGATCGGCGGCACGTTGATGTGCTCCAGCGTGGGGATATCCTTGCTGATGACGCGGGCCACCATACCCAGGCAGTCCTTCTCCCAGTGGCAGTTGACGCGGAACCGCCCGGCGCCGCGGAGCTCGTACGAGAGATCCAGCTCCTTTTCATTTTCCAGGATGGTTTTCTGTTTCTCCGTCAGGATCGAATTCAGGAGGCTGCGGATTTCCGTCGCCGTCAGCTTGGGTTTGGCTGAAAGTTGCTGCAGGGCGCCGTCTATCCGCACGATCGGAGGGAGTCCGACCACCAGGTGGAGGTCAGAGGCCTTGCGGTCCACCGCGATTCTGAAGAGTTCATCGAGCGTCATATCCATGGCTTATTAACCGTCCACAGTATACCATTTATTCCATCATCAAAAAAAGAGGCGCTCCCGCGCCGCTCTGTCAATAGTCTTTTTGGGAACGTTTTTCCTTTCATTCCCACCCCTTCACTTTCAACCCGCGTTCGGCTGCCTGCTCCTGGGCGTCGCGTTTGCTCGAGCCTTCGCCCTCGGCGACCAGTTCATCGCCCAGGTACAAGCCGACCGTGAAATGTTTGGCGTGGTCCGGACCGTGCTCCTTGAGCACTTGGTAGGTGGGGGTAATGCCGAGCTGATCCTGGGCGGCTTCCTGGAAGAGGCTCTTGGGGTCGTGGTAGAGCTGCCCCGCCAAAATGATGGGGAGCTGGGGGAGCAGGAAGCGCGCGAGGAATGCCTGGGCCGCGGCGTAGCCGGCATCGAGGTACAGCGCGCCGACGACGGCCTCAAACGCGTTGGCGAGGATGTACTGGCGGGCTTTCCCCTGGGTGTCGGCCGCTTCCCCTCGGCTGAGGTACAGGTACGGTTCAAGCTCGATGTCGTTGGCGATCTTCGCCAGCATTTTGGCGTTGACCAGGGCGGCGCGCCAGTTGGTCAGTTCGCCTTCGGGGTTGGGGTAGTTGCTGTAGAGATGTTCGGTGACCACCAGCTCAATGACGGCATCGCCTAAAAACTCAAGCCGCTCATTGTGGCCGAGGTGAAATCCCGGATTCTCGTTGAGGTAGGAACGGTGGACGAGCGCCTGCCTCAGGAGATCGATGTTTTTGAACGAAACCCCGAGCTGCTGCGCCAAGGTTTCAAATTCTGGTGGCATGGCGGTATCTGTGACCGCCGGTTTACCTGTGGCGGTAATTCCGCCGGTGCGCGATGGCGCGCAAGGCGAATTGCCGCAAAAGGTAAGCGGGCTGATCGACTACGTTATCGAGGTGGGTGCTTCGGGTGCGGTCGGCGTGACCGCCGGATCGACGGGCGCCGGCTTGGTCTTCGCGTTAACAATTTTTTCCGCTCCGGCCGCTTCCATTTCCTTATAGATGGTGCCGAGGACCCCGTTGACGAATTTTCCCGAGCTTTCGCCGCCGAACGTTTTGGCCAATTCGATCGCTTCGTTGATGGCGACTTTTGCCGGGATTTCCGGATCGAACTGGAGTTCGAAGATGCCGATGCGCAGGACGTTGCGGTCGACCGTGGTGATCTGCTCCAGCGGCCATTCCGGCGCATGATCGACGATTTGCCGGTCGATGGCGGTCTGATTTTTGATGACGCCCGACACCAGCGTTTCGGCGAATCCCCCGTCGTCAAAATCCGGCGCGAATTCGCGGAAGTTGCGGGCGATCATTTGCGACAGCTGGTCGGATTGCTGTCCGTTGAAATCCCACTGATAGAGTGTCTGGAGCGCAATCGTTCTGGCCAGATGTCGGTTGGACATATTGCGAAGGAACGTTGATAATCACGCGCGAATGATGGATGTTTTACGGAGTCCCGGACGGCCGGGACATGGTCGCGGTGCAAATCCGTTAGGCGCTCTTCGTTTCTTTCTCCGGTTTTGCCGCGGCCGGTTTATGCTTGGCCGACGATTTGGCCGCGATGGTGACGACTTTTCGCCCGCGGTAATTTCCGCAGAACGCGCACGCCCGGTGCGGCGGCGTCATTTTGTGGCAGGCCGGACACCGCGTTAGCGCCAAGCCGACGAGCGCGCGGTGCGCCCAGCCGCGGCGTTTTTTGGAACGGGAACGGCGTTTTCCTTGAATACCCATGGGAGTTTTCCTTTCCTAAAAGTGAAACGTAAGCACGTATTTGTACCAGATAGCGGCGAATAATGCAAGTCCCCTGGCGGGCGAAATTTCGCCGTCCGGCCGGGTAGCCGGATTCGTCCGACGCGACCGCGATTAAATCAGGGTGACGGAAGCGACCTTGTCGTCCGCTTCTTTGAAGCGCATCAGCCGGACTCCCTGCGTGGCGCGGCCCAGCACCGAAACCGAAGCGAGGGGCAGCCGGATGACCTGGCCTTTGATGGAAATGATGATGAGATCGGTATCGGTTGCCTGCGCGTTGACCACCATGGCCGAAACGATGGTACCGGTTTTGCTGCTGATTTTTGCCGTCTTAATTCCGGAGCCGCCGCGTCCCTGCGTCTTGTACGCTTTCAGGGTGCTGCGTTTGCCAAAGCCGTGGCCCATGACGGCCAGAAGCTGCCCGGTGTTTGCTAGGGCGGGGTCCACCACGTCCATGCCGACGACTTCGTCGCTGCCTTTCAGCCGGATGCCGCGCACGCCGGAAGCGGCGCGGCCCATGGACCGCAGCTGCCGTTCGGGGAAACGGATGGACTGCCCCTGCGCGGTCACCAGCAGGATGGCGTCCGGGCCGCTGGAAGGTTTGACCCACTCCAACTCGTCACCTTTGTGCAGCCGGATCGCGATCAGGCCGGAGCGGCGGACATTGGCGAAATCCGCGATCGCCACTTTCTTAATCTGCCCCTTGGTGGTGACCATGACCAGGAACTTGGCGTCGCCCAGATCGGAGAGCGGCAGCGAGGCCGAGATCCGTTCGCTCCCCGCCAGCTGCAGGAAGTTGACGATCGCCGTTCCGCGCGACTGCCGCGAGGCTTTGGGGATTTCGTACGCCGGCAGCTGGAACACCCGCCCCATCGAAGTGAAGAAGAGGATGCTCGAGTGCGTCGTGGTCGAGAAGAAATGCGCGACGAAATCTTCTTCCTTCGTGGTGAGGCCGACCACGCCCTTGCCGCCGCGCTCCTGGGTGCGGAAAGAATCCGGCGGGAGCGCTTTGATGTAGCCGTTCTGGGTCAGGGCGATGATGACATCCTCGTTGGGGATGAGATCCTCCTGGGTGAATTCCTTGACGCCGTGCGCCAGTACCTGGGTGCGCCGCGGGTCGCCGTACTTTTCCTTGAGCGTCTTGAGTTCGGTCTTGATGATGCCGGTGATGCGGGTGGCCGATTTCAGGATGGCCTGCAGTTCTTTGATGAGCGCGAGTTTTTCCTTGAGCTCGGCTTCGACGGCCAGCCGTTCAAGGTTGGCCAGCTGCTGCAGGCGCATCTCCAGGATCGCGACCGCCTGGCGTTCCGAGAGCCGGAATTTTTTTATCAAATTGATCTTGGCCTCGTCTTTGTCGCGCGATTTTTTGATCGTGGCGATGATGGCGTCGATTTTGACCAGGGCGAGTTTTAGGCCTTCGAGGATGTGGGCGCGCTCTTCCGCGCGGCGCAGATCGTAGGCCGTGCGCTTCCGCACCATCTCGCGCCGGTGCTTGAGGTATTCTTCCAGGATTGCCTTGAGCGTGAGCACCCTGGGCTGGATACCGTCCACCAAAGCCAGCAAGTTGACGTGGTAGGTTTCCTGCAGCTGCGTATGCTGGTAGAGCTGGTTGAGCACCTTGCGCGGGTAGGCGTCTTTGCGGAGTTCGATGACCACCCGCAGTCCGCCGCGTTCGGAGGATTCGTCACGCAGGTCGCGGATGCCCTCCAGCCGTTTGTCTTTCACCAGCTCGGCGATTTTTTCCAGCACCTGCGCCTTGTTGACCATGTAGGGCACTTCGGTGACCACGATCGCATGGGATTGCCCCTGCTCGACGATCTCCGCTTTCGCCCGCATGACGATGGAACCCTTGCCGGTGGCGTAAGCCTGCTTGATCTCGCGCGCATCGAAGATGATCGCGCCGGTCGGAAAATCCGGCCCTTTGACGAATTGCATCAGGTCGTCCACCGTTGCGTTCGGGTGGTCGGCGATGTGCGTAATGGCATCGCAGATCTCATTGAGGTTATGTGGCGGGATGTTGGTCGCCATGCCGACGGCAATGCCGGTCGAACCGTTCAGGATAAGGTTGGGCAGCCGCCCGGGCAGTACCGTGGGCTCTTTGTGCGTCCCGTCGTAGTTGGGGGCGAACGGGACCGTTTCTTTGTCGAGGTCGGCGATAAGTTCCTCGGCGATGCCGGCGAGTTTCGCCTCGGTGTAGCGCATGGCCGCGGGGGAATCGCCGTCCATCGAACCAAAGTTGCCCTGGCCGGACACGAGCGGGTAGCGAAGCGAGAAATCCTGCGCCATCCGGACCAGCGAATCGTACACCGCGACGTCCCCGTGCGGATGGTATTTGCCCAGGCATTCGCCGACGATGGTGGCCGATTTGCGGAATTTGGCGGTGTGGCGCAAGCCCAGCGTCCACATCGCGTACATCACTTTCCGGTGCACGGGCTTGAGCCCGTCGCGTACGTCCGGCAGCGCGCGCGAGATGATGACCGACATCGCGTAGTCGAGGTACGATTCCTGCATCTCGAGTTCAATCGGACGCGGCTGCACCGACATGGCGGTGCTCGGCGGGACCGGTTTTTTGGGAGTGTTTTTGGCCGGGGGCATAGGTTAGGGTTGGGTGGTAGGTGTCAGGGTGAGATGGGAAACGACCATCTGGCGAATTTCTTTTCGCTCTTCACAGGGGTCGTTTCCGCACGTATCGATCAGTGTATAGGCAGTCGTGGTGGCAATGGTTTCCATTCGGCAGTCTGAAATTTGGACGGGTGTCGGTATGATATCGGGCGGGTAAAAGGCGAGGGTGATAGCGGGAGTTTTGGGACACCCGTCAGCGGTTTTACATGCAGTGCACGGGGCACGGCTTTGCAGCATCAACGTGGTTTGCGGCTTGGATTTGTCGGCGGGCGGCAGGGTGACGATGTGTCCGGACCAATCGGATGGGAGCGCGGCAGTCAGACCGTTCCAATCAAGACCGAGCGTTCCGGCGATGCGCTGTTCCAGGCGTTGCTGGATGGCGGTGGCCGCGGCGGTATCCAGCGGGGTGGGCATTAATGATGCCATTTGCTGCTGGAGATCGGTGAGGTTTTTTTTGAGCGTGCGGGCGCTGTTCTCAAAGGTGGTAACGATATCAGCCAGTCCGGTTTGCCACCGTGCGATAATCTCGCGGGACGGATCGGCGCTTGCTCCGGCGCTGCCGCGATGCTCCCCCATCCGCGTTGGCCAGAACGAGGCGGTCGCGAGGACTGCGGTGCCCGCCGCCAGGGCGATGAGGATCCACAGGAGCCTCCCGGGCGGAGGGGAGCTTGGCCGGTCATTTCCCATACCCCGTTAGACAATGGTCGAACACGAATTCTCTCTCGGTATTAGTTCGCCCATATATTTCCAGTAAATTTGCCGTTGTCAAGACTGTCCATTGTCTAACGGGGTATACCCCATTGAACCATCACCGATTTTTTCGTACTATACCGCCGCAGTTTTTGAGGTGCATCCGGTGAGGGGCAATTTCAGGATTTTTCCAGCACCATAACTTTCATCTCATCGGCGGGGAGATCTTTGCGGCTCACTTTCAGTTTCGGCAGCGTTTCTTTCGGGCAGATGCCCATTTCCTTACAGAATTTGTCCAGCGGGTCAAGTTTTATTTCCAGTCCGGGAATTTTGTAGCAGCACGGGATAACGATGCGCGGTTCCAGCCACCCCACCAGTTTGGCGGCTTCCGCCGCGGTAATGACGGGTCCGCCGCCGACCGGCAGCAGCAGGATGTCGCCGCCGGCCAGGGATTCGGCCGCTTCCGGCGACGGAAGTTTGGGCAGCATCCCCACGACGATGACGTTGATGCCGTCCGCGATAATCCGGTACGCGGTGTGGTGCCCCTCGGCGGAGAGGGTGATGCCTTCCACCAGAATCCCCCCGGCCTCATACTCGCCCGGACCGGCGATGATGCGCGGTGCGGGATCGCCGAGGCTGCCGAGTTTGCCAACCGTCGTCCGATCGCTCAGCGTGATGGAGGCGGCATTCAGCCGCGGCCCGCGCAATCCGCTGCCGGTAAATATCGGGTCGGTGATGCACACCGCGCCGTCCGCCTGGAGGCGGAAACATGCGAGGCCGTGCCAAGTGATCTGCATAACCAAAAAGGTGAGGAATCGAACGGAGGTATGTTAGTCAATATCAAATGAGAGGTTTGCCAGTTCCGGGCGGTGGCTGACCGATTTCCCGTACCGTTGCGAACTGGATTTCGGCCCTTTGGGTGTGGGCCGGCGCCCGAGTGCGGAAGCCGTGGTAGCGTGCGTTTTCAGTTCGAGGTCTTCTTGCTGCCCCGCTCGCCGGGTGCTCGTGGTGGGTGGTTTTTGGTTGGCGGCGTGCAGTGCGCCGCCCTGGGTATACCGTCCGGCGGTGCGTTCGATACCCGGCGGAAGATCCTCGCGACTCATCTCTCCGCTGGCGACCGCGGCCAGGTAGCGGTGGAGCATCTGCCGCTGCTCATCATCCAGTCCTTCGATCATGTAACGGTGTTGCTGCTCCTTCATCTGCGCAATGCTTTTTCCGATGTTGCCATGTGCGATCTTCCCCTCTCGCCTTGCGATGCGGAGAATTTCAGACATCTGGGTTTTGGTGATGTGCGGTTCGGCACCCGGCCGGGGGGCTTTGGGTCCCGGCGTGAGGCTGAGCTTTCCCATGATGCCCGTGACGTCGACGCCGGACCGGCGGCAGTAGTCAACGAATTCGCGCGTCGTGAGCCCTTCCGCCGGCAGGCGGTTGAGCCCGAGTGACACGTTGCTCCCGGCATTCGCCGCCGTCGCGCGTTCCTCTTGGATATCCTCGTAGATGCGCTTGGGCGCCAAATCCTTGGCCTGTTTGAATACCCCTCGGGCCTGCAGGTCACCGATCGCCCGCAGGAATTTTATCTTGGGCGTTGATTGGGTGTACGCGCTGCCGATGCCGATCTTGCGGATGGTAGTTTTTACTTCTTTTTCCGCCCGCTTCGGCACGAACGGCGTACGAAACGTCCGCTTGCTTAGACGTTCAATGGTTCCCTTGAACTCCTTGGGAGTGACCCGGTATTTGTCTGCCATATGAGGGAGTTGCGGTCGAGGGTGCGCGTCCGTGGGCGGTTGTCGGTTGAAAAAAATGAGGGGGATTTCCCTTCTTTATTGTACGGGAAAACTCATGGAAAGTCTAGGCGTAGGTACTCTTGCAAAAAAACGCGGCACGTTGTATACTGAGGCCTGTTCATTACCCTGTTTCGGCGACCGGATCGGCCGTTTTTTGACACCGCAGGTGTCGGGGCGGTACCGGGGGAAGCATCGTATGATGCCGTAACGCCGGGGGGTATTTAATTCACATTCCTTTTTCCGCCACCCGTGTTAGGTCTGGGCTCGAAGGTCGGGGGCGGACTGAGGAACCAGGAATGCGGCGAATAACCGTATCCACCTGGTAATTCCGAAGTTTCGGATCCGATTTTTACCGCTATGGACAAAGAACAAATGCCAGGTGTTCCTGATGCCGCCGGCAATTTGGGCGCGGCGTCCGGGAACGAACCGGTAGATTTCAAGCAGTTGGTGACGAACGTCGAGCTTATCAAGGTGCCCAAAGTGGGCGACTTGATCAAGGGCAAAGTCATTGCCGTCAGCAATTCCGAGGTGCGGCTGGATATCGATGGATTAACCACCGGCGTGGTGCGCGGGCGGGAGTTTTTCGATGAATCCGACCAATACCGCGGCATCGCCGTGGGCGACGAGGTGGAAGCGACTGTCACCGAGCTCGAAAACGAGAACGGCGAGATGGAACTCTCGTTCCGTTTTGCCGGCCACCAGCGCGCCTGGGGCAACCTCGCGCAGCTGCAGCATGACGGCGCCCCGATCGAAGTGGTCATCGCCGAGGCCAACAAAGGCGGGTTGATGGCCCGGGTCGGAGGGATCCTGGGGTTTTTGCCGGTCTCCCAACTTTCGCCGGAACATTATCCGCGCGTGCCCGGCGGCGATAAGGCGAAAATCTTTGAACGGCTGCGCGAACTGGCCGGCCAGCGCCTGACGGTCAAAGTGTTCGACGTCAACGAAGAGGAAGGCAAGCTCATCCTGTCGGAGAAGGCGGCCTGGGAAGAGAAGCAGAAGGATGTCATCTCGCGCTACCGGGTGGGCGACACCGTTACCGGCAAGGTGACGGCCGTCACCACGTTCGGCGTGTTCTTGGAATTCGGCGAGCACCTCGAAGGCCTCATCCACATCTCCGAACTGGCGTGGCAGCGCATCGAACATCCCAGCGACCTGTTCACTATCGGGCAGGAGATGTCGGCTAAGATCATTAATATTCAGGGTTCAAAAATTTTCCTCTCCGCCAAGCAGCTGGTGGAAGACCCGTGGAAGGACATCAGCGTGCGCTACCAGATCGGCCAGAAGGTGACCGGCAAGGTGCTCAAGGTCAATCCGTTCGGCCTGTTCGTTGAGCTCGATGCCCAGATCCACGGCCTGGCGCACATCTCCGAACTCTCGGATGCGCCGGTTGCCGATGTCACCAAGGTGGCCAAACCCGGCGATGTGCTCGAATTCAAGATCATTTCGATCGAGCCGAAGAATCACCGGCTCGGTTTGAGCCGGAAGCGCCTGGACGAGCCGGAACCGAAAGTTGAAGAGAAGGCCGAAGCTTCGGATGCCCCGGCCAAACCTTCAGCCGAGGCGTCCACGCCGTCCCCGGAGAACAGCTAGATGCCGTGCGTGATCAGGCTGGCGACTGCCATGAGGATCGCCAGCAGGAGCACGAAGTACGTCACCGGCAGCAGCCAAATCGGGCCGCCGGTCATGTGAAAAATCAGCAGCATGATGACCGAGAGCACCTGGCAGTTCATTTTCATCTTCCCCCAGATGTTGGCTTTGATGGCGTAGCCCTGCTGCAGCCAGTGCCATCCGGCGATGATGAACGACAGATCGATCAGGATGATCAGCAGCGTCGTGAAGAAAAATTGCTGGAGCGCCAGGATGATGAACAGCGAGCCCATCAAAAATTTGTCGGCCAGCGGATCAAAGTTTTCACCCCAGCGGGTAATTTGATTGCGCACGCGCGCGAGGCTGCCGTCGAGCGCATCGGTGAATGCCGCGACCAAAAAGAGCGCGAATCCCTCGCGGTATTGCTCCGTCAGCATCAGCCAGATGACGACCGGCGTCAGCAGGAAGCGCAGGACGGTCAGGTGATTGGGCAGGACCCAGCGCGGAATAGCCGGCAGGATAGTGGCGCGCAGGAGGTAATCCTGCGGGTAGAGTTTCGGGGCGGGGTGGAAGAGGAACATACCTACCTATAACGTACACCTGAGTGGGAAGGTTGGCTAGGTTGCCACGTCCGGAGTCCTTCGGTATACTGATACCACGGTTTTTCAATTCTTTTAGTATTGTTTCATGGTTGGCAGTATGCGTAATTTAGTGAAAAATTTTCTGCTTTTTCTGCTGGTGTTTTTGGCGATCACGGCGTTGTTCTCCCTCTACAGCGCGCCGCTGACCAGCGTGCAGCGGACCGATGTTTCCACGTTCATCGGCCAGCTCAACGACCAGCAGGTGAAAACCGTGGTCGTGCGGGGGGCAGAAATGGACGTGACGCTCAAGGACGGCACGCAGGAAACGGTCAAGAAAGAGAGCACGGAGTCGTTCAGCGAAATGCTCCGGAACTACCAGGTCACTCCGGACAAGATCGCGGGGGTCAGCGTTGATGTCCGCGAGCAGGAGGGCGTCGGATTTTGGCTCGGCGCCATATTGCCGATCCTTATTCCGTTCGTCCTGATCGCCGGGTTTCTCTACTTCATGATGCGCCAGGTTCAGGGTGCGAATTCGCGGGCGATGATGTTCGGCCAGAGCCGGGCGCGCCAGATCGCGCCGCAGGGCCTCAAAGATCGGGTGACGTTCAAGGATGTCGCCGGCGTCAAGGAGGCCAAAGAGGAGCTCCAGGAAGTGGTGGAGTTCCTGCGCCAGCCCAAACGTTTTCTCAGCCTTGGCGCGCGGATCCCGAAAGGCGTGCTCTTGGTCGGGCCGCCGGGGACCGGCAAAACGCTCTTGGCGCGGGCGGTGGCCGGTGAAGCGAATGTCCCCTTCTTCAATATCTCCGGTTCTGAATTTGTGGAAATGTTCGTCGGCGTGGGCGCGTCGCGCGTGCGCGATCTTTTCCGCAAAGCGAAACGGGCGTCGCCGTGCATCGTGTTCATTGATGAGCTCGATGCGGTCGGCCGCCAGCGCGGCGCGGGTTTGGGCGGGTCCAACGACGAGCGCGAGCAGACCTTGAATCAAATTCTGGTGGAGATGGACGGGTTTGACGCCAGCACGAATATCATTATTTTGGCGGCGACCAACCGCCCCGACATTCTGGATGTGGCGCTGCTGCGGCCCGGCCGCTTTGACCGGCGGGTGGTCCTGGACATGCCCGACATCAACGATCGGGAAGAGATTCTCAAAGTGCACGCCAAAGGCAAACCGTTTGCCAAGACCGTCCAGCTGCGCGACGTCGCCGAGCGTACGCCGGGGTTCACCGGCGCCGATCTTTCCAATCTTCTGAACGAGGCGGCGCTGCTGGCGGCGCGGCGCAATAAGAAGGTGGTCGAGCAGTCGGAGATCATGGAAGGCATTGAACGGGTGCTGTTGGGGCCCGAGCGAAGATCCCACCTGATGGACGAACAGGAGAAAAAGATTACCGCGTTCCATGAGGCCGGCCATGCGCTCGTTGCCCACGAGCTGCCGGGAGCCGATCCGGTGCGAAAGATTTCCATCATCTCGCGCGGCCGGGCCGCCGGGTATACCTTGAAGCTGCCGGAGAAGGATAAGTACATGAAGAGCAAGGCGGAGTACACGGCCGAACTCGCGATGCTTTTGGCCGGCTACGAAGCCGAGCTGGCGGTGTTTAACCAGGTGACGACCGGCGCATCCAACGACCTGCGCGAGGCAACGCGGCTGGCGCGCCGTCTGATCATGGAATTCGGGATGAGCGACAAGCTCGGCCCGCGGACGTTCGGCGAACGTGAAGAGTTGATTTTCCTCGGCCGGGAGATCCACGAACAGCGCGATTACAGCGAGAAGGTCGCCGAAGCCATCGATGCGGAGCTGTTCCGCTTTATCAACGAGGCCAGGAAAACCGCCCGGGAAATTATCACGGGGATGCGGGGGACGCTGGAAATGATCGTTCAGGAGCTTTTGCGGAAGGAAACGCTCGAACGCGAAGAATTCGAAGCATTGTTCAAAGACCCGGCGCGTGCGGCGCAGACCGCATAAGCTCCGGGAAATTACGTCAGCAACACCTCCGCCGTCCGGCGGAGGTGTTTTGTCCCCGGCGGTTTTTTACGGTATACTTGTGGAGTGCGGTGCCCACCTGTTTGGCGGGCAAAACCAGATATTTTTATCCAGACCGTTATGGAATCTTACCCTAAAATTTTTCGGCAAGCCTGGCGGGTATCGTGGGGCAAGCGGGCGTTGTGGCCGCTGGCGCTCGTCGTCGTGTGGATGAACACGCTCGCCGAAGTGGGACTGGTGCAATGGAGTTTTAACCCCGGCGAACCGGGGCTTTTGGTGAACCTCTGGCGCGGCATTGCCGCGACCGGTTTGTTCAGCCTGCGGGGGTTGACCGCGATTGGGGCGCGATTTCGGGAAAGCCCGACGGCCACCGCCCAGGTGTTGCTCATGATCATCCTGCTGCTGGCGGTTCTCGCCGCCGCAACGTGGCTTTCGGTGGTGGCCCAGGGCGCGTACGTGCATAACGCGGCGTACGCGGATGCCGGCCGGTCGCTGCAGATCGCCGCGGGCTGGCGGCACAGCCGGAGGAATTTTTGGCGCTTGCTTTCTCTCAATATTCTCGCGAAGTGTGCTATCGCCGCTCTCTTCGGGGCGTTGCTCCTTTCCCTGCGGCTGCCGTGGCCGGTCTTTGCGGTGCTGTTTTTGGCCGGAGCGGTGCTGGTGCTGTGGTGCGCGGCGTTGCTGAAACTCGCCGTGGCAGCCGTCATCCTGGAAGACCGGCGGACGTTCGACGCGATCGGCCGTGCGCTGGGGTTGTTTACCCGGTACGGGAAGGATGCTTTTGGCATGCTGGGCACGCTCACCGTAGTGACATTTCTTTCGACGGCCGTGCTGCTGGTCGTCGTGATGCTCGCCCTCATCCCCTTTTTCCTCCTGCTGGGTATTTCGCGGATTTTGACGTTTACCGCCGGCGAGCGGTTTTACTTCTACCTGAGCTGGCTGACGGTTGCCGCCATCGTCGCGTTCGTCGTCACGATCGTCAACGGCCTGCATTGGTCGGCGTGGACGCTGAGTTTCGCCCGTTGGGCGACCCACCATAAAAGTGAAAGGGTAAGATAAAAATTAAACTCTGGTAATTTTGTCTGCCCCGGGCGGACGTTCCCGTGCCACCTTTTTGTTTATGCCCGATCGTGCATTCAATGCGGAAACACTGAATCGGCGACAGCGGCCCGAAGTTACGACTGCGGCGGTGGCCGAGCAGTTCTCGAACAAGATGTCGGAGATCAGCATCCGCGAGCGGGAGCGTGAAGCGAGGGCGACGGCGGCCGCGGAAGGCATTCCCTACATCAATCTCTTCGGCTTCGCCATCAATCCGGAGGCGCTCCAGCTGGTCTCCGAGGATGAAGCGCGCGCGACCGGCGCGCTGCCGTTCTACTACCATGAGGGCGATATCCGGCTGGCCGCGGTTGACCCGACCCGTCCCGAGGTGGCCGAGCTCAAGAAACGGCTCGAGCAGGAGCATCGTGCGCGCGTGATGGTCTACTTCATTTCCGCGCACAGCCTGGAAACCGCGCTCAAGCTCTACGCCGCGCTGCCGAAATTCCGCAACGTGGTAAGCGGCGTCGTGATCACCGAGGAAGAATTGCTCCGGCACCAGCGCGAGATCAAGACATTCCGTGAACTGGAGGAAAAGATCCGGTCCGCCACCTTGACCGATCTGGTCGCGCTGATGATTTCGACGGCGATCACGTCGCGGGCTTCCGACATCCATATCGAAGCGGAGGAGCGGGCGCTCAAAGTCCGCTTCCGGATTGACGGAATTTTGCACGATGTCGCGACCATTGATAAGAAAGATTGGGTGCGCATCATCGCCCGCGTCAAACTCCTGTCGCACCTCAAGATCAACGTGATCGATAAGCCCCAGGACGGGCGCTTCACGATCTTCCTCACCAACGAAAAAATCGACGTCCGCGTTTCGTGCCTGCCGACCACCTACGGCGAGAGCGTGGTGATGCGTCTTTTGTTGTCGTCGGCGGTCGCCCTGACGTTTGAAAGCCTCGGCCTGCGCGGCAAGGCCTACGAAGATCTGCTGCGGGAAATTGAAAAACCCAACGGCATGGTGATGACCACCGGCCCCACCGGGTCCGGCAAGACCACCACCCTCTATGCGATTTTAACCAAACTGAACACGCCCGATTCCAAAGTCATCACCATCGAGGATCCGGTCGAGTACCGTTTGTCCGGCATCACGCAGAGCCAGGTGGATCACAGCCGCGGCTATACGTTTGCGACCGGCCTGCGCTCGATCCTGCGCCAGGACCCCGATATCGTCATGGTCGGCGAGATCCGCGACCTGGAAACCGCCGACATTGCCATCAACGCGGCGCTGACCGGGCACCTGGTATTCTCGACGCTGCACACCAACGACGCCTCGGGCACCGTGCCGAGGTTTCTCGCCATGAACGTCAAGCCGTTCTTGCTCGCTCCCGCGCTCAACGCCATGATCGGCCAGCGCTTGGTGCGGAAATTGTGCGACAAATGCAAGCGCCCCGAAAAGGCTGACCCGAAATTGATGGAGCGCGTCGTCTCGGTTTTGGATAAAATTCCGGAGGAGTCCGGCGTGCGGGTGGACACCAGGAAGCTCACCTTTTTCTCCGCACCCGGCTGCGAAGCCTGCCAGAAACTCGGCTACTACGGACGGATCGCGGTATTTGAAATCATGACCATGAACAAGGAGGTCGAGGAACTGATTTTAAGCGGCCACGTTTCCGAATACGACATGCTGCGGGTCGCGGTCAAACACGGCATGATTACGATGCTGCAGGACGGTCTGCTGAAAGCCGCCGACGGCATCACGAGCCTCGACGAAGTCTTCCGCGTCGCCAAGGATACCACCGCGAGTTACGAATAATTACGAACACGGGCGAATCCGGCCGGCGCCACAGGGCGCCGATTTTTATTCCGGTGTCAGCAGATTAATATAAATGGACCAGCGCTGGCGATGTCGCTGGTCCTTCGTGCTATTTGGGGTGCCATGGACACCCGCACGCGACCGTACCCTATTGTTGAGCCTGGGTACAGGTAATAAAAACTCTAGCAGATGGAAATATCTTCTGTCAACGCGACGATCGATTTTTTATCAACACTTTGCGGCGGTTGACGGTGCTGCCGTGGTCAAGCTCGACGGTAATCGTTTTTCGCGGCAGGATTTTTTTTACCCGGTCGGCCCATTCGATAACGGTAACCGTGTCAGGCTTGCCCAGGTAATCGTCCAGTCCGATGTCGAGCAGTTCATGGGCATGCTGGATGCGGTAGGCATCAATGTGGACGAGCTGTGTGATGCGGCCGCGGTTTTTCACCGGGTAGACGCGCATCAGCACAAACGTCGGGCTGACGATGCGGCCCGTGACCCCGAGTCCGGTGGCAATGCCGCGGGTCATCACGGTTTTCCCCGTACCCAGGTCGCCGACCAGGGCCAGCACTTCGCCACCGCGTAATTTTTTTGCCATCCGCTGTCCGGTCGAAAACGTTTGCGCGGCACTGGTTGAAATGATTTGTTTCATTGGGCTACTTTATGATCGGTCGGTTTGCATCCACGGAAATTTTTCTCCACGGCACGGGTTTTCCAAAATATCCCGCCGCGACGACCATAGCGGCGTTGTCCGTGCAGTAGGCAAAATCCGGTACCACAAACCTCCTCCCCAGCGCCTCCACGTGGGTTTGCAGTTGTTCCCGGAGCGGCCCGTTGGCGGCCACGCCGCCGCCAAGGATGACGGTTTTTACGTCGTATTTTTTTGCGGCGGCAATAGTTTTGGGCACCAGCGAATCCACGACCGTTTTTTGAAATGACGCGGCGATATCCGCGCGCTCGCGGCCGGTGATGCGGCGGTTACGGACGTGGTAGAGCACGGCGGTTTTCAGTCCGGAGTAGCTAAAATTGAAATCCCGGCTGTGCTCCATCGGGTGCGGGAAGGCGATGGCGGTCGCATTGCCGCGTTCGGCCGCGGCGCTGACCGCCGGACCGCCCGGGTACGGCAGGCCAAGAATTTTCCCCACCTTATCAAAGGCTTCACCGGCGGCATCGTCGAGCGTTGCACCGACGAGCCGGAAACTCCGCGCATTTTTCATCAGCACCAACTCCGTATGCCCGCCTGAGACGACGAGTGCCAAAGCCGGAAA